>NZ_JANYGG010000048.1 GCF_025362505.1 Sphingomonas sp. | reverse complement strand
GGGACCCCACCCCTGGGCCGATTTATGAACAGAAATCAATTCAGTAAGCGGGACCTTGGCAGGGTCCCGTTTCTACGCCGATCCACAATCTTTCATCGACTTACGCTTGCTGAATCCCTTCGACCGGCGCCGAGCGACGCGTTTTACGCACTACTTACCCACCTCTATGGGAAAGCGCTTCAAGAGACTAGTTCGCTCCAGACTGCGTCGCGCACCAAACTGGATGTTCATCTGCGAGAAAGGGCCAACGCCCTGTAAACCCAGATCGGAGGAATATCTTAATTCAGTCTGGTTATTGGCCTTTGGGTGAAGTGGGCGGATTTCTTTCGGCGAGGAGCGGTTCGATCGGGCTCGGTAGCGAGCGCGCAGCGGGACGCACTGGTGCTCGGCATCCTGATCAGCGCAGTGATGCTGCTAATCTGGAACGGCAGTCATTTTTTCCGGCAGATCAGCTTCGCTACCGACCGATTTGACGGTGGCATCCAAATCGCCAGCACCGCGCTGACGCTCAACGTCGCGCTGATTCTGTTCGGTTGGCGGCGCTACGTCGATGTCCAGCACGAAAGCCAGATGCGCGCTGAAAGCGAAGATCGCGCGGCACTGATCGCGACGACCGACGCGATGACCGGGCTGCTCAACCGCAAGGGGTTCGTCGATCGCGCCACCGTGCTGGCCGGAGCCGCGCGCGGCGACGGCGAGCGGATGGTCATGATCTCGGTCCAGATGCACCGCTTCAAGGGCATTAACGACCGCCATGGTTATGACGTCGGCGACGAATTGCTGCGGCGGCTGGCGGCGGCGATCCTCGCGGTGGTCGACCGCGAGGTCGCGGTGGCGCGTCTGAGCGGCGATGAGTTCGCGCTCGCAATGGTCCGCAGCCCGGGCGACCGGCCCGCTATCGAGATTATCGGCGAGGCGCTGATCCGCGCGATCACCAAACCGTATCAAGTGGAGGACAAGCATATCCAGGTCGGCGTGTTCGTCGGCATCGCGATGGCGGAGGCGGGGCCGGTCGCAGTCGCCGAGCTGCTGCGCCGCGCCGACATTGCGCTCGACCATGCCAAGAGCAGCCGCTCGGCGCGGCCGGTGTGGTTCGACGCGGGCATGGAACGCGCGCTTCTGGCGCACAGCAAGATCGAGCAGGGCATCCGCTTCGCGCTTGAGCATGAGCAGTTCGAACCGCACTTCGAGCCGCAGATCGATCTCGAGACTGGCGAGCTAGTCGGATTCGAGACGCTCGCGCGGTGGAACCACACGTTATCGGGGATCATCATGCCCGACATGTTCATCCCCGTGGCCGAGGAGATCGGGGTAATCGGGCGCCTGTCCGAGCAGGTCATGCGCGCGGCGTTCGTCCATGCGGCGACATGGGATGCGTCAATCAGCCTGTCGGTCAATGTGTCGCCAGCGATGCTTGGCGATCCATGGCTGGCGCAGAAGATCGTCCGGCTACTGCGCGAGACGAGCTTCCCGGCCAACCGCTTGGTGGTCGAGATCACCGAAAGCTCGCTGTTCACCGACATCGACCAAGCGCGGACGATCGTCACAAGCCTCAAGAACCAAGGGATTAGGCTAGCGCTCGACGATTTCGGAACCGGCTTCTCGTCGCTGTCCCACTTGCGCACGCTGCCGTTCGACGTGATCAAGATCGACCGCAGCTTCATCGCGACGATCCAGCGCGACCGCCAGAGTGCAGCAATCGTCCGCGCCGTGACGACCCTGGCGACCGCGCTCGACGTACCGGTGACGGTCGAGGGAATCGAGGATGCCTCGACCCATGCCGCGGTGCTGGCGATGGGCTGCGCTGTCGGCCAGGGCTGGTACTTCGGCAAGCCGATGTCCGCCGAGCGGGCGGGCGAAATGGTGCGCGCGCGAAAGAATCACGGGGTGCCGGTGTCGAGCGCCGGGCCGATCAAGGCCGCCGGCTGACGTCATTCCGGCGCAGGCCGGGATCCCTGAGCGGCGGAATGGACGGTCGTTGGCGCCCGCACTTCCCTCAATCCAAATTTCTTCTGCCGGGATCCCCGCCTGTCGCCGCGATGACGCTTGTCAGTCGCGCTTCGTCCCGGCGTGGGACAGCGGGAGCGCGTGCCCCGATTTTGGCGTTGAAGACATGGTAAAAGCGGCGTTAAGAAAGTCGCATGCGCCTGATGCAGTCGATCATCGCCCTCGATCCCCGCCTCTTCGGTCGCGGGCGGACGTTCTTGCTCGACCTGATCGAGGACAATGGACCGTCTCAGGATACGATCGACGATCTTCGGCTGTTCGCGACGACTTTCCTCGGCGGTTTCTTGTTCGTCGCGATCTACCTGGGCTGACCCGTCAGTCGCAGGCCTTGTGCAGAAGCCAGCCGAGCCAGGCGGCGATGACGCTGGCGATGGCGACGATCAGTAGGCTGTCGGCCACCGTCACGCCGAGCTGGACGGCGAGCGTCAGGATCAACGTCGCCAGCACCATGAAGCCCGAATTGACGATGTTGTTCGCGGCGACCGTGCGCGCGGTTTTCGACTTGGCGACGGTTGTCGTCAGGAAGGCGTAGAGCGGCACGACGAACATCCCGCCGGCGATGGCGACCCCGAACAGGTCGAGCACCACAGCCCAGCTGTTCGGAAGCGCGAGGAACGCCGTGAGCCCGCGCAACTTTTCACCCGGCGCTATCTCTGGCCACCACTTCACCCGGCGATACAGGTCGAGCACGAACAAGCCCATGCCGAGTGCCGACACGGGCGCGTAACGGGCCGAGACATGCCCTCCGAGCAGCCGGTTGACCGCGACCGAGCCGAGCGCGACGCCGATCGAGAAAACCGCGAGGAACAGCGTCGCGACATGTTGGTCCGACCCGAGCCCGTTCTTGACCAGCGGCGGGAACTGCGCCGCGAGCACCGCCCCCATCGCCCAGAAGAAACTGATCGCGAGGATGGCGATGAACAGGCGGCGGATGTGGAGCGTCGCATTGACCAGCGTGACGGAGGCGCGAATGATGTGCCAGTCCATCTTGAGCGGCGGCGCGTCGGCCTGGGGCGGCGCCGGGGGCACCATCCCGCCGACCCAGCGTCCGATCAGCGCGACGAGGATTACCGCGACTGCGGCGCGGGCGACGTGGAAGCCGTCGGCATGCTGGTAGACCAGCACCCCGCCGAGCAATGTCCCGCCGAGGATCGCTACGTAGGTCCCGGCTTCGACCAGGCCGGTGCCGCCGAGCACTTCGCTGTCCTCGAGATGCTGCGGCAGCACGGCATATTTGATCGGCCCGAAGAAGGTCGAATGGACCCCCATCGCGGCTAGCGCGACAAGCAGCAGCGGCACGTTGTGAAGCAACAGGCCAGCCGCGCCGACTATCATGATCAATATTTCGGCTGTCTTGACGATGCGGATGATGCGCGCCTTGTCGATCGAATCCGCCAGCTGACCGGCGAGCGCCGAGAGCAGGAAGAAGGGCAGGATGAACAGCCCGCCGGCGACCGCGCTGAACGTCGCCTCCTGCTGTGGGTCGCCGTAAATGCCATAAATCACCAGCAGCACCATTGAGGTGCGGAACAGGTTGTCGTTGAACGCGCCGAGAAACTGGGTCGCGAACAGGGGCAGGAAGCGCCGGGTCTTGAGCAGGTGAAGACTGTCCTGCATTCGGGCGCTCGCCAAATCCTCGTTGCCGGCAAGTGACTTCGCCGCAATCGGGGCAAGCCATAGCGGCTCGGGCGACAAAGCCAATCGGCTTTGCGACGACTGTCCCGCGCCGGGCGGGTTTGACGCGCGCGTCGTGGCGCCTATCAGACTGTGCTCACCATGCTGACCCTGCCCAACCTCCTCACGCTATCGCGCATCTTCGCGGTCCCGATCCTGGTGTTCCTGCTGTGGCGGCCGGTACCGATCGATTATGCGATCACCTTCGTGCTCTACTGCATCGTCGGGCTGACCGATTATTTCGACGGCTACGTTGCACGCGCGAAAGGGCAGATTAGCCGGCTCGGACAGTTTCTCGACCCGATCGCCGACAAGATCATGATCGCCGCGGTCCTGATGATGCTGATCTCGAGCCGCAAGGAGAACCCGATCCCCGAGATTGCTGGGCTCCACATCATCGCCGCGCTAGTCATCCTTCTGCGCGAGATCATCGTCTCCGGCTTGCGCGAATATCTGGCCAGCTTGCAGATTTCGATGCCCGTCAGCCAGCTCGCCAAGTGGAAGACGACCTTCCAGATCATTGCGCTCGGAGCGCTGATCCTTGGCGGTGCGGTGCCACTCATGCCGTGGGTCCACAGCGTCGGTCTCGTCTGCCTGTGGGTCGCCGCAACGCTGACGCTGATCACCGGCTGGGATTATCTGAGGACCGGTATGCGGCATTTCGACTGATCGATTTTTCCGTTCGTGCTGACTAAGTTTAATCGCTTTGATCGCTTGGCATACGAGCCTAGTCCCTCCCCAACACCGATCCTGGAGAGGACCCATCATGGACATGAAGACCGGCAATACCGCGGGCGGCTGCCCGATCAGCGCGAAGGCGTCACGCGCGCTGCTTGGCCGCACCAACAATGATTGGTGGCCCGACCAGCTCCCGCTCGACGTGCTCAGCCAGAGCGGCGGATCGCCCGACCCGATGGGTCCCGACTTCGACTATGCCGAAGCCTTCAAGTCGCTCGATTACCAGGCGCTCAAGAGCGACCTCGTCGCGCTGCTGACCGACAGCAAGCCGTGGTGGCCCGCCGATTATGGTAATTATGGGCCCTTTTTCATCCGCATGTCCTGGCATGCCGCAGGGACCTATCGTACCGCCGACGGGCGCGGCGGGGCCAATAGCGGACAGCAGCGCTTCGCCCCGCTCAACAGCTGGCCGGACAATGGCAATCTCGACAAGGCCCGCCGCCTGCTGTGGCCGGTCAAACAGAAGTACGGCAAGCAGATCAGCTGGGCCGACTTGTTCATCCTGGCCGGCAATGTCGCGATCGAATCAATGGGCGGACCGGTGTTCGGCTTTGGCGGCGGTCGCAAGGACGTCTTCGAGCCCGAGCGCGACATTTACTGGGGCGCCGAGTCGAAATGGGTCGATGCCGAGGAAACCCGCATCCAGCCCGATCGCGAGATGGAGCTCGAAAATCCGCTCGCCGCGATCCAGATGGGACTGATCTACGTCAATCCCGAAGGACCAGGCGGTAACCCCGACCCGCTCCAGTCGGCGCGCGACATCAAGATCACCTTCGAACGCATGGCGATGAACCACGAGGAGACCGTCGCGCTGACCGCCGGCGGGCATACCTTCGGCAAGGCGCATGGCGCGGGCGATGCGAGCCTGGTCGGCGATGCGCCCGAGGGTGCGGACATGGCGCTGCAAGGGCTTGGTTGGAGCAGCACGTTCGAGACCGGCATCGGCGCGCACGCCATCACCAGCGGGATCGAGGGGGCGTGGGTCAACACACCCACCGAGTGGAGCGAGAATTACTTCCGGCTGCTGCTCGACTATGACTATGAGATCGTCCGCAGCCCGGCTGGCGCTCAGCAGTGGCAGCCGATCAACCAGCGCGAGGAGGACATGGCCCCCTCGGCGCATGATGCCTCAAAGCGCGTGCCGACGATGATGACCACCGCCGACATGGCGCTCAAGGTCGATCCCGAATTCCGCGTGATCTCGGAGAAATTCAGGCGCGACCATGAGGCGTTCAAGGATGCGTTCGCGCGCGCCTGGTTCAAGCTGACGCATCGCGACATGGGGCCGATCGGGCGCTATCTCGGGCCCGAGGTCCCCAAGGAACATCTGATCTGGCAGGACCCGGTTCCCGCCGGAATCGCGCCGTCGGTGGCCGATGTCGCAGCGTTCAAGTCTGCGATCCTCGGCAGCGGGCTCAGCGTCGGGCAGCTGGTCAAGGCGGCGTGGGCGTCGGCCTCGACCTATCGCAAGTCCGACCATCGCGGCGGGGCCAATGGGGCGCGCGTGCGCCTTGCGCCGCAGAAGGACTGGGTCGTCAACGATCCGGGCGAGCTGGCGAGCGTTCTTGCCAAGATCGACGGCCTGCGCGGGTCGATGTCGATGGCCGATGCGATCGTGCTCGCCGGAACAGCGGCGGTCGAAAAGGCAGCGCGTGACGGCGGCTTCGCGGTCGACGTTCCCTTCACCGGCGGGCGCGGCGATGCGACGCAGGAGTGGACCGACACCGAGAGCTTCGCCGTTATGGAGCCCGCAGCGGATGGTTTTCGCAACTATTTGAAGACAAAGCATAGCGTGAAGACCGAGGAATTGCTGCTCGACAAAGCTTCGCTGCTCGGCCTGTCGGCGCCGGAAATGACGGTGCTGATCGGCGGGCTGCGCGTGCTCGGCGCCAACCATGGCGGGTCGAAGAACGGCGTGTTGACCGACCGCGTCGGCCAGCTGACCAACGACTTCTTCGTGCACCTGCTCGACATGGACACGGTGTGGGAAGTGGTCGACACGAGCGGCGACGAGGAGTTCATCGGCTATGACCGCGGCGGGCGGCAGGAGCGCTGGCGGGCGACGCGGACCGACCTCATCTTCGGGTCGAACAGCCAGCTTCGCGCGACCGCCGAAGTCTATGCCGAGAAGGGCCATGAGGAGAAGTTCGTGAAGGACTTCGTCAAGGCCTGGACCAAGGTGATGAATGCCGACCGCTTCGACCTTGCGTCGGCGGTGGCGTCTGACGACGTGGCGGCCTGATCCGGCCGGCGGCGGTGCACGCGCCAGATTCTTCTCGGGGCGATGAGCTCGATTCGAGACGGATCTACTGGGTGCCCCGCCGTCGTCGCCCCGTCGCGCGGCAATTATGCGCGCTTCGATAGCCGCTGCGCCTGCCTCGAATGGATGATGGCCCACCGCGCCGAGATCGCGCTCGGCGCGCCTGGGGCGACGGTTCGGCCAGTCAGTTTGTCACGCTGGCTGTTGGGCCTCGATTAGCGCATCGCCGAGCAGCCGGAATTCGGCGGCGCGCGGACTGCCTTTGCGCCACGCCAGCGCAATCCGCCGTGACGACTGGTCGGCATCGAGCCTGCGCGTGACAATCCCGGTTCCGTCGAGGATCCCCGCCGACACCGCCATCTGTGGCACCAGCGTCAGCCCCAGCCCATTGTCGACCATCTGCACCAGCGTGTGGAGCGACGTGCCCAGCATCCGCGATTCGGCGCGTAGCTGCGGGCGGTTGCACGCCGCTAGCGCATGGTCCTTGAGGCAATGCCCGTCTTCGAGCAGCAGCAGCCGATGCTCGTCGATCGCATGCGCCGCGATCGTCGCGGGCGGGTTCTCGCCCGGCGGGAAAGCGATCAGCAGTTCGTCCTCGAACAGGTCCATCATCTCGACCTCGCCGCAGGCATAGGGAGCGGCGAGCAGCACGCAGTCGAGCAGCCCGCGGTGGAGCGCGTCGCACGCCGCCTGGCTGGTCTCCTCGCGCAGGAACAACTTCAATTCGGGCCACCGCCCTCGCAGCCGCGGCAGGATCGCGGGCAGCAGGAACGGCGCGATCGTCGGGATCACCCCCATGCGCAGCTCGCCAGTCAGCGGAAGCCCTTCTGCCCGCGCCATGTCGGCGAGCTCCTCGGCCTCGCGCAGCACCCGCCGCGCCTTCTCGGCAATGCGCAAGCCCAGCGGTGTGAACCGCACCACCCGCCGCGTCCGCTCGACCAGCGTGACCGCAACCAGAGTCTCGAGCTCGCGCAAACTCGCCGACAGCGTCGACTGGGTCACGAAGCAACTCTCCGCCGCCTTGCCGAAATGGCCATAGTCGCGCAGCGCGACGAGATATTGCAGCTGCTTTATGGTGGGCAGGTAAACAATCATCGTATTTTCCGATCAGTGTGATCGATCTAACCGCCTTGAACGATAAACGCCAGCACCCTGGATGATGCAACCATCATTTCCTCCTGCAATGCAGCAATGAGCATCCCATGCTGACCGTCGGCGACAAGATTCCTGACTATGCAAAGGACCTTCGCCTCAACCTGTCGTCGATCCTGTTCGACCAGCTGATCGGCGAGACTCGCAAATATGGCCTGTTTCTCGCTTGCGCGCACGGCTCGGCCTACAAGCCGCTGGTCGATGCCGCCGAAGCCGAGATTGCCGGCAAGATCGACGAGCCCACCGCCAATGTCGCGCGCGGCGCCGCGGTGATGAAGGCGATCGCTACGGTCCACGCCACGCTCTGAACTTTGCAACTGCGGGATCCCGTCCTACATATTGCGAATATGACAAAGGAGACGGGAACTTGATCTCGCCGTTGATCGATTATCTGGACTCGGTGAAGGCGCGCGATCCCGCGGCGCGTTCGCGCTGGGAAATCCTGCTCTATCCGGGCGTATGGGCACTGGGCTTCCACCGCGTCGCGCACTGGCTTTACGGCGGCAGGCTGTTCTTCCTCGCCCGGTTCGTGAACCATGTCGGCCGGGGGCTGACCGCGATCGACATCCACCCCGGCGCGACGATCGGCCGCAACTTCTTCATCGATCATGGCTTCACCGTGATCGGCGAGACCGCGACGATCGGCGACGACGTCACCATCTACCAGAGCGTCACGCTGGGCGGAACCAACCCGTCGAACGGGATCCACGGCAAACGTCACCCGACCTTGCACAACGGCGTCGTCATCGGCTCGGGCGCGCAGGTGCTCGGGCCGATCGACATCGGCGCGGGGGCTCGGGTCGGCGCCAATGCGGTCGTGACCAAGGACGTCGCGCCCGAAACCACGGTCGTCGGCATCCCGGCGCGGCCGGTCGACGCCGATGTCGTCCACTATAGCCCGGGCTTCGTTGCTTACGGGACGCCCTGCGGCGAGGATTGCGATCCGCAGCCGGCGCGGGTCATGGCGCTCGAGCAGCAGGTCGCGGCGATGCAGCAGGAATTGGCCGCGCTTCGCGCCGCGAGCGAGGTTGCGGCTGCGCCACTTGTCCCGATCGCCAAGGTAAAAAGCGCTTGAGCGTTATAACGCCGTTTCCGGGACCCCGGGACCGGCACAGCCTGACCGCCTTCGACCGCGCCGAACTTCTGCGCATCCTCGACCTTTACGGGCGGATGGTCGCCGCCGGCCACTGGCGCGATTACGCCATGTCATTCGACCGTGACGTCGCGAGTTTCTCGGCCTTTCGCCGTACCGCCGAGCGGCCCGAAGTGCGCATCGAGAAACGTCCCCAACTCCGTCAGAAGCAGGGTGCCTATGCCCTGATAAGCGAACATGGCGCGGTGTTAGGGCGCGGTCATGAACTGGCCGGCGTGCTCGCCCCGCTCGAACGTCGGCTTATGAAGCTGGTTGCGGAGTAGGTTGACGATAGACCGGCGGTAGCGTTCGACGGATGGGGTCGGGCAATTTCGCGACCACCACTCGCCGCGCCTGGTGCCAGAAGGCCGACAGGGTTAGCAGGGCCGAGCCGATGACCAAGGCGGTCAAGGCGATATTGAGACCGCTCTTGCCGAAATTCTGCATCAGGCTGCCAAGCGCCCAAAGCACATAGACCAGCGCCGAGACAAGCAGCGCGCGGCGGTCGATCGCCAGCGCGGCGATGCCAAGCAATGCGTAAAGCGCGATGATGACGAGGGCGCCAGCCGGTCCTCCGCCGCCCTTGTCGAGTCCGAGCAAGGCAAAGATCGGATGGACGATCATCGGCGAGGCGAGCAAGTGCAGCCAGAAGGCGACGTCGCTGCGGCGCGTGACGCGCGCGGGATCCGACGAGTCCCAGCGCATCGCGAGGAGGAAGATCCCCACGCCGCTGACCAGCGTCACGATGAGGACTGGGGTCGTCCCGATCGAGCGTCCCGTAAGGTCGCCCACCGCGCCGATCAGGATCAACGCACCCGCCGCGGCGCCAGCGGCGACGGTGATCGGCACTTGAAAGCGGCGCCAATGGACATAGGCGGCACCGGCACCCGCGAAACCGGCGAGGATCATCATGCCCGGGCCAGGATGAGATAGGTCACCGACGAGTTGGGCAGCAGAAAAGGCGATCCCGCCGACGAACGCGATGAGCAGGGTGATCGACGGCAACGCCATCCGTCGTTTCTCGGTGAAGAACAGCGCGAGGCCCCAGGCAACCGCGGCAACCGCGACCCCGGCTAACAGGCTTGCCGCGAGCGCGGCTAGCCAGCCCACGGCGACGAGCAGGATGATTGTTGCGATATTGACGAAGATGTCGTTGAACCCGGTGAGCAGGCGGAAATTCTCGTCGTCGGCGCCCGACAGCCCGCGCCGCTCATCGACGAACGTGCGAAGCGCGTCGGCACTTTCCGCGGTAATGGCGCCTGCGGCCACCGCGTCCTGCAGATCGATCTGGCTGAACATCGCTAATCCCCCGGCTCGGAAACTGGTCGATTAGCGACGAGGAGTAAATGGGACGTTTCTACATTAAAAAAGGCCGGCGCTCCCGAGGGAACGCCGGCCTTGATAAAGTCAGCTAGACGCGGCTTAGCGGCGATAGCGGTGGCACTTGGGACCCATATTGTGGCGCTCGATCGAGCGGCCCGCGAGGGCACCGGCACCGGCACCGATCAATGTTCCAGCGGTGCCGCCGGCGATTGCGTTGCCGAGCAGTCCGCCGCCGACCGCGCCGACGACCGTCCCGGTCGTGCCGCTGCGGCGATGGCAGTAAGTGTTGCTATATGCGGTGTTGCGATAAGTGCGGTGACGCGCGTCTGCAGCGGTCGGCAGCGCGATGGTCGGCAGCGCCATCGATGTGGCGACAAGCGCGAGCATGGTTTTGCGCATGGGGAAAGGCTCCTTTCAGGGTTTCGTTACGTGTCCAACGCAACAATGATGGTATCGGTTGCGTGAACTGGAAACAACAAGCCGTTCATGTTCGTTCCGCGCGTCTGGTAGTTAGCAGCGAGCGGGGTTCCTGAAAAGGCGACCGTCAATGTGCAATCTCTACACGATGACCGCGACGGTGGATGAATTGCGCAGGATGTTCGGCGGGTTCGAGGGGGATACCGCCAACCTGCCGCCGTTCGACGAAATCTACCCCGGCAAGACCGCTCCGGTTTTGCAGCGCGGCGAGGACGGGGGGCTCAGGCTGGAGACGATGACGTGGGGCTTCCCGGGCCCAGCCGCGGCGAAGGGGCGGCCGGTGACTAACGTGCGCAACCTCGACTCGCCCTTCTGGCGCTCGGCGCTGGGCAATATCGAGCGGCGCTGCATTGTGCCGGTCACGCGCTTTTGCGAATGGAGTGCGCAGCCCGACCCGGCGACGAAGCGCAAACGCAAGCACTGGTTCGGGATGCACGAAGAGCGCGACCCGCTGTTCGCTTTCGCCGGGCTGTGGCGGCCGGGTGCCAGGGACGGTACCGCCAAGGAAGGTAGCGCCGAGGAAGATACCGGGCGCCCGTTTATGGCGTTCTTGACGTGCAACGCCAACGCGACCGTCGGCGCTGTCCACCCCAAGGCGATGCCGGTCATGCTGCGCCCGGCGGACGCGCTGGCGTGGCTCGAGCTTGACCGTGAGGCGGCCTGCGCTCTTGCCATTCCCTTCCCCGACGCCGACATGCGACGAATTAATGGCTGAGCGAGGAGAGCGATATGGCGAAAGCGGATGGCAAGAAGGCTAAGAAGGCCGACAGCAAGCCCAAGGCCGACAAGAAGAAGGCGAAAGGCAATGCCAACGGAGTCGACGCCATCTTCAAGCTCGCCGACCATCCATTGGTAACCGACCTGCTTGCCGTGGGTGCGATGGCAGCGGTCGCGGCAATCGCCGAGTATGGGGTTGCGTCGAAAACCGGCGCGGTGGCGGCCGATGGCTCGCGCAAAGCGGTCAAGGCAGCCGGCAAGGCGGCGGCGGCGGCAATCGGAGCGCGCTTGCTGAAGGAAGTCGGCGGGTTGGGCGCGAAGTCGAAGGGCGCCTAACTCCGCGCATCAGCCCCGCAGCAGCGTGATCCGCGCGGGTCCAGTATCGCGCTCGGCGTCGATCGTGAGATGCTCGGGCGGCGGTACCGCCTGCTTCCGCGCGGTCTCGATCGCCAGCCAGCCGCCCTCGGCAAGCCATCCCGCGCGTGTCACCGATGCGATCGTCGCGACCGCTGCCTTGGGCGAATAGGGCGGGTCAGCCAGGATCAGGTCGAACGCTGGCGCGGATGGCAGCTTGAGCGCCGAGGCGAGGCGGACGTCGGCGCGGGCGGTTGCACCAAGGGCGACCAGGTTCGCCTGGATGACCTTCACCGCCGCCATGTCATTTTCGATGAAGCTGACATGCGCCGCACCGCGCGACAGGGCTTCGAGCCCGAGCGCGCCACTGCCCGCGAACAGGTCGGCAATGCGCAGGCCCTCGAACGAGCCCAACCGGCTGACCAGCATCGAGAACAAGGTCTCGCGGGTGCGATCCGCGGTCGGCCGGGTCGCGTCACCCGGCGGCGCGACGATTTTCCGGCCGCGCCACTCCCCGGCGATGATCCTCATGCCGCGTCGGGCTTCGGGCCGCCCTTGAGGCTCTTGCGGAAGGCAAACAACGCCTCGCGTGGCACCTCGTAGACGTCGCCCATTTCCATCCCTTCAAGGTTCAGCGGGCCGTAAGCCGTGCGGATCAGGCGCGACACCTGCAGCCCGAGATAGGCGAGCACGCGGCGGACCTCGCGGTTCTTGCCCTCGGTCAGGCTCATCTCGATCCAGCAGTTGCGCCCGGTGCGCCGCTCGAGGTTGGCGTTGATCGAGCCATAGCGGATGCCCTCGATCTCGACCCCGTCGGCGAGATCCTCGAGTTGCTCCTGCGTGACCTCGCCGAACGCCCGCGCGCGGTACGTGCGCTCGACCCCGGTCGAGGGCAGCTCGAGCTGGCGCTTCAGTTCGCCGTCATTGGTCATCAGCAACAGCCCCTCGGTCATGAAGTCGAGGCGGCCGACCGGGATCAATCGTGGCAGTCCCGGCGGCAGCTTGTCATAGATTGTCGGGCGGCCCTTCGGGTCGCGTTCGGCGGTCAGACACGACGGTGGCTTGTAGAAGCGGAACAGCCGCGCGGCGTCGGGCTTGGCGACCGGCTTGCCGTCGACCGTCACTCCGGTGAGCGATACGAGCACCGTTGCGGGGGTGGTCAGCACCTCGCCGTTGATCGCGACGCGGCCGTCGTCGATCATCCGTTCGATCTCGCGGCGGGACGCGATCCCGGCGCGGGCGAGCAATTTAGCAATGCGCTGCGGGCCGTCATCGCGGGTTGGACCAGGGCGCGGCCCCGACTTTTGCGGCCCGCGCGCGTTAGATCGCGGACCGCGTGGCACCGGAGGTCGCGTCGTTCGTTGCGGGCCTGTCATCTTTCCTCCTAGGGGCCGAACACCCATGCTGTTCAGCAAGCGCAAACAGGTCGTCAAGCGGATCCTTGTCGTCGAGGACGAACCATTGACCGCATTTGACAATGAAACGCTTATCGAAAGCGCGGGTTACGAGGTCGTCGCCACGTGCGACAATTACACCGATGCCGTCGCGATCCTCGACCAGGGCTCCGTCGACCTTATCCTCAGCGACGTCAAGCTTAGTGGTGACCGAGGCGGGGTCGATCTGGCCCGCGAGGCGAGTGCGCGCGGCGTGCCCGTCCTGTTCGCCACCGGCCACTGCCCGCCCGAAGCCGCAGACGTTTCGGTTGGGTGCCTCATCAAGCCCTTCAGCCCGACCGTACTCAAGGAAGCGATCCGCGCCGTCGAGGACCACCTTGAAGGCAAGACCCCCAAGCTGCCCAAGGGGCTGGAGCTGTTCCCGATCACCGGGCCGTGACGCAGCCCTAAAGCTCCGCGTCGAGCTTGGCGTGGAATTCGGCGACACCATTTTCCAGCGTGCCGAGCATGATGTTGTCGATCAGCCCCGATTCGAGCCCGCGCTGGCCAAGCGCCGCCGCGCCGAAATCCTCGGTCCCGAAGGTACCCGCGTCGAGCAGGTCCCAGCTTCGCGCCCAATGCGCTGCCGCCTCGTTGGTCTGGGGCTCCTCGGGGATCAGCATGATGTCCTCAACCAGCGTGTGGCCGACCGATTGCGGCATGGCGATCAGCAGGTTGATGTAATCGGGACTGACGATCACCACCGAATTGGGGAACAGCTGATAGGTATAGGTCACCGCGCGGCGAAGCGCAGGCCAGTCGCTACGGTCGATTTCATTGAGATAGTCGGCGCGACCGACGGCGGCGCGCTGATGGCGGCCGATCTGGTCGGCGACGGTGATCCCGTCGGCGAAGAAGGCGGCGATGGTCGAGGCGTGGAGCCGCTGGACATGATAGCTCTCGAGGAAGGCGTCGATCACCAGCTTCCAGTTGGCGGCGACCTCGTGGACCTTGCGCTTGTAGAGGTGGAGATCGGCGATCCCGAACGCATCGAGGTCGGGCGCAAGCAGCGCCTCATTGGCGAAGTCGGCAGCGGGATCGCGCGAAAACCAGATCAGCCCGCCCGCCTCGATCGACGTGAATTCCACCAGGCCGTATGCCGCCTTGTCCAGCCCCGGGAAACATTCCGCGCGAGGCAGGGACGCGAGACCCCCATCGGCGCGATAGGCCCAGGCATGATAGGGGCACACGATCCGCGTTGCCGGCACCGGCCCATCCGCATCGAGCAATCGTGTCCCGCGGTGGCGACAGACATTGGCCAGCACATGGACATGGCCGTCCCCGTCGCGCGTGATGATCAGCGGCACGCCATAGCCGTCATGGACAACTGCCTGGTTGACATGGGGCAGCATCGCCGAGGGACCGAGCAGCAGAGGAAAGCGCTCGAACAGACGCTTTGTCTCATGATCGAACCGCGCCGGATCGGTATAGATGTGCGCCGGCAGGCTGGTCATCCGGCTGCCCATCGCCGCTTCGCCGCGCGCCAATGCGTCGGCCAGCGCGACTTGCCCATGGGTCGGGCGCAAAGTGCGGGGAATGGCGTCCATGATGCGACGCTGCGCCTTCAAAACGTTTAACGCAAGTTGCATTTCCACAGTATTGGCGCGGGTTTGTCCGTCCACCCTTCCACCGCTCGCTCGTCCTGCTAGCATGGCGCCAATCGACAGTGGGTGGAGCAGCGTATGGCGATCGCGATGGACGAGAATGTGGCGACGGGCTGGCGCGCGAGCCTACCCGAGGGCATTCGTCCCTACACCGAAGCCGCCCCGCTGGCGGCTTTCTTCCTCGGCGTGTCTTCGGGCTTTCCCTATGCGATGATCGGCGCGACGCTGACCACGCGGCTAGCGCAGGACGGGCTCGACAAGAAAAGCATCACCGCCTTCAGCCTCGCCTTCCTCGTCTACAATCTGAAATTCCTGTGGGCGTGGGTCGTCGACGGGGTCCGCCTGCCGATCCTGGGCGCGCTTGGCCAGCGCGTGTCGTGGCTGATCCTGGCGGGCCTGCTGGTGATCGCCGCCGTCGCCAACCTCGCCTTCGTCGATCCCTCGTCGAGCCTGCTCGCGACCGCCTATGCCGCCATTCTGGTCGGGGTTGCGGGGGCGACCTTCGACATCGTCATCGACGCGTATCGCATCGAGATATTGTCGCCGCGCCAGCTCGGGGTCGGGTCGGGTATGGTTCAATATGGCTGGCGCATCGGGTCGGTCGCGGCGGGGGCGTTGGCGCTGGTGCTCGCCGCGCGGGTCGGCTGGCACATTGCCTATCTGGCCTGCGCCGGCTTTGCGCTTCCGGCGCTGATTA
>NZ_JANYGG010000019.1 GCF_025362505.1 Sphingomonas sp. | reverse complement strand
GAAGCAATCCGTCGCTTAGTCGACAAGGGCCTCGGATAGCGCGCGTGGACGCCATCGCATGCCCCTCTGCCTACGTTGTTGATGGCGACACGCTGCGCTGCGGCTCGATCCGCCTGCGCCTCCTCGGGATCGATGCGCCTGAGCTTCCCGGTCACTGTGCCCGCTATCGGGAGTGCGCACCGGGCGATGGCTTTTCATCGAAGCGCCGCCTGATCGACGCGCTACGCAATGGGCGGGTAAGCTACAGCATCGTCACGACCGATCGCTTCGGGCGCTACGTTGTCGTGGCGTGGGCTGGACGGGTAAACCTGTCATGCTGGCAGCTGCAGGCGCGCCAAGCCGTCTATAAGCCACGCTGGGACAATGGCGGATTGATTAGGCAATCTTGTGGGCTTTGAAGCGCGCGCCATTGAGAATCTTTAGCTTGCGGATGCTCATCTGTGGAACGTCAAGATTGGAAATAGCTGTGGATCGATCGCATTTGATTGGTTCTAATGCTGTCCAGGCATCCACTCTAAGCCGCCAAGCTATTCTGGAAACTGTGTTTAATCGTGTGATCGGGGATTTGCTCCCACGCTTGCTCCCCCAACACCCCAGCGCCGCGCCCTCTTTTCGGATCGGATGATCGTGTCGCGCCGCCCGTCGGCAACATGGCGGCAATGGAACGAGGCGACACCGTCAAACAGCATCGAACACCAGCGAACGTGGGCGAACAACTATCTGATTCTAAACGGTAATCTAGCATTGCGGATCAATCTGTGCTACATCTGTCGTTGATATTTGGAGGCTTTGCCATGCAGTTCGCCGTTCACGACCACACAGTTCGCTTCCGCGCCAACAGCAGGCTCGTTGCTGCTGCCGTTGAAGCTGCTCGGGGGCGGGACATGACGCTGTCCGAATATCTTCGCGCGACCGTGCGCCGCGATCTGGCGCGAGCAGACTGATGGGAATGCCTGACAGAGTGCGTACCTTGGGCCTCTCGCCGAGTGACGAAGCGCGCGTGTTCGTGTGGGAAGACATGGTGCAAGGCCTCGCCGATCGCCTTCGGATCGATCACGCGTCGGCTCGCACTGCCGCATTCACGATCCCGTCAAACCTGCTCTCGATGCTGGACAGCCCGCAAGGTGTCGCCGCGCTCGGGGCATTTATCGTCGGCCAGCTTGGCGCTGGCGAAGCCCTGCCCGTCCTGCCGATAATTCATTGAAAGAGAGACCGTTGATGGCAATCCTCGCGCCCCCGCCCCCTCCTCCGCCTTCTGGCCCCCAGACGGTCTCGTTTCAGGCTCCGGGCCAGCCAGACCCGCAAGTCGATGCGACGAGCGACCTTGAGAACAGTCAGCGCACTCGGGCATTGGCGGCAGCGCTTCGCCAGCAATCGTTCGATGCAATTCCGGACAACGGTGGCAATATCTCGTGGACTCAAGGTGTCGCGAAGCTCGCTCAAGCCCTCGTTGCGAGCAGGCTGGAGCACAAAGCGAATGTCGGCGAGTGGGACGCGCACGCAAAACAGCAGGCCGCACGCCGCGCTGTTCACTACGGCGACGCGACGCCAGCCGATCTTTCAGCCAATCCATTCCGCAGCGACCACGAACGCGCTCACCTTGTAAAAGCACTACGGAACCTAAGTTCGCAGGCGAACGGCGCTCAGCCACCCAGCGCCAGCCCAGCGGCTGTTGGCGTGGTCCAGCTGCCAGGCAACAATACTCCGATCGCGGTTACTGCCGCTCCCATCGGCAATGCGACGCCTTCCATTGGGCCTCAACCTGGCAATCCGGGTGCTCCGCCTCTCCCCGGTGGCGGGCCTGGTCAACCCAGTGGATCGAGCGTCCAGCCTCCCGTGCGAATGGACAGAATGTTGTCATCTATGCCTGCCGATGCCGGCATGTATTTCGAGCAGTCCGATCCGGAAGCGTATTGGAGAGCAGTCGGCAAAACTCAGGAACCTGCTGACGACGAGCGCTACGCTTCGCACTTCGGTCAGTCCGGCTCAAAAGAGTTCAACAGCGCGTTGCAAGACTACCGTCTGCGCAGCTTCGGCCCGTCTGCTATCGATGCCAAGGGCGCCCTGATGGGGGACCGCTACGGCTACATGGGCGAATTGCAGGATGATCGGCTTCGCTCAAGCGAGCGCAATACGGACGTTCGGACGGAAGCTTCAGTCGGCAACAACATCCGATCAACCGGCGTCACGTCGCGAGGGCAGGACCTGAGCCACAACGATCGCATGCGGGGTCAGGACTTTTCGCATCAGGATCGCACCCGTGGCCAGGACATGACCGATTCTCGGGTCCGGGGAAGCGCAGCCTTTCAGGGAACTGGTGGCCGTGGTCATGGCGGCGCTCCAGCTGTGGCAGTGGGCCCGAACGGTCACAAGATTGTCGTTCAAAACGGGCGCTGGGTTGATGCTCAGACGGGCGTCCCGGTTCAATAGTGGCCGACCTTCCGCCGTTGCCACCGGGATATGCGCTCGACGCAGGCGTGGCTCCAACCAATGGCTATCGGACGCCGGGCTGGGGGATGGCACCGGGCACGCCCGGCACGCCTAACTCGGGGATGCCTCCCCTCCCGCAAGGTTATTCGCTCAAGCAGCGCGGCTCGCTGAGCGGCGGCAACTATGTCGCGTCGGGCGCGGTCCACGACGGCGACACGCTCGGCCTCAAGGGCGGCGGCAATGGTCGCCTCTCCGGGGTCGATGCATTCGAGCTGGGTCAGCCCGGCGTCGTAGGTGGTCAGTCGGTTCCGCTTGGCGATCAGGCTCGTACGCGTCTTGCCGGGCAGGTAACGCCATCGACCAGCCTGCAATCGACTGGCGCGATGACCTATGGTCGCCCGGTTGTGATCGCACGCAACGGCTCGACCGATCTCGGGCTCGACTCGATCAACGCCGGGCTGTCGTTGCCCGTCCCGCAGTATCTGGCGAACGATCCTGTGCGCTCGCAACAGTATCTCGATGCTCAGCGGGGGGCGATTGCCGACGAGCGAGGGGCCTATGCTGGCACCTATCAGACGCCTTCGGACTATCGCCACATCGAGGACGGTGCGCCGCTGCACGGCAAGATTGCCATGACGCCGGACCAGGCCAACGAATATGCGGCTCTGGTCCGCAATTCGAAGACGAAGCCTGGACAGCTTGAGGCTTGGTCGAGCGCGCTAGGCCATCCGATCGGCAACGCCTCCAATATTCTCAGCTTCATGCGCCACAATCCGAATGCGCAGCTCTCGACCTATTTCCAGCAGGATGACGTGGCTGGGCTGCCGGTGTTGCCGAATGGCCCGGCACTGCCCACACGCATCATGGGCGCACTGAATGAGGGCTTGGCCGATACGGTCGGCTTCATGGTCGATTTGGGTAACAGCGGTATTCGAGCCGTCGGCCTGCCTACGTCTGATAAGCCTATCATGGGTTCGGATTGGATCAGGTCCGGCATGCACGGCGTCGGCATCGGGCAAGCCTCTGAAGGCTATGCGCCCCGCTCCGATCTGGAACGGTATGGGCAAGCGTTCTCGCGCGGTGTCGGGCAGGCTGTGGTGCCGCTGGGCGGATCGCTTGCCATTGGCAGCAAGCTTCGCTTGGCTGCGCCCGCCCTTGAGACGCTGGCAAGCCCGACGCGCTCAGCGATCCGGGAAGCCTTTGTCAGCGGGGCGGCAAACCCTGCGGTCACGGTAGCGGCCGAAGTCGGCGGCGGTGTTGGGGCCAATGTCGCGGGACAGGTTGCGGACGATTACGCACCGGGCAATCGCTGGGCGCAGGTTGGCGCTCAGGTCGTCGGCGGATTGGTTGGCGGCGTGGGCGGCGGCATGGCTGCATCGCGCCGGGTGATCCCGCATGGTGTTGAAGAAGGGCCTCACGTCGGCAACGCCCCCAACGCCGCGCCCGAAGGTGAGACGCCTCCGCCCCCGCCGGGGTACACTGTCCAGCAGCCGCACCGCATCGCCGCAATGGCAACCGAGGATCGCTCGCCAACGCTGATGGGTCCATCTGTACGCCCGCGCGATTACATCGATGTCGGGAACGTGCCCCCGCCGCCACCGGGCTACACGCTGGAACAGCCCTTCGGCGTCACGCGCCGCCTGGGTGATCCGCTCGACGGTCATGACATCGCCAAGCTTGCCGAGGGCGTCGATCCTCGCTCGGTCCTGCCTCGCCCTTCCAACATGATCGCCGATGCTGAGGAAGCTGCTGCTCGACCGTCGCCGCGCGAACTGGTCCATGCACCCGACGAGTTCAGCGAGCTTTCCGTGAGCCGGCCGAACGGCAAGACCTACGTGCGCGGCCCGCTCGACATGACACAGCGCCTGCGCACTTTGGGTGGTATCCGCGATGAAGGCGGCAACCTTGCGCACCTCGGGATCGATAATGCGCCCCGTCGAATGGACTTCGGCAGCAATGAACAATTTCTCGGCAGGCTCGTCCATGACCAAGGGATGCCACTCGACGAGGCTGCGCACGCGCTTTGGGAAGAAGGCTACTTTCCCGAGTTCCGCGAAAGCCCTACTGGGCACGATCTGATCGACCG
>NZ_JANYGG010000013.1 GCF_025362505.1 Sphingomonas sp. | reverse complement strand
GCTTGCGCCTCCGGTCGGGCTACGCCCTCCCTACGCCGCAAGCAGGGCAAAAAGCGCACCACTCGATCGACCTACACCTTGTGCCAAGGGGTCCCTTTTGGACGCCGATCGGGGGTCCCTTTTGGACGCCGTTTGACAGTGCGGTGTTCCGCCAGTCATCGCCACCCAGCGATCGATTGCGATGTCGATGTAGGCCGGGTCGATGTCGAGCCCTCGAAACCGGCGCCCGGTTCGCTCGCAGGCGATCAGGGTCGTTCCGGACCCGAGGAAGATATCGAGCACAAGATCGTCCCGACGAGTGACGTCCTGAATAGCATCTGCCACCAGAGCGGTCGGCTTCACTGTAGGATGCAATTTTAGGTCACCCCGCTTGGCTCCCTCGAACGAGTTGACCGATGGGTAATCCCAGACATTGGTACGATTGCGACCATGTCGGCCAAGCTCAACCGCGTTGATGTGGGAAGCCGTGCCGACCCTGAAGACGGAGATGAGCTCGTGCTTTGATCGATACAGCGAGCCCATTCCGGGGTTCGATTTATTCCAAACGCAAAGGTTAAGTTGCTCGTCATAAAGGTCGGCCGACGCCGCCCTGAGATCATCCAAATGTCGCCAGTCCATGAAAACAAAATGGACGGCACCGTCTCGCGAGTGCGTCACGCATGTGCCAAGCGATGTAGCGAGGAACGTGCGAAATTCCTCCGAGCTCATCTCGCCGGACGCCATCGCGAATTCTCGATGCTTTGTCTTAACGTTGGCATGGCCCTGGATGCGGACGTTGAAAGGCGGATCTAGAAAGGCACAGTCGACCTGACCCCAGCCTCCGATTACTGAACGTACAAAAGCCTCAGCGCGCGCGTCGCCACACCCGACCCGGTGGTCGCCTAATTCCCAAATGTCGCCAAGGCGTGCGCGTGGCTCTGCCCTTACGCTCGGGATCGCGTCATCGTCGGGATCTGCTTTGGGGTTCAAAAGGATGTCGATCTCAGCGCCGGAGAATCCGGTCGAGCGAAGGTCGATTTCTATTGCTCCCGACGTAAGGTCACCGAGTTCCAGCCGCAGAAGGTCAACGTCCCAGCCTGAGTTGAGAGCAATCTTGTTGTCCGCCAGGCGCAATGCCTTGACCTGAGCTTCAGTAAGCGATGCAAGCTCGATCACCGGAACAGCCGTCATCGCCAGTTCGCGCGCCGCAATCAGCCGACCGTGACCAGCAATAATTACGCCAGCATGATCGACAAGAATGGGATTGGTAAATCCATAAGTTTCAATAGACAGTTTCAATTGATCTATTTGTTTGGCAGAATGCAAACGCGCATTGCCAACATAAGGTGAAATATTATCAATATCACGAAGTTCTATATTTAAAGTTGCCATAATAATCACCATCACTTGTGCTAAAAACCGAAAGTTGTACTTTTCTTATTCTATTCGATCGATAGTTTTAGTCAATCGCTTCTAGCTGAATGTGGTTCGAGTCTGGCGCTCCTTCATCCTGTGCAATGCGGGTTATCGGTGAGCGCGGTCTGTTTTCCGCTGATGCGCTACCTGTTAAATCGCTTTTTGGGCCTGTTCCGGAGATAGCCCCAATTGTCGCGCATCGAGGCTAAGTACTTTAGACTAGGATGTTAAATCTCCGTCGCTGACCAGTGTAGCTTCGGATACCGCCCATTTTACGAATGTTTTCGCAAATTTTTCCCTGTTATGGGCGCGAGACTGGTTCGCGGATGACTGCGTGGCGCACCATTTTTCCAAACGCGAAGATACGCTGATCCGCCGTCAGTTTCGCACTGGCGCCAATTGGGATCCCATTTCGCTTAAATGCTTGCGTGAAAGCGGACAAATGCTGCATGTGCGTGACGACGCGGGGTCCCGTGGGCGCCGGCTTCAGACATGAGCATGATTCGCGGAGGATTGGACGAATATGCACGGCTTGCCGCCTGCCCAGGGCCTGTACGATCCCGCCTATGAGCGGGACGCCTGCGGCATGGGGTTCATCGCCCATGTGAAAGGCGAGAAGTCGGCGGGTATCGTGTCGGACGGATTGAAGATCCTCGACGCGCTGGTCCATCGCGGTGGGGTCGCTGCCGATCCCGAGGTCGGTGACGGAGCGGGAATTCTCATCCAGATCCCTGATACGTTGTTTCGCGATTGGGCGGACAAGGCGTCGTTCAATCTGCCCCAGCCCGGCGATTATGCGCTCGCGATGTGCTTCCTTCCGCGCGACGAGGCGGCGAGCGCGGTGGCGATGGACCGGCTCGAGCATTTCATCCAGCTGGAGGGCCAGCGGATCGTCGGCTGGCGCGCGGTTCCAGTCGACCTCGACGCGATCAGCGCGTCGGCCAAAGCATCGATGCCGACGATCCGCCAAGCGGTCATCGCGCGCGGGCCGACGGTGCGGGACCAGGATGCGTTTGAGCGCAAGTTGCTCGCAATCCGCAAGCAGACGCAGAACCCGCTGGCCGACCTGGCACAGCGAAAAGCACTTCCCGGGCTCAAGGATTTCTACATCGCGTCGATGTCGAGCCGCACCTTGGTCTACAAGGGGATGCTTCAGCCGGCGCAGATCGCGCGCTTTTACCATGACCTGTCCAACCCGCTGACGGTGTCGGCGCTGGCGCTGGTCCACCAGCGTTTTTCGACCAACACCTTTCCGTCGTGGAGGCTTGCTCATCCTTACCGGCTGATCGCGCACAATGGCGAGATCAACACGGTGCGTGGCAACGTCAACTGGATGAACGCGCGCCGGCGGACGATGGAGTCGGCGCTGCTCGGCGCTGATCTCGACAAGATGTGGCCGATCATCCCGCATGGGCAATCGGATACGGCGTGCCTCGACAATGCGCTCGAGCTGCTGATCGCTGGTGGATACAGCCTGGCCCACGCGATGATGCTGCTGATCCCCGAGGCGTGGGCGGGCAATGCGGCGATGGATGCGGGGCGACGAGCGTTTTACGAATATCATGCGGCGCTGATGGAGCCGTGGGATGGCCCGGCGGCGGTGGCATTTACCGATGGGCGTCAGATCGGCGGGACCCTGGACCGCAACGGGCTTCGGCCGGCGCGCTATATCGTCACCGACGACGATCGGGTGATCATGGCGTCGGAGAGCGGTGTGCTGCCGATTGCCGAGGAGCGGATCGTCAGGAAGCATCGGCTTCAGCCGGGGCGGATGCTGTTGATCGACCTCGAGCAGGGGCGGATCATCGAGGACGAGGAAATCAAGGCCGAACTTGCGGCCGCGCAGCCCTATGCCGAGTGGCTGAGGCAGACGCAATTCCGGGTCGAGGAATTGCCGGCGGGGGCCGACCCGCAAGTGACGGCGCCGGAGAAGCTGATCGGGCTACAGAAGATCTTCGGTTATACCGAGGAGGATTTGAAATTCTTCCTCGCGCCAATGGCTCGTGATGGCGACGATCCGCTGGGGTCGATGGGGACCGATACGCCGCTGGCGGTGCTGTCGGATCGGCCGCGGCTGCTGTATGATTATTTCAAGCAGAACTTCGCGCAGGTGACCAACCCGCCGATCGATCCAATCCGCGAGAGCCTGGTGATGAGCCTCGTGTCGATGGTCGGACCGCGGCCCAATCTGCTTGGGCTCGAGGCGGGCAACCACAAGCGGCTTGAGGTCTCACAACCGATCCTGACCAACGCCGAGCTGGAGAAGATTCGCTCGATCAAAGATAGTCTCGACGGGGCGTTCAGCACGGTGACGCTCGACGCGACCTGGCTGGCCGGGGGCAATGGCGAGGCGCTCGAGGCGGCGCTGCAGCGATTGTGCTGGGAGGCGACCGAGGCGGTGCTTGCCGACGCCAATCTGATCATCATCTCGGACCGTGCGGCGTCGGCGGAGCGGGTGCCGATTCCGGCGGCGCTGGCGACGGGCGCGATCCATCACCAGCTGATCCGGCAGGGCTTGCGCATGCAGGCCGGGCTGGTCGTCGAGACGGGCGAAGCGCGCGAGGTGCACCATATGTGCGTGCTCGCCGGCTATGGCGCCGAGGCGATCAACCCGTGGCTGGCGTTCGACACGATCGGCGCGCTGGATTCGTCCGGCAAGGGTCACGAAAAGTATATCAAAGGTCTTGGCAAGGGGATGCTCAAGGTCATGTCCAAGATGGGCATCTCGACTTTCCAGAGCTATTGCGGCGCGCAGATCTTCGACGCGATCGGGATCGGGCAGTCGGTCATCGACCGATATTTCACCGGGACCAAGTCGCCGATCGGCGGTGTTGGGCTTAGCGAGCTGGCCGAGGAGTCGAACCGGCGGCATCGCTTCGCCTGCGGTGGCGGCGAGGAGCTCGATATCGGCGGCATTTACGCGCAGCGCGAAGGGGGCGAGGCGCATGCCTGGACGCTTTCGAGCATCGCCAATCTGCAGCATGCGGTGAGAGGCAATATTCCCGCCAAGTTCCGCGCTTTCTCGGCCGAAATTGACGCGGGCGATCCACGCCTGCCGACGATCCGCTCGCTGTTCAAGTTCAAGGCGGCAGGGGCGGCAATCGACGTTTCCGAGGTCGAGCCGGCGAGCGCCATCGTGCGGCGCTTCGCCGCCGGGGCGATGAGCTTCGGTTCGATCAGCCGGGAAGCGCATACGACGCTGGCCAGGGCGATGAACCGCATCGGCGGCAAGTCGAACACCGGCGAAGGTGGCGAAGAAGCCGCGCGCGCAGTGCGGCTGGCGAATGGCGACAGCGAGCGGTCGGCGATCAAGCAGATCGCGTCGGGGCGGTTCGGGGTGACAACGGACTATCTGGTCGAGGCCGACGAGTTGCAAATCAAGATCGCGCAAGGTGCCAAGCCGGGCGAGGGCGGGCAATTGCCCGGGTACAAGGTCGACGCCGCGATCGCCGCGGTGCGCCATTCGACGCCCGGGGTCGGGCTAATCTCGCCGCCGCCGCACCATGACATTTATTCGATCGAGGATCTGGCGCAGCTGATTCACGACCTGGGCTCGGTCAATCCAACCGCGCGTCTGTCGGTCAAGCTCGTGTCCGAGACCGGGGTCGGGACGGTCGCTGCCGGGGTGGCGAAATGTTCGGCCAATCATATCACCATCTCGGGCTATGAGGGCGGAACGGGGGCGTCGCCGCTGACCTCGCTGACCCATGCCGGGTTGCCGTGGGAAATCGGGCTGGCCGAGGTTCACCAGACGCTTCTGCTCAACGGCTTACGCGGGCGGATCACAGTTCAGGCCGATGGCGGATTGCGCACCGGGCGCGACGTGCTGGTCGCAGCGCTGCTCGGGGCCGACGAGTTCGGCTTTGCGACCGCTCCGCTGATTGCCGCCGGGTGCATCATGATGCGCAAGTGTCATTTGAACACATGTCCGGTCGGGATTGCGACGCAGGACCCGGTGCTTCGCGCGCGGTTCACGGGAACGCCCGAGCATGTCGTCAACTACCTGTTTTTCGTCGCCGAGGAATTACGCGAGTTGCTTGCGTCGCTCGGCTTGCGGACTGTCGATGAGGCGGTTGGGCGCGCCGACCTGATCGAGGCGTCGCTGAGCCACCACTGGAAGGCGCATGACCTCGACTTGACTGCGCTGCTGTTCCAGCCGCCGGGGGGGGTGCCGACACGTGAGCCGTTCAAGGCGCGGACGCCCAAGCGGATCGATGCGGCGATGATCGACGCGCTCGGCGGGCCACTTCCGGCCACGATCGATCTGCGCGTCGGCAATGACGACCGCACGGTCGGCGCGGCGGCGTCGGGCGAGATGGTGCGGCGGATGGGGTCGAAGAGGCCGGCCGACGACAGCGTGACGGTCAAGCTCACGGGATCGGCGGGGCAAAGCCTTGGCGCGTTCCTGGTCGAGGGGTTCACAATCGAAGTCAGCGGCGATGCCAACGATTATTGCGGCAAGGGCTTGTCGGGGGGGCGGATCATCGTCCGCCAGCCCGAGGGCGCACCGCGGGTCGCGAGCGACAACATCATCGTCGGCAACACCTGCTTGTACGGCGCGACCGCGGGCGAGGCCTATTTCAACGGCATGGCCGGCGAGCGGTTCGCGGTGCGCAATTCGGGCGCGAGCGCGGTGGTCGAGGGAATCGGCGATCACGGCTGCGAATATATGACCGGCGGAACAGTGGTCGTGCTGGGCAAGGTCGGGCGCAACTTCGCGGCTGGAATGTCGGGCGGGATCGCGCTGGTCTATGACCCCGAAGGGACGTTCAAGGCACAGTGCAACATGGCCAGTGTCGAGCTTGGAGCGGTGGAGGACCCGGCCGCGCTAAAGGCGCTGATTGAAGCGCATCGTGATCGCACCGGGAGCGAGCGTGCGTCCGATCTGCTCGCCGATTGGGACAAGGCATTGGGCGAGTTCCTGCTCGTGATGCCGACCGATTATCGGCGTGCGCTTGAAGCGCTGACGGCTGCTAGGCAGGATCTCGCGGCATGACCGACCCGACCGGATTCCTCACCATCGAGCGGCACGACCGGCCGGCGCGGCCGATCGCCGAGCGGCTGACCGACTATCGGGAATATGTCCTGCCGCTCCCCGAGCAGGAGGTCGCGGTGCAGGCGACGCGCTGCATGGATTGCGGTGTGCCCTTTTGCCATACGGCGTGCCCGGTGGGGAATTTGATCCCCGACTGGAACAGCCTGGTCAGCGACCTCGACTGGAAGACGGCAAGCGAGCGGCTGCACCGGACCAACAATTTCCCCGAGTTTACCGGCCGCGTGTGCCCAGCGCCGTGCGAAGCGGCGTGTACGTTGAACCTCGACGACGTGCCGGTGACGATCAAGACGATCGAATGCGCGATCGTCGACAAGGCGTGGCAGGAGGGGTGGGTTCGCCCCCAGGTCGCCGCGCGGGGCACGGGCAAGCGGATCGCGATCGTCGGGTCGGGTCCCGCCGGCCTCGCGTGCGCGCAGCAGCTGGCGCGGATGGGGCATGCGCCGACGGTGTTCGAGAAGAACGACCGCATTGGCGGGCTGCTCCGCTATGGCATCCCCGACTTCAAGATGGACCGCGCGCTGATCGACCGGCGGATCGCGCAGATGGAAGCCGAAGGGGTAATCTTCCGCACCGGCATGGAAATCGGTGTGACGGTTTCGGTCGACCGCATCCTCGACGATTATGACGTGATGGTGCTGGCCGGCGGCGCGGAATGGCCGCGCGACCTCGACATTCCGACTCGGGGGGCAAGCAACATCCACTTCGCAATGGATTTCCTGACCCAGTCGAACCGGCGCCAGGCGGGGCTTCCAATCGAGGGCGAAGAGCTGTCCGCCACCGGCAAGCATGTCGTGGTGATCGGCGGGGGCGACACCGGCTCGGACTGCATCGGCACTTCCAATCGCCAAGGCGCGGCGTCGGTGACACAACTCGAGATCATGCCCGAGCCGCCGGTGCGCGAGAACAAGGAGCTCGTGTGGCCGCACTGGCCGCTGAAACTGCGCACCTCCACGTCGCAGGAAGAGGGTGTTGAGCGGATGTTCTCGGCGGCGACACGCGACGCGATCGCGGAGGGGGGCGAGGTACGCTCGCTGATCGTCGAGCGTGATGGCGAGCAGGTCCAGATCCCGGCTGACCTCGTGTTGCTGGCGATGGGCTTTCTCGGCTCGCCCGAGGACGGAGTGCTCGGAATGGCCAACGCCGAGATCGACCGGCAGTCTTACAAGACCAGCCGCGAAAACGTCTACGCGTGCGGTGACATGCGGCGCGGACAGTCGCTCGTTGTGTGGGCAATCCGCGAGGGCCGTGAGTGCGCCAAGCTGGTCGGTGAACATTTGACGTCCTTGAGGACCGTTTAGCGACGGGATCCCATTGTGCACTGCAGCAATGTGTCGCATTGCAGACTTGTGCCACTGGACACTGCTCGGGCAAAGAAGCGGGATCCCGGCGCGGGAGAGGGTCAACTTTTCAGGGGACCCGAAGATGAACAAGATCGTGATTTCCGCCGCAATGGTGGCCGGCCTGCCCAGTCTATCCGCAGCACCGGCAGCCGCCGCTGAACTTGGCAACGGCATCAGTGTGAGTGGGGGCGCCTCGCTAATCTCCGACTATCGTTTCCGCGGCATCTCGCAGACCAATAAGCATGCCGCAGTGCAAGGCACCTTCACGCTGAGCCACAAGTCGGGGTTTTACGCCACGGTGTGGGGCACCTCGATCGACGAATATGTCGAGAATGGATCGGACCGGGAGATCGACCTGATCGCGGGCTATTCCAAGACCTTCGGCGCGACCAAAATCGATGGCGGGGTACTCTATTATTATTACCCCGGCTCGGGCGGGATCAACTCGGACTTCTTCGAGCCCTATATTTCGATTTCACAGACTTTTGGGCCGGTAACCGCCAAAGCGACCGCCAACTATGGCTTCAAGCAGCGCGCGCTTGCGCTTAACCAGATCAGCCCCAAAGCGGATAATCTGTACATCGCGGGTGACCTCGGCGCGGCGATCCCCAAAACCCCGGTAAGCCTGACGGCACACCTTGGCCACACATATGGGCCAAGCTATCTGTCGATCGGCAAGGGCTATACCGACTGGGGCGCCGGCGCGAGCGTGGCGGTCAAGAACTTCATAATCGGCGTTCAATATGTCGATACCGACGGCGACTTGATCAATCCGTTCAGCGGTCGCAACGAAAGCAAGACGGGGATCGTCGGATCGGTCGGGGTGACCTTCTAAGAAACCGCCCGGCGTACATTTCTGTGAGCGAAATAGCACCGGCAGGCTCGATCGGCGGGCGCTGTCCGATCCAACCTGCGCCGACTCGCTGGGGACAAAAAAAGGGCCAGGTGTTGCCACCCGGCCCGTTGAAAGTTTTCAGGAGAGGATGCCTCGAAAGGCAGGACTTATATCGCATTGCACCATGAATTGTGCAAGTGCGAAATCCTCATCTTTGGTCCTTTTTGCAACCTACATCTTCACCATGCCGGCAACGCGACGGAGAAGGGCGCGCGGGAGAAGGCGATGTCCCTGGGCCCCGGCTTTATTGATCAGGCCGGGAATGACAATTGCCTTGCCCGCCTCGAGTCCGTCGAGCCCCGCACGGACGACCGAATGCGAACTGACAGCGATTTTCTCAAACGCCGTTGACTTGCCGAAGCCGGCAACCTCGCCGAATTCGGTTGCGGTGGGGCCGGGGCACAGCGCGCTCACCTTGACGCCTTTGCCGCGAAGCTCCTCATGGAGCGCTTCGGTGAACGACAGGACGAACGCCTTCGTGGCGAAATAGACCGCCATTCCTGGGCCGGGCTGGAAGGCGGCGGTCGACGCGACGTTGAGGATCGCGCCCTTCTTTTTGGCGAGCATGTCCGGCAGCACGGCATGGGCGAGCTCGACCAGTGCGCCGCAATTCAGATCAATCATGCCGCGCTGGCGATCACCTTCAAGGGTCGCGAACCGGCCGCCAAGCCCAAAGCCGGCATTGTTGACAAGCACCGAGACGGTCTCGTCGTGCGCGGCGAGATCGACCATCAATACGGCGGCAGCGCCGGGCGCGGCGAGGTCGCTCGTTACAGCGCGCGCATGGCCGAGTTCGGCGGCAAGCGCGTCGAGCCGGTCCCGGCGCCGCGCGACCAGCACCAACCGGTAGCCCTTGGCCGACAACTGACGAGCGAAGTCGACGCCGAGCCCGGAAGACGCGCCAGTAATCAGTGCGACCGGGGTCTTGGCCACGTTACGCCACCGTGGCGTTCACGATCGTGCCCGGCTCGCGCGGGGGCTCGCCCTTGGGGAGGGCGTCAACATGTTCCATGCCACTCTCGACATTACCCCATACGGTGTACTGTTTGTCGAGGAAGCTCGCGTCGTCGAAGCAGATAAAAAATTGGCTGTTGGCACTGTCCGGGTTGGCGGTGCGCGCCATCGAGCAGGTGCCGCGGACATGCGGCTCGGCGCTGAACTCCGCCTTGAGATCGGGGAGCTTCGACCCGCTCATCCCGGTGCCGGTTGGGTCGCCCCCCTGCGCCATGAAGCCCGGAATGACGCGGTGAAACTTGACCCCGTCATAGAAGCCCTCGCGCGCCAGCGTGGCGATGCGCTCGACGTGGCCGGGGGCGAGGTCGGGGCGAAGCTTGATGACGACGTCGCCGCCGCTCGAAAGGGTGAAGGTCAGCGAGTTGGCGTCGGCCATGGTCAAGTCTCCGTTGTAAGGCTGGCGGTCATGTAGGAGGCGCGGGCGGGTTGCGCCAGTGCGCGGGCCGCCATAGGGGAGCGGGACCGCGGCAATGGGGGGCAGACAGGATGAGCGAGAGCGACCTCACCTTCACCGCGCAAGACGACGACGCCGGCATCATGGACCGCGAGGACCGGCTGAAGCCCGCGTTCGTGGAGAAAGTGCTCGATGCGGTCGAGGCCGGCGACGACGCCACGGCGCGTGCCCTGGTCGAGCCGCTTCACCCCGCCGACATCGCCGATCTGATCGAGCTGGCGCGGGCCGACGAGCGCGACGGGCTGGTTGCGGCGCTCGCCGGGATCGTCGAGGCCGACGTGCTGGCGGAGATGAACGAGCATGTCCGCGAGACGCTGATCGACGAGATGGGGCCGCAGCAGCTTGCCGATTTCGCCGGGCAGCTCGACACCGACAATGCGGTCGCGCTGCTCGAGGATCTGGAGGACGACGAGCAGCGCGCCGTGCTGCGCGCGATGGAGCCCGACGATCGCGCCGCGATCGAGGAGGCGCTGAGCTATCCTCAGGAGTCGGCCGGGCGGTTGATGCAGCGCGACCTGATCGCGGTGCCCGAGCATTGGACCGTCGGCCAGGTGATCGATTATCTTCGTGCGGGCGACGAACTGGCGACCGATTTCTGGGAAGTGTTCGTCGTGTCGCCGAGTCACAGGCCGATCGGAAGTTGCAAGCTGTCGGCGCTGCTGCGCTCGCCGCGCAAGGTGCGCGTCGCCGACATCATGCTGGACGACCAGACGCTGATCCCGGTGGGCATGGACCAGGAGGAAGTTGCGCTGCGCTTCCAGAAATACGCACTGATCTCGGCTGCGGTGATCGACCCGAGCGGGCGGCTGGTCGGGATGATTACCGTCGACGACATCGTCCACATCATCCAGGAGGAAGCCGGCGAGGACGTGTTGCTGCTGTCGGGCGCGGGCGATGGCGACATCAACGAGCCGGTCCATCTGACCATCCGGACGCGGCTGACGTGGCTGGTTATCAACCTCGGTACGGCGATCCTGGCAGCGGCGGTGGTCGGGGGATTTGAAGCGGAAATTTCGAAACTCACCGTGCTCGCCGTGCTGATGGGCATTATTTCGGGAATGGGCGGCAATGCTGGTACGCAGACGCTGGCGGTGGTGGTCCGCGCGCTGGCAACCAACCAGCTGACCAGCTCAAATACGGTGCGAATGATCCGGCGCGAGCTGGTCATCGCGCTGGCCAATGGACTCGCGTTGGCGCTGATTACAGGCGGAGGGACGATCCTGATTTATCATAACGTCCCGCTCGGACTGGTGATGGGCGCGGCGATGATCATCAACAATCTCGTCGCTGGCCTGTCGGGGATCCTGATCCCGATCGCGCTGGAGAAGGCGCGGATCGATCCGGCGGTGTCGTCGGCCGTGTTCGTGACAATGATGACGGACGTGATGGGGTTTTTCAGCTTCCTCGGGCTGGCGCAGTTGGCCGGGCTGGTGGGCTGAGTGCGAGCGCGTTGAAGTCTAGACCGATTCCGCGCATCTGGCGAACCGTGCCGCTTCACCTTACCAAGACCGCCGTCGGCTGTGCCAGCATCGAAGCACTGGGCAATCGCCTTGCCCGCCGGGCAGCTGGCGGCGAGGTGCGCGTGCCGACGCGAATGCGGCCCAAGCGCGCGGCCGAACTCGTCGGCGGCTCGTTGCACTGGATCGTCAAGCACCGCATCGTCGCGTGCAACGAAATCGTCCGGATCGACGATCGCAGCGACGGGCGGATCGACATCGTCTGCCGCGATCAGCTGATCATCCTGCCCGCCGTGCCCAAGCGCGCGCACCAGGGCTGGCGCTACCTCGAACCCGATGACGCGCCCGACTCGGAAGATGGCGACGAGAGCGGCTTGGGGCTGTTGCCGCCGTCGCTTTACGGCAAGCTGGTGAAGCTGTTGCTTGTGTAGCGCGCGACGCCACACAGCATGGCTACCGAACATGATTTAGATTTTGCGAACCACATCTATTGCCTTCGTCTTGAGATCGCCTCCCCCATTGGCCCCATTCTCGAAACAAGTTCGTGGGGAACACACCAGATGCGATTGATTCTTAGCCTTTCGGCGCTTGCCGCCACTCTCGTCACTGCTACTCCCGCCTTCGCGACGGCGGCACCCGGTCAGGGAAAAGCAACCGCAGAAGTGCTCGGTGTGGTCCTTCAGCCGCTCACGCTGACCAAGGTCAGCAACCTCGATTTCGGCACCGTCATCGGCAGCACGACTGCGGGCGTCGTCACGATCGATCCCGATAGCGGTGCGCGTTCAATCACCGGCGGCGTGATCGGTGTTGCGACATATCCGGGCGGGCGCGGCGAGTTCCAAGGAGCGGGTACGCCTAATCAGACAGTGCAGCTTACACTTTCAAAGCCGTTGCTGTTGACCAGCACGACGAACGCCGGCGACACGCTGGTTGTCACCAGCATGACGCTTGACAATGGCAATTCTTTAAGCCGGACGATCGATGTATCGTCGGCCTTCACGGTCGGTGTCGGGGGGGTCTTCGCCATCGCCGCGAGCCAGCCCAATGGCCTCTACTCGGCCACCTTCGACCTGACAGCCGACTACCTGTAATTTTGCAGTAGCAGCGAAAAGTGGAGCGGTTGCCGGCTTTGGCCGTGCAACCGCCCTTTTCCATGTGGGTTAGCGGCAGCCTTCGACAGTAGCGGAGCCTTGCGTTTTGACGACGCACGCCGGGGAGCCGGTAAGAGTGACCACGGCGACTCCGAGGGCGTCGATCTTCGCGGTGTCGCTGACCGCGCCCCTGACGATCGCCGGACCCTCGGCGTCGATGGTGACGTCTTTCATCGCGAGCGCGGCGGCGTCGAGCGACGAGTTGCCGCGGACGGTGGCGTTGAGGCGAAGCGCCGTTCCAGCGAGGTGCGCCGAAGCGGCTCCGCCAAGACTGACGCGCAGCTGATCGACGCTGACCTGATCGATGCTAGCCAAACCCGAGCCCTGGACCGACATGTCGAAGCTGAGACCCTTCACTTGGTCTATGGCAATGCTCCCTGCGCCATTGAGCCAGGCCGCAGTGAGATCGTGAGTCCCAAGGCTGATCGTTACCGGTCCAGGAGACTGGCTCGAGAAGCCACCCCATGCGCTGCGGTTGACGTGGACGATGAGGGTGCGCCCCTGCACGTCGACCGCCATTCCGTCGAGCGCCTGCGCCGAGCCGGTGGCGCTGGCGAAGGGGGCAATCCCGGTTGCGAGCTGGACTTTGTACGGCCCGTCGACGCGCACGCGATCGAACGAGGTGATCGCGAAATGGCGAGTCGCCGCGTCGGCGGGGTCGGCGGTGATGGCGAGCGCGCACAATGCGGCGAGGAGGGGTTTGTTCATCACCCCATCCTCGCCGACCATGGTTAACGAACCATGTTCATGGTCACGAGCAGCGGACGTCGCCCGAGCCGTGCTTCTCGATCGTGCACTTGGCGCCGCCAGTTAGGGTGACATCGCCCGAGCCGAGAATTTCGATATCGGCCGTGCCGGTGGCGTGGCCTTTGATCCCGCCCGAGCCGGCAATGCTCAGCTTGGCGGTTTCGGCGATCAGCCCGGCGGCATCGATGTCGCCGGATCCCGCAATTTCATAAGTCACGCTCTTCGCCTTGCCCGCAGCGATAATGCCGCCCGATCCGGCAATTTCGAACGAGACATCGTCGGCGTCGACCGTAGCGAGCTTGAGGTCGCCCGAGCCCGCGACTTCACCCTTGAAGCGCGGCCCGCCGATCTTGTCGATTGCAATCCCCCCCGAACCGGCGATCACTGCATGGTCAAGGCCGGGCACCGTCACGACCACGCTGACCGGTCCCGCGCTCTGCGAACCGCCCCAGCCGAATCCGAACAGGCGGTGCTGGGCGTGGCTGATGACAAGCGTGCCGTCCTTCACCTCAACCCGCATATCGTCGAGCGCCTTCTCGCTGCCATTGGCGCTAACGCTGGTTGCCGGGCCAGAATGCACGGTGATGTCGTAAGCGCCCGCGACTTGGACCCCGGTAAAGCCCGAAAGGGCGAAGTTGCGGTCGATTCGCGGGCCGGAGTCGACGTGGCCCGAATGGCCGCACCCGGTGAGGGTGCTCGCAGCGATGCCGGCAACCAGAATTGGGTATAGTCGCATCATTCCCTCCTTTGTGTATTGCCAATATAATACAGCAATACGGATGGTGCGGCAAGCACAAAAAAAGAGCGCGCCGTCTGACGGGCGCGCCCTTCGATTAGCGTTCAGACACGTCGCGTTACGCAGCCAATTCTTTCGCCTTGTTGTGGATCGACGCAGCAGCGTTGAGGATCTCGAGGATCTGTTTCAACGCGGTAGGCTCGTCGACCTGCTCCATCGCGGCGAGCTCTCGGGCGAGGCGCGACGAGGCAGCTTCGAAGATCTGCCGCTCCGAGTAGCTTTGTTCGGGCTGGTCGTCGGCGCGGAACAGGTCGCGGGTCACCTCGGCGATCGAGGTGAGGTCACCCGAGTTGATCTTGGCCTCATATTCCTGAGCGCGGCGCGACCACATCGTGCGCTTGACGCGGGGCTTGCCCTTGAGCGTCTCGAGCGCGTCCTTCATCGTCTGGTCGCTCGACAACTTGCGCATGCCGACCGCATCGGCCTTGCCAACCGGAACGCGGAGCGTCATCCGCTCCTTTTCGAAGCGCAGCACATAGAGATCGAGTTGAGTGCCCGCGATCTCGGTATTCTGGATTTCGGTGACCTTGCCAACACCATGCTTGGGGTAAACCACATAATCGCCAACATCGAAGCTAAGAGCCTTCGCAGCCATTCGTTCGCCTTCCTATGCCTGTGCGGAGCCCGCCGACGCGTTCTTCGTGCACCATGCCCCCCAAATGGTGATGTACGAAAAAACGACCCCCGGTCGCAGCGTCCCGTCTCTCGATCGATTCGACAGATAGCGCCTCCGCAAGGATCGCGGCGGCACGTCGCACTCATATAACATAATTTTTCTCAGATCGCCAGTCCAAGCTGGACGGGATGGTCGTGCATTTCAGTCACGAGCGAATGAAGCCCAAGCCCGAGCAGGCGGATTCCGCGAGGCACGGGGAAGAGCGCGGCGAGAAGCAACTGGCCAGCAGCGGCTAAGGTGGCTTGACTGTCGACCGGGGCAGAAAAGCTTTTCGAGCGGGTGATGAGGGTGAAATCGGCGAACTTGACCTTGAGCGTGACGGTTCGCCCGTGTGCGCCATTGCGGTCGATCCGTTGCCACGCCAGCCCGGCGACACGATCGAGTTGCTCGGAGAGCGCCGCGGGACTGGACAAATCCTCGTCGAAGGTGCGTTCGGCGCTGACCGATTTCGTTTCGCGATCGGCGCGCACCGGGCGATCGTCGATGCCTCGCGCGATCCGCCAGTACCAGAAGCCGGACGAGCCAAAATGTGCTTCGAGTTCGGGCAGCGACCAGGCGGCGAGATCGAACCCGGTGTGGATGCCGAGCCGCTCCATCTTCGCCGCCGTGACCGGGCCGACGCCGTGGAAGCGCTTGACCGGGAGCGTTGCGACGAATGCCGCGCCGCGATCGGGCGGGATGACGCACAGCCCGTCAGGCTTGTTGTGGTCCGACGCGAGCTTGGCGATGAATTTGCAATAGGATACGCCTGCCGAAGCGGTCAGCCCGGTTTGCGCGAAGATGCGGGCGCGGATTTCCTCGGCGATGGCGCGCGCGCTGCCGAGGCCGCGAATGTCCTGGCTGACGTCGAGATAGGCTTCGTCGAGGCTGAGCGGTTCGATCTGCGCAGTGTAATCGGCGAAGATCGCGCGGATCTGATGCGACACACTGCGGTAAACATCGAAGCGCGGCTTGACGAAAACGAGGTCGGGGCATTTGCGGCTCGCGGTGACCGAAGGCATCGCCGATCGCACCCCGAACACGCGCGCCTCGTACGACGCTGCCGCGACGACCCCGCGATGCCCGCCGCCGACCGCGACCGGACGGCCCCTCAGCGTCGGATCATCACGTTGTTCGACCGAGGCATAGAAGGCGTCCATGTCGACATGGATGATCTTGCGCGGAGGGCAGTCGGTGTTCACGGCTCGTTCTTTAGCAGCTCACGCTGATCGAAGGGAGGATGCATTTTGCATCGTGGCGCAAGTCATGCTTAAGGGCCGATATCCTCGCCACCCGGGAATCATCGATGAATATCCACGAATATCAGGCCAAGGAATTGCTCGCGAAATATGGCGTGCCGGTTCCTGCTGGCTATGCCGCGATGACCGCCGATGAAGCCGTCGCAGCGGCGAGCAAGCTTCCCGGACCGTTGTGGGTGGTCAAGGCGCAAATCCACGCCGGCGGGCGCGGCAAAGGCAAGTTCAAGGAACTCGGTCCCGATGCCAAGGGCGGGGTGCGGCTGGCCAAATCGATCGAGGAAGTGCGCGCGCATGCGGAGGAGATGCTCGGCAAGGCGCTGGTCACGATCCAGACCGGGGAGCATGGCAAGCAGGTCCAGCGGCTGTACATTACCGACGGGGTGGACATCGCCAAGGAGTTCTACCTCGCGCTGCTGGTCGATCGCGATTCAGGACGGGTGGCGATGGTCGTCTCGACCGAGGGCGGGATGGACATCGAGCATGTCGCCCATGAAACGCCCGATAAGATCCACACCATCACGATTGACCCGGCGACCGGCTTCATGCCGCATCACGGACGGTCGGTAGCGGCCGCGCTGGGCTTGACCAACAATCTGGCGAAGCAGGCCGCGTCGGTCGCGTCCAAGTTGTACGACGCCTTTCTCGGCACCGACGCCGAGCAAATCGAGATCAACCCGCTGGCGGTGACCGAAGACGGCAAGTTGACCGTGCTCGATGCGAAAGTGAGCTTCGATTCCAACGCGATGTTCCGCCACAAGGACCTCGCCGAGTTGCGCGACCTCGCCGAGGAGGACCCGGCCGAGATCGAGGCATCGAAGTACGACCTCGCCTATATCAAGCTGGACGGCGACATCGGCTGCATGGTCAACGGCGCGGGGCTGGCGATGGCGACGATGGACATCATCAAGCTGAACGGCGCCTTCCCGGCCAACTTCCTCGATGTCGGCGGCGGCGCGACCAAGGAAAAGGTCACCGCCGCGTTCAAGATCATCCTGAGCGATCCGGCGGTGAAGGGCATCCTCGTCAACATCTTCGGCGGAATCATGAAGTGCGACATCATCGCCGACGGCATTGTCGCGGCGGCAAAGGAAGTGAATCTGTCGGTGCCGCTGGTCGTTCGGCTGGAAGGTACCAACGTGCAGGAGGGCAAGGACATCCTCGCCCACTCGGGACTCCCGATTGTCGCCGCCAATGATCTTGGCGATGCGGCGCGAAAGATTGTCGCCGAGGTTAAAAAGGCTGCCTGAAATAACAACATCGTCGCCCCGTGGGCACAGCCCGGGTGACGGACACGAGAGGACACACGAATGAAGGTGCTGGTCGCGGTCAAGCGAGTGATCGATTACAATGTCAAGCCGCGCATCAAGATGGACGGCAGCGGGGTCGACCTCGCCAACGTCAAGATGTCGATGAACCCGTTCGACGAAATCGCCGTAGAGGAAGCGCTTCGTCTGCGCGAAAAGGGGGTCGCGACCGAAGTCGTCGCGGTCTCGATCGGGCCGGCCAAGGCACAGGAAACGCTCCGCACCGCGCTCGCGATGGGCGCGGATCGCGCGATCCTGATCATGTCCGAAGAAGATGTCGAACCGCTCGGCGTCGCCAAGCTGCTCGCCAAGGTCGCGCAGGAAGAACAGCCCGACCTGTTCATCCTCGGCAAGCAGGCGATCGACGATGATTCGAACCAGGTCGGGCAAATGCTCGGCGCACTGCTCGACTGGCCGCAGGGGACATTCGCCAGCAAGGTCGAGGTCGTCGGCGACACGGTCAACGTCATCCGTGAAGTCGACGGCGGGCTCGAGACGGTCGCGCTGACCGTGCCGGCGATCGTGACCACCGATCTTCGCCTCAACGAGCCGCGCTACGCCAGCCTGCCGAACATCATGAAGGCCAAGTCGAAGCCGTTCGTGCACAAGACCCCGGCCGATTACGGCGTCGATGTCACGCCCCGGCTCGAGACGCTCAAGGTGATCGAGCCGGCGAAACGCACCGCCGGCGTCAAGGTGGGATCGGTCGATGAACTGGTCGCAAAACTCAAGGCTCTGGGAGTGATCGCATGAAGACGCTGGTATTCGTCGAACATGATGGCGCGGTGGTCAAGGATGCCACCCTGCCCGCGGTGACCGCCGCGGCGCAGATGGGCGAAGTGCACCTGCTCGTGACCGGCGCCAATGTCGGCGCGGTAGCCGAGGCGGCGGCGAAGATCGCCGGCGTCGGCAAGGTCCATGTCGCCGAGTCCCCGGCGCTCGAGCATCAACTCGCGGAAGCGGTCGCGCCGGTCGCGGTGCGGCTGATGGCCGATCACGACGCGTTCGTCGTCCCGTCGACCACTGCCGGGCGCAACATTGCCCCGCGCGTCGCCGCGCTGCTCGACGTGATGCAACTGTCGGATATCACCTCGGTCGAGGGCGATAACACCTTCACCCGCCCGATCTATGCCGGCAACGCGATTGCTACGGTCAGGTCGAGGGATGCGAAGATTGTCGTCACGGTACGCGGCACCGCCTTCGAGAAGGCCGCGACCGAAGGCGGATCGGGGACGATCGAGACCGTCGACGCGTCGGGCAACAGCGGTAAGGCGAGGTTCGTCTCGGCCGAACTGGCGAAATCCGAGCGGCCCGAGTTGACCAGCGCCAAGATCATCGTCTCGGGCGGCCGTGCTTTGGGTTCGTCGGAGCAGTTCCACGCGCTGATCGACCCGCTTGCCGACAAGCTTGGCGCCGGCGTCGGCGCCTCGCGCGCCGCGGTCGACGCAGGCTATGCGCCCAACGATTACCAGGTCGGCCAGACGGGCAAGATCGTCGCGCCCGAAGTCTATCTGGCGATCGGCATCTCGGGCGCGATCCAGCACCTTGCGGGAATGAAGGACAGCAAGATCATCGTCGCCATCAACAAGGACGAGGACGCCCCGATCTTCCAGGTGGCAGACGTCGGCCTGGTCGGTGACCTGTTCAAGATCGTTCCGGAGCTGACCGAGAAGCTTCCGGGCTAGCGCTCTGGCGGTTCGTCGCAGGCGAAGATCTTGCGGGCTTCGAGTGCGTCGTCGGGCGGACATTCTTCGGCGGTTGCCCGGCGCAGGACGAGGTAGCCGGCGAGGCCCGACAGGAGCGAGCCGGCGAGCGTGCCGAGCTTGGCGGCGTCGATCGCTTGCGAGTTGTCGGGAAAGGCCAGCGCGCCGATGAACAGGCTCATGGTGAAGCCGATCCCGCACAGCAGCGCCGCGCCGTAGAGTTGCGCGGAGGTGGTCCCGGCGGGCCGCGGCGCGAGGCCCGAGCGGATCGCCAGCCAGAGGGCGCCTCCGACCCCGACCTGCTTGCCCACGAACAGGCCAAGCGCGACCCCGAGCGAGAGCGGCTGAGCGAGCGCCGTCAGCCCGCCGGACAGCGACACGCCCGCGCTGACGAGGCCGAACAGCGGGACGACGCCGAACATCACCCACGGGTGGATCGCATGCTCCAGCCGGCGCAGCGGCGAAGTGCCGTCGGGCGCGCGCAGCGGGATGGTCAGCGCGGCAACCACGCCAGCGACGGTTGGGTGCACTCCGCTGGCCAGCATCGCCAGCCAGAGCAATGCGAAGCCGATGAGATAAGGGGCGAGCCGACGCACGCCGAAGCGGTTCATTCCCACCATGACGCCGACGATGCCCAGTGCCCCTCCGAGCGCCAGCACGTCGAGCCCGCGCGTATAGGCCGCTGCGATGATGATGACCGCACCGATGTCGTCGACGATCGCGATGGTGACGAGCAAGAGCTTGAGCGATGGCGGAGCGCGCGGGCCCAGCAAGGCAAGGATGCCGACTGCGAACGCGATGTCGGTCGCCGCCGGGATCGCCCAGCCGCTGCGCATGGTCGCCGCGCCGCCTGTCACGGCGAGATAGACCAGCGCGGGCACCCCCATTCCCGCGACCGCCGCGACGATCGGCAGCCGTCGCGCGGCGGGGGTCGCAAGACGACCCTCGAACCACTCGCGCTTCACCTCGAGCCCGACGAGCAGGAAGAACAGCGCCATCGCACCATCGGCCACCGCGCCATGCAGCGAGAGTTGGCCAAGGCGCGGTACCACCGGTCCGACATGCGCGTGGAGCAGCGCGTCCCACCCGCCCGCCCACGGCGAGTTGGCGATCAGGAGCGCCAGCCCGGCGCTGGCGATCAGCAGTTGGCCAGCGCGGCGGTCCCGGATCGACATGTCGGTCATCGCGGTAGCATAGCAGCGCAGGCCGCGCGGAACAGGAAAACCGCCGCCCCTTTATCCCCGGCGAGCTTGGCCTACATTGGACCCTTACGGAGCTGGCGTCGTTCCTCACCCGCGAACTGTTTTCAATCTGAAGAGCTGGAGAAGACCATGGCCGATGTCGACACGCAGGCCCGCCGCCTGCAGGTGGCCAACCTGCCCCCGGTCGACAGCGGCCGCGGGGTCGCGCGGCTGCCCGCGAAATGGATGCAGCAGCTAGGGCTGGCCGAGGGTGACGTGATCGAGATCGTCGGCAAGCGCTCGACCGCCGCCCGGGCGATCGGGCCTTATGGCGATGACGAGGGGCTCGAGATCATCCGCCTGGACGGGCTCCAGCGCGCCAATGCGGGAGTTGGCTCAGGCGACTATGTCGAGGTTCGCAAGGTCGAGTCGAAAGCTGCGACGCGCGTCGTGTTCGCTCCCGCCGCCGAGCAGGTTCGGCTCACCGGATCGGCCGAGGCGTTGAAGCGCAGCTTCGAAGGGCGGCCGCTGACCGAGGGCGATACTGTCGCGACCGCGGGCCACCAGCGGGTGAATGCCGACATGCCCGAACATGTGCGCCAGCTGCTCAACGCCCCGGCCTTCGCGTTGCAGGAAGTGCGGCTGCGCGTCGTCACGACGGTTCCGCGCGGGATCGTCCATATCGAAGCTTCGACAGTGGTCGAACTGCTGCCCGAATTCACGAAGAAGGACGGTGAGCGCCGCGCCGACGTCACCTATGACGATCTGGGCGGAATGAAGGGGACGATCGACGCGTTGCGCGAAATGATCGAGTTGCCGTTGCGCCATCCCGAGCTGTTCCAGCGGCTCGGCGTCGATCCGCCCAAGGGGGTGCTCCTCCACGGCCCGCCCGGCACCGGCAAGACGCGGCTGGCGCGCGCCGTCGCCAACGAGAGCGAGGCGCAGTTCTTCCATATCGCCGGCCCCGAAATCATGGGCTCGGCCTATGGCGAGAGCGAGAAGAAATTGCGCGATCTGTTCGAGCAGGCCGCGCAATCGGCGCCGTCGATCATTTTCATCGACGAAATCGACTCGATCGCGCCCAAGCGCGGGCAGGTGTCGGGCGAGGCCGAAAAGAGGCTTGTCGCGCAATTGCTGGCGCTGATGGATGGCATCGAGCCGCGCCAGAACCTGGTCGTGATCGCCGCCACCAATCGACCCGAGGCAATCGACGAGGCGCTTCGCCGCCCCGGCCGGTTCGATCGCGAGATCGTCGTCGGCGTTCCCGACGAACCCGGCCGCCGCGAGATCCTTGGCATCCACACGCGCGGCATGCCGCTCGCGCCGGACATCGACCTCGATGAACTGGCGAAGCGCACCTACGGCTTCGTCGGCGCCGACCTCGCCGCGCTGACCCGCGAAGCCGCGCTCGAAGCGGTTCGCCGCATCCTGCCGCGAATCAACCTCGAGGAAGCGAGCATTCCACCCGAAATCCTCGATTCGCTATCGGTTGACGCCGCCGATTTCGAGAATGCGCTGAAGCGGGTGTCGCCTTCGGCGATGCGTGAAGTGATGGTCCAGGTGCCGACGCTGCGCTGGGAAGATGTCGGCGGGCTCGACGCGTCGCGCGACAAGTTGCGCGAGGGAATCGAACTGCCGTTGAAGCATCCCGAGGCGTTCAAGCGGCTCGGGATCAGGCCAGCCAAGGGGTTCCTGCTTTACGGTCCGCCGGGCACGGGCAAGACGTTGCTCGCCAAGGCGACGGCGCGCGAGAGCCAGGCGAATTTCATCTCGGTCAAATCGTCCGACCTGCTGTCGAAATGGTATGGCGAGAGCGAGCAGCAGATCGCCCGCCTGTTCGCCCGTGCGCGGCAGGTCGCGCCGACGGTAATCTTCATCGACGAGCTCGATTCGCTGGTCCCCGCGCGGGGTGCCGGGATGGGTGAACCACAGGTCACCGAGCGGGTGGTCAATACGATCCTGGCCGAGATGGACGGTCTGGAGGAGCTCAACAATGTCGTCGTGATCGGCGCGACCAATCGGCCGAACCTGATCGATCCCGCGCTGCTTCGTCCGGGGCGGTTCGACGAGCTGATTTATGTCGGCGTTCCGGACGTCGCCGGTCGCCGCCGGATCCTGGCGATTCACACCGCGGGAATGCCGATCGCGAAGGACGTCGACCTCGAATCGCTGGCCGAACGGTCCGAGCGCTTTACTGGCGCCGACCTCGAGGATCTGACCCGCCGCGCGGGTCTTGCCGCGCTTCGCCGCGGGCTCGATTCGAGCGAAGTGACGATGGCCGATTTCGAAGCGGCGCTGACCGAGACGCGCGCGTCGGTGACCGACGAAATGCTCGCTGACTATGAGCAGATCCAGAACACACTCAAATCGGACGCGGTGAAGCCGCTCGGCGGGATCGGGTTCGTGCTTCCCGGGATGCTGCGATCTCGCGGCGGCAAGGGACCGCCGCCGGGTTCAGCGAGCGAGCCGGGCGTGACCCCAAAAGGCAAGACCGGCGAGTAGCATCGCCGCGGCGGCGAATGGCAGTGCGGGGTTGATCCCGTAAAGTGCCATGCCGATCGACGGCGCGGCGACGTAGCTGATGCCATTGGCGGCGGTGATCGCGCCCGCGACGCCGCCCTGCTCGGCGGTCGGGACGGCGAGACTGGCGCCCGCCGTGAACCCGGGCCGAGTGAAACCGAAGCCGAGACTCGACAGCGCGAAGCCGATGACCAGGCCGTAGAGATTGTCCGCGGCGATCGTCGCGACGCAGCCGAGCGCGGCGATGATCGAGCCGGCAATGATCAGGGTGCGCGGGCTGAGTGAAAGCCGCGGGATCAGGCCCCACTGCGCCGCCAGCGTCGCCGAGGCGCCGGCCATCATCACGATCGAGATCGGCATTTCCGATCCGCTCGGCGGGAGGCCCAGCCGGTCGATGACGAAAAAACCCAGCGCGATGAGCGTCGCCGCCTGGGCGTGCCCGGAGACGATCCCGGCGATCATCCACTGCTTGATGCGCGGGTCGCGCCAGCGGACGCGGGCCGAGCGCGGCGCGGTGGCGGCAACGACACTCGCCCCGGTCGTCGCGGAGGCCATCGATGGATAGCTCATCGCCGCTCCGCGCCCCTCGCGAAGCCCCTTGATGCGAAGGTCGCCACTGTCGTCGGGCAGCCAGCGCCAGATCGCGACGTACACCAGCGCCGCAATCAGCGCGAAGGCGAACAGCGGGCCGGGCAGGCCGACGAACGGCAGCACGAACAATGGCGCCAGCGCCGGCCCCATTATGGTGCCCAGCCCGAACGACGAGGACAGCGACGACAGCGCGGCGACGCGGCCCGAGCGGCGGGTACGGGCGGCGAGATAAGCCTGCGTTGCGCTCGGCGTCGCGCAGCCGAGAGAACCATAGATCGCCCTCGCGAGACCAAAAAGCACGAATGTCGTCACCGGCGACAGCATCCGCGACAGTCCCGCTAGCAGGACGAAGCCGCACAGCGTCATCGAGACAATGAATCCCCCGACCCCCATCAGCATCAGGCGCTTGCGCCCATGGCGGTCGCTTTTCTCCGCCCAGTATCCGGCGAACAGCACCCACAATATCGCCGACCAGGTATAAGCCACCGCTACCCAGAAATCGGCCAGTCCGATCTCGCGCCCCATCGCCGGCATGACTGATTGCAGCGCGGTATTGCCCGCAGCCGCGACCAGCATCGCCGCGAACAGCAGCAGGAACTGGACATTGCGCAATGCCGTCGTGCCGACCGGGGTCGGCGGAACCGGTGATGAGCGAGCGCTGCGCATGACCTGCCCCTAAGCCGCGACGGACCGAAGCGCAAAGCGGCGTGGGACCTTGCCAACCGGCGCCGCATTTGCGAACGCACCTAACTTCCCGCCATCTCGGAGCTACCATGAACCTGTCGACCGCTCGCACGCTTAAGGGTCAGCGCCGTATCGCCGGGAAGCACCGGAGGTCGCCGAAGCTCCAGTTCCTCAAGGGCTTCCTCAAGCATCCGCGGATGGTCGGGTCGATCATTCCGTCGAGCGGCTGGCTCATCGACAAGATGCTCGGTCGGGTCGATTGGACGGCGACGAAGCTGTTCGTCGAATATGGACCGGGCGTCGGCACGTTCACCCGCCCCGTGCTCGATCGCCTCAGCGCCGACGCGACGCTGATCACGATCGATACGAACCCGGACTTCACCGCTTATCTGAAGGGCGAGATCGACGACGATCGGCTGATCGCGGTCACCGGATCGGCGGCCGATGTCGAAAAAATCATTGCAGCTCATGGCTTCGAGAAAGCCGATTATATCTTGTCAGGATTGCCCTTCTCGACGCTGCCGGCGGGTGTCGGCGAAGCGATCGGTGCGGCGACGTCGCGCGTCGTCCGCCCCGGCGGCGCATTCCTGGTTTACCAGATCACCGCCAAGGCGCGCGATTTCATCGTGCCCTTCTTCGAACGCATCGAGCGCGGGTTCGAATGGCGCAATATCCCCCCGGCAACGCTTTTCTGGGCGTGGCGCGACGAGAAATAGGGATCAGCTCTCGCGGCGCACGAGCCGGCGCGTCACGGTGAAATCGAGCGAGTTCACGAGGAAAAACCCGATCCACCAGCGGATCCGCTCGAACCAGTTGCCGCGGTCCTTGTGGACCTTCGCCGTGACCGCGATCGAATCGCCGATCTCGTGCTCGAAATAGCCGCGCATCATCATCGCAAAGTCGGGATCGTCGACGCGCAGCATCATTTCCATGTTGAGATAGAGGCTGCGAATATCGAAGTTCGAAGAGCCGATGTGAACCACGTTGTCCATGATCAGAAGCTTTGAATGAAGCTTGGTCGGCAGATATTCAAACATCTCGACCCGCCGGCGCAGCAGCCTTGAATAGGTGAAGCGCGCCGCGTCGATCGTCGCGCGATTGTCGGACTTGCTCGCGGTGACCACCCGCACTCGGCCGCCGGTGCTTGCAACCCTCGCGATGCGGCTGAGCATACTTGCCATCGGCGCGAAATAGGCCGCGATCATGTCGAGGTTTTTGGCCTGGGCGAGGTCATGGACCGTGGCGAGCGTCCACGGTGACTTGCGCTGCATCGGTCCTCCAAACTGCCATTGCAACTTACCATCGCCTTCGGAGAAATGGCGCACGACACCCCTCAACGCTTTTAACCGCGCGCCTTTGTGCTGCGCCCAACCCATCAGCGCGTCGTAATATGGTCCAAGGCGTCGCGCGACGGGTCCTTCGACGATTAAGCCGATGTCACGCCACGCGCCTTCTTCGACGGTGCCGAAATAGCTGTCCTCGACATTGAACCCGCCGATCAGGACGCGGCAATTGTCGGTCTCGCAATCGGCAAGCGCCAGTTTCTGGTGATTGCGCAAAAGGTAGCGGCGACCATAGGCTGGATTGAAGCGGCAGAAGCGCGCGCCCTTGGCATGCAGATCCTGGAAATAGTTTTCGGGCGTCTTGCCGCTGCCGAAGCCGTCGATCAGTAGTGCGACACCAACTCCGCGATCGACCGCGCGAATCAGCGCATCGCGGACCTGCTCGCCCGAACGGTCGGCGGTGTAGATATAGTATAGCAAGCGCAGGCTTTTCTTCGCGCCATCGATAAGCCCGAGCAGCGCAGCCAGCCGCTGCGGCCCTTCGGTCAGCAGGGTCAGCTGGTTGCCGTCGATCGTGACGGTGCGGTCGCTTGCGGTCGGGCCGGCCATGGCGTCGTTGTGTGGGGCGGCTCGCCCGCCAAGGCAAGCGGACCCTTTTCGTTGACTTTGCGGCGCCCCCTCCCTAGTTGCCTTCGCTTTCCGGCATTGCCGAATCCACTTCACCCGCGAGGCGACCCATGGCGCGCGTTACCGTCGAAGATTGCGTCGACAAGATTCCCAACCGGTTCGACCTGGTGCTGATGGCCGCGCAGCGCGCGCGTCAGATCTCGGGCGGGGCCGACCTGACCATCGATCGCGATCGCGACAAGAACCCGGTCGTGGCGCTACGCGAAATCGCCGAAGCGACGGTCAAGCCGAAGCATCTCGAGGAAGCGATCGTGTCTAGCCTGCAGCGCTTGCGCGTCGACGACGAAGACGAGACCGACGAGCTGGCGAGCCTGGCCGACTCGGCCGAGGCGCTCCGCCTCACCGCCGCCGCCCCGCCGCGTCCGAGCCCATCGGGCGGCGACTACGAGTAATCGCCGAATGCCGGTCATTCAGCGATAGTCTACCACAGCGTTATATGAATGAAGTAGTGAAGGGCGGTGCCGGTCACGGCCGACCTAGTTGCGTCAAGCGTTGGCCGCTAAGCTGGCCACCCCGCGCGCCGCATCCGCTTCGGCGCGGCTGACCCATTTCAGATCACGGACCGACAATTCGCGGCCGTCTCGTCCTAGTACGCAGATCCGCTGGATCGGCTGACCGCTGAGTTGGTCGACCAGCAAACGCTCCTGCCGCCCATGCCCCCAATCCTCGCCCCACTGCCTGAGCGCCAGGACGACTGGCAGCAGGGCCTCCCCCTTCGCGGTCAACGAATAGTTAACCTTGCGGCGGTCATCGGGGTCGGGAGTCCGGGCAAGAATCCCGCCGCCGACGAGCTTGCCCAGTCGGTCGGACAGGATGTTCCGCGCGATGCCGAGACCCGCCTGGAATTCCTCGAAGTGGACGAGCCCGTTGAGTGAACCGCGCAAGATAAGGAAAGCCCATTTTTCGCCGATGAGTTCCACCGCCGGTGGCAACGGGCAGCTCAACGCAGCGGCCTTGAACGCATCGATATCGGCAATACGGTGAGTCACGCGCGGTACAAGCTCCTCTCGAAAGAGGAGTAGATCACAGAATTTGGCACAATAACAGTTGCGGAATGAAGTTGCGGGCACATCAGCTCCGTAACCGGCTCTTTCGCGCTTGCAACATGGGGGGGCAAACCGCCACACTGGCGCGGTGCTCCGCCAGTATGAACTTGTCGAGAAGGTCAAAGCTTATGACCCGGACGCCGACGAGGCGTTGCTGAACCGCGCCTATGTCTTCTCGATGAAGGCGCATGGCAGCCAGATGCGCGCCTCGGGCGACCCCTATTTCAGTCACCCGATCGAAGTCGCGGGCATCCTCACCGACCTCAAACTCGACGACGAGACGATTGTTACAGCGATCCTCCACGACACGATCGAGGACACCGTCGCGACCCACGAGCAGATCGAAAAACTATTCGGCCCCTCGGTCGCGCGATTGGTCGACGGCGTGACCAAGCTCAGCAAGATCGAGGCGCAGTCGGAGAATGAGCGCGCCGCCGAGAATTTGCGCAAGTTCCTTCTCGCGCTGAGCGACGACATTCGCGTGCTGCTGGTCAAGCTCGCCGACCGGCTACACAACATGCGCACGCTCCACCACGTCCCGTCGGAGGACAAGCGACGCCGCATCGCCCGCGAGACGATGGATATCTATGCCCCGCTGGCCGAGCGGATCGGCATGTACGAGATCATGAACGAGATGCAGACGCTCGCGTTCAGGCAGCTTGAACCCGACGCCTATGCCTCGATCATGCGGCGTCTCAGCCAACTCCACGCAGTCGGCGGCGACCTCGTCAGCCGCATCGGCCTGGGGTTACAGCTGCACCTCGCCGACCATGGGCTCGAGGCCGACGTCATGGGGCGCGAAAAACACCCCTATTCGATCTGGAAGAAGATGGCCGAGCGGCACATCAGCTTCGAGCAATTGTCCGACGTCATGGCCTTCCGCGTGATCGTCGAGCAGGCCGAGGATGTATATCGCGCGCTAGGCCTGATCCACCAGCGCTGGCCGATGGTCCCGGGGCGGTTCAAGGACTTTATCTCGACCCCCAAGCGCAACGGCTACAGCTCGCTGCACACCTCGGTCATCCACGATTCGAAGATGCGCATCGAGATCCAGCTGCGTACCCGCGAGATGCACCTCCAGGCCGAGCGCGGCCTTGCCGCCCACTGGGCCTACAAGGAGGGCAAGCCCGCCACCGAGGTCAAGGTGCCGTGGATTTCCGATCTCGTCGAAATCCTCGACCATGCCGAGAGCCCCGAGGAGCTGCTCGAACATACCCGTATGGCGATGTACCAGGATCGCATCTTCGCCTTTACCCCCAAGGGTGAGCTGATCCAGCTGCCCAAGGGCGCGACCCCGGTCGATTTCGCCTACGCGGTCCACACCGACCTTGGCGACCAGACAGTAGGCGCCAAGGTCAACAGTCGGGTGGTGCCGCTGCGCACCCTGCTCGACAATGGCGACCAGGTCGAAATCCTCGTCTCCAAGGGTCAGCACCCCCAGCCATCATGGCTGCGCTTCGTCGCGACCGGCAAGGCACGCGCCGGCATCCGTCGCTTCGTCCGCCACAAAGAGCGCGACGAAACCGTCCTGCTCGGTCGCAAGATTTACGAGGAGATCGTCGAGCGGCTGCCCGCGCCGCTGGCGAAGGAAGCACTGGCCCGCGCCATCAAGAAGCTCAAAGTCGAAGACGCAGACGCGTTGATGATCGCGATCGCCAAGCGGCGGGTCGACGACGATGCGCTGATCGAAGCGCTGATGCCCGGCGCGGCCGGCGGCGACATCGCCCCGCGCCCGCCGTCACAGCGCACCGCCATCTCGATCAAGGGGCTCACGGCGGGAGTAGCCTACACGCTCGCCCCGTGCTGCCACCCGGTGCCCGGCGATCGCATCGTCGGCCTGCGCCGCGAGGATGAAAGCATCGAGGTCCACGCGATCGGCTGCGACACGCTCGCCAACGGCACCGACGCCGACTGGCTCGACCTCGCCTGGGGCGACGGATCGGACGGCGGAACCGCGCGGTTGTCGGTCATCCTGCGCGACGTCGCCGGGGCGTTGGGGACGATGGCCGGGGTTTTCGGGGCGAAGGGGGCGAACATCGTCAACCTGGCGCTGGTTCACCGCGACGGCAGCTTCCACACCTTCCACATCGACCTGGAGGTCCACGACCTGGCCCACCTCCACGCCATCCTCGCCGCCCTTCGCGACGCCGATGCGGTCAGCTCGGCGGAGCGGCTGTAGACCATGATCAGGCTCTAGGCTGGTCGAGGCCGAACTGCGGTGTCGGCCAAGCCCGACGCCAGCACCGCCAGTGTCACCAGGTCCGACGAACTTGCGGTCATCGGCGCGATCTGGACCGGGAGCGCCATGCCCATCAGGTAGGGCCCGAGCATATTCTCGCCGCCCAGTGCACGCAGCAGCTTCGACGAGATGTTGGCCGACTGCAGCCCGGGCATGATGAGGATGTTGGCCGGTCCGGTGAGCCGACTGAACGGGTAATATTTGCGCTGCGCCTCATAATCGAGCGCGAGGTCGGGCCCCATCTCGCCTTCATATTCGAAGTCGGTGGCGAGGGTGTCGAGTAATTTCACCGCGTCGCGCAACTCGGCGATGTGGCGGCCTGGCGGGTTGCCGAAGGTCGTGTAGCTGATGAACGCGACGCGCGGTTCCTGCCCCATCCGCCGCGCGAACGCCGCCGAACGGATCGCCATCGCCGCCAGCTGCTGCTCGGTCGGGCGTTCGTTGACCGCGGTATCGGCGATCAGCAGCGTGCGGCGCTTGCCGGCGATGATCGTGATTCCGAACGGGGTCGTACCCTGTTCCTCGTCGATCACGGTGCGGACCTGCGCCAGGCTCTGGCTGAACGGGCGGGTGGTGCCGGTGATCATCGCATCGCCCTCGCCGAGCGCGAGCATCGCCGCGGTGAAGGTGTTGCGGTCCTGGTTGACCATCCGCTCAATCTCTCGGCGGAGCATGCCGTTGCGCTGATGCTTGGCGTAGATGTAGTCGACCGCGCGCCCGACCAACGGCGAATTGCGGCTGTTGAGCACCTCGTAACCGGCCGGATCGACGCCAAGCTCGGCAAGCATGTCGCGCACCTTCTCGCGCCCGACCAGCACCGGTGTGCCATAGCCGCCTTCCTTGAACGCGATCGCGGCGCGCAGCACGTTGGGTTCCTCGCCCTCCGCGAACAGCACCCGCTTGGGGTTCGACTGGGCGGCCTGGAAGGCGAGGCTGAGTACCGACGCGGTCGGGTTGAGGCGCGCGCGAAGCTGGCTGCGATAGGCAACCATGTCGGCGATCGGCTTGCGCGCCACTCCGCTGTCCATCGCCGCCTGCGCGACCGCCGCCGGGATGACCTCGATCAAGCGCGGATCGAACGGCGCCGGGATGATATATTCCGGTCCGAAATGCTGCTCGGCGCCGCCATAGGCGATGGCGACTTCTTCTGGCACCGGCTCGCGCGCGAGTTCGGCGAGGGCATTGGCAGCGGCGATCTTCATCGCGTCGTTGATCGCGCTCGCGCGCACATCGAGCGCGCCGCGAAAGATGAACGGGAAACCGAGCACGTTGTTGACCTGGTTGGGATAATCCGAACGCCCGGTGGCGACGATCGCGTCGGGCCGCGCCGCCTTGGCGTCGGGCGGGCTGATCTCGGGGTCGGGATTGGCCATCGCGAAGATGATCGGGCTCGGCGCCATCTTCATCATCATCTCGGGCTTGAGCGCCCCCGCCGCCGACAGACCAAGGAACACATCGGCCCCGACCAGCGCCTCGTGGAGGTTTTGTGCGTCGGTATCAACCGCGTGGGCCGACTTGAACTGGTCAAGATCGGTCCGATCCTTGCGGATCGTGCCCTTGCGATCGCACATGATGACATGGTCGCCGCGCACCCCCAGCGCCTTGATCAGTTCGGTGCACGCGATCGCCGCCGCGCCGGCACCGTTGACGACGACACGGATGTCCCTAAGTTCGCGACCCGTCAGCAGGCAGGCGTTGATGAGGCCAGCGGCAGTGATGATCGCTGTGCCATGCTGGTCGTCATGAAACACCGGGATGTTCATCCGCTCCTTCAACCGCTGTTCGATGATGAAGCAGTCGGGCGCGGCAATGTCTTCCAGGTTGATCCCGCCGAAGCTCGGCTCCATCAGCGCGACCGCGTTGACGAACGCGTCGACGTCCTCGGTGTCGAGCTCGAGATCGATCGCGTCGACGTCGGCGAAGCGCTTGAACAGCACCGCCTTGCCTTCCATCACCGGTTTCGACGCCAGCGCGCCGAGATTGCCCAGCCCGAGGATCGCGGTGCCGTTGGAGATGACCGCGACGAGATTGCCTTTGGCGGTGAAGTCATAGGCCTTGCCCGGATCCTCGGCGATCGCGAGTACCGGGACGGCGACACCGGGCGAATAGGCCAGCGCCAGGTCGCGCTGGGTGGCCATTGGTTTCGTGGCGACGATCTCGATCTTGCCCGGTCGCCCGCGCGAGTGGAAATCGAGCGCCTCGGCTTCGGAGAAGGTGATGTTGCTGGTCGACATGAACGAGCCTTAGGCGCGGGCGGCGGCACAAGTCACCCCTCCCCTTTGCGAGGCCGGGCTGCTACCCTGTCGCCAATGGCCCGCGCCGACGCCCCTCCCCCGACCGCACCGGCGCAAACCCCGATGATGACGCAATATCATCGCCTCAAGGCCGAGGCCGGCGACGCGCTACTGTTCTATCGCATGGGCGACTTTTTCGAGCTGTTCTTCGATGACGCCAAGGCGGCGGCGGGATGCCTCGACATTGCCCTGACCAAGCGCGGGGAGTCGGCGGGCGAGCCGGTGCCGATGTGCGGCGTGCCGGTCCACTCGGCTGACGCCTATCTCGCCCGGCTGATCCGCGGCGGTTTCCGCGTCGCCATCGCCGAACAGGTCGAGAGCCCGGCCGAGGCGCGAAAGGCGCGCGGGCCCAAGGCGCTGGTCGACCGCGCGATCGTCCGCCTCGTCACGCCGGGCACGCTGACCGAGGATGTGCTGCTCGATTCGGCGGCCGCGAACTGGCTCGCGGCGGTGGCGCGGGCGGGCGACGAATGGGGCATTGCCGCAGCCGATATTTCGACCGGCCGGTTCGAGCTTATCGCGTGCGGACCAAGCGAGCTTGCGGCGGAACTCGCGCGGCTGGCCCCCGCCGAGACGATTGCCGACGAAAGCATTCCCGGTCTCAAGTCGACTCGCGGCAAGGGCGGCTTCGACAGCCTGTCGGGGGAGCGCGCGCTGGCTGCGCGTTTCGGCGTCGCCACGCTCGATGGCTTCGGCTCACCCGGGAGGGCTGAACTGGCGGCGGCGGGCGGCTTGCTCGCCTACCTCGACGCGACCCAGAAGGACGCGGTGTCGTTCCTTGCGGCGCCCCGGCGGGTAGCGCGGTCGGCGCACATGGCGATCGACCCGGCGACCCGCGAATCGCTCGAGATACTGCGCAGCGCGGGCGGCGGCTCAGGAGGCGGCACGAGCCTGTTCGCGACGCTCGACCGCTGCGTCACCGCGTGTGGGAAGCGGCTGCTCGCCGCCGACCTGTCGGCCCCGCTGACCGACCGCGCGGCAATCGAAGCCCGCCTCGCGCTGGTCGCCTGGTTCCATCAGGATGCGCTGCGCCGCGACCGGGTGCGCGAGTCGCTGAAAGCGATGCCCGACCTTGCCCGGGCGCTGGGACGACTGGTCGCCGGCCGGGGCTCGCCGCGCGACCTTGCGTCGCTGCGCGACGGGCTCGCAGCCGCCGCTGCCCTGCGCCGTGAGCTCGAGGGCGAAGTCGAGCGCCCTGCCCTGCTCGACCGCACCATGCCCAACCTTGGCGGTCACGCCGCGCTGGTCGATCGGCTGGCGAGCGCGCTGGTCCCGTCGCCGCCGCTCGACAGCGCCAGGGGCGGCTACATCGCCGAAGGATATGATGCGGCGCTCGATTCGCTACGCCTCGCCGCGTCGGACGGCCGCCGCGCGATCGCCGGGCTTGAAGCGCGGTATCGTGATTCGACCGGGGTGGCTTCGCTCAAGATCCGCCACAACGCGGTGCTCGGCTACCATGTCGAGGTCGGCGCGCGGCATGGTGATGCGCTGATGGCGCCAGACAGCGGCTTCACCCACCGCCAGACGCTTGCCGGGGTGGTCCGCTTCAACTCGCCCGACCTTCATTCCGAAGCCAGCCGGGTGGTCGAGGCCGGCGCCCATGCGCTCGCCGCCGAGGCCGCCCATTTCGAGGGACTGACCGCCCGCGCCGTTGCCGCCGCGCCAGCCATCGCCGCCACCGCCGACGCCATCGCGCGGCTCGATGTCGCCGCCAGTCACGCCGCGCGCGCTACCGAGGGGCAATGGTGCGCGCCGAGCCTGGTCGACCAGCCGTGCCTCGAGATCGAAGCCGGTCGGCATCCGGTGGTCGAAGCCGCGCTCGCTGCGAACGGCGACCGCTTCATCGCCAACGACGTCGCGCTCGGGCCGCACGACCGGCTGTGGCTGATCACCGGGCCCAACATGGGCGGCAAATCGACCTTCCTCCGCCAGGTCGCGCTGGCCGCGCTCCTCGCCCAGGCCGGAAGCTTCGTTCCCGCCGCGCGAGCCAAGATCGGCATCGTCGACCGGTTGTTCAGCCGGGTCGGCGCGGCCGACAACCTCGCGCGCGGCCGATCGACCTTCATGGTCGAAATGGTCGAGACCGCCGCGATCCTCGCGCAGGCGACCCCCAACAGCCTCGTCATTCTCGACGAGATCGGGCGCGGCACCTCGACCTACGACGGGCTGGCGATCGCCTGGGCGGTGGTCGAGTCGATGCACGATCAGGTCCGCGCCCGCACGCTGTTCGCAACCCATTATCACGAGCTGACGCGGCTCGCCGACCAGCTCGATGCGCTGTCGCTCCACCATGTACGCGCGCGCGAGTGGAAGGGCGACCTCGTCCTGCTCCACGAAGTCGCATCCGGGCCGGCCGACCGCAGCTATGGCATCGCCGTCGCCCGGCTCGCGGGCGTGCCACCGACCGTCCTTGCCCGCGCCAAGTCGGTCCTCGCCAAACTCGAGGCCGGCCGCGACGCGACCGGCGGGATTGCCGCGGGCCTCGACGATTTGCCGCTGTTTGCCGCCGCCGCGCCCGCAGCCGCCGAGCCCGACCCGGTCGATGCCGCGCTCGATGCGCTCGACCCGGACGCCTTGACACCGCGGGAAGCGCTCGACGCGCTTTATGCCCTAAAGCGGCTCATAAACGAGCGAGCTTCGTGACCGAGCTTGCCGCCGAGCGTCGCCGCGCGATCATCGACCGTCGCGCCCTCGCGGATATGATTGCCGCGCTGCCCAGGGGAGGTGACCTCACGCCGAGCGCGACCTCGATCCTGCGTGACGCCCTGGCCGCAGGCCGCACCGAAATTTCCAGCCGAATCGTTGCCGAGCCGAATCGCGGCCGCTCCCACGCCGCCGCCTATGCGTTCCTCGCCGACCAAGTCGTCCGCCTCGCATTCGACTTTGTCACGCACAAGCTGTTCCCGAACCCGAATCCCACCCTCGCTGAGCGCGTCGCGCTGGTCGGGCTCGGCGGTACCGGCCGCGGCGAGATGGCGCCGTTCAGCGATCTCGACCTGATGATGCTCGTTCCCCCCGGCGGCGCGCCGTGGTGCGAGCAGGTCGTCGAGGGGCTGTTATACTTGCTGTGGGACCTCAAGTTGAAGGTCGGCCAGTCGGTCCGCACGCCAACGGAAGCGATTGCCCTCGCCAAGTCCGACATGACCATCCGTACGTCGATCCTCGAGGCACGCTTTTTGTGGGGGGACGAGGCACTGTCCGACGAAACCGCGCTTCGTTTCCGCCGCGACGTGGTGGCGGGTACCAATCGCGAGTTCGTCGCCGCCAAGCTTGCCGAGCGCGATGAGCGCCACAGACGGATGGGCGACAGCCGCTATGTCGTCGAGCCCAACGTCAAGGACGGCAAGGGCGGCCTGCGCGACCTCCACACGCTCTACTGGATCGGCAAATATGTCCACGGCGTGCGCCAGCCCGCCGAACTTGTCGGCGCAGGGCTGTTGACCGCCGAGGAATATCGCCGGTTCGAGCGAGCCGAGCGTTTCTTCTGGTCGGTACGCTGCCACCTGCACCTCGCGGCGGGACGAGCGGAAGAGCGGCTCGGGTTCGACCGCCAACGCGAGATCGCGGCGGCAATGCGCTATTCGGACCGGCCCGGCAAAAGTGCCGTCGAGCGCTTCATGCAATTCTATTTCCTCAACGCCAAGACGGTCGGCGACCTCACCGGACTGTTCCTCGCTCAGCTCGACGAACAGCTCGCGCGAAGCGGACGGCGGTTCGGCCTTCCGTCTCTTCGCCGCCGCCCAGCCCGACTCGACGGCTTCGTCCTCGATCGCGGGCGGCTCTCGATTCCGTCGGACGATTTCTTTGCCCAGGACCCGGTGCGGCTGCTCCATCTGTTCGCGCTCGCCGCCTCGAACCGGCTGGAGATTCACCCCGCGGCGATGCGCGCGGCGGCGCGCGATGCCCGGCTCGCCGACACGGTTCGCGACGATCCCCGCGCCAACACCTGCTTCCTCGAGGTGCTGACCGACCGCAACGCGCCTGACCTCGTGCTGCGCTGGATGAACGAGGCCGGTGTATTCGGCCGCTTCGTCCCTGACTTTGGCCGCGTCGTCGCCCAGATGCAGTTCGACATGTATCATCACTATACCGTCGACGAACATTCGATCCGCGCGATCGGCCTGCTTGCGGCCATCGAGCGTGGTGAACTGGCGAAGGATCACCCGCTGTCGACCGCGCTGTTCAAGCAGATCTCGTCGAGGCGGACGCTCTATGTCGCGGTGCTGCTCCACGACATCGCAAAGGGCCGCGGCGGCGATCACAGCGAGCTCGGCGCCGCGATTGCGCTTCAACTCGGGCCGCGCTTCGGGCTCGACCCGGGCGAGACCGAGACCGTCGCATGGCTCGTCCGCCACCACCTGCTGATGTCCAACACCGCCTTCCGCCGCGACCTCGCGGATCCGCAGACGGTCGAGGACTTCGTGCGGGCCGTGCAAAGTCCCGAGCGGCTGCGGTTGCTGCTCATCCTCACCGTGGTCGATATCCGCGCGGTCGGGCCGGGGACGTGGAACGACTGGAAGCGCAGCCTGCTGCGAACGATTTTCGAGGCCGCCGAGGAGCGCCTCCGGTTGGGTCACAAGGAGCACGGCAGGAGCGAACAGGTCATCTATCGCCAGGCGGAACTGGCGGCGAAGCTAGGCTGGGAGCCAACGCGCGCCGAGAAGCATGCCAGCAGGCTTCACGACAGTTACTGGGTGGCCGAGCCTCCCACATGGCAATTCGCCAATGCGCTGCAGATCGAGGCCGCCGACAAGGACGAGCCCAGCGTCGTCGCCGAGGACGATACCGAGTCTGGTGCGACGCGGGTCAGCGTGTTCGCTCCCGACTCGCCGGGTCTATTCTATCGCATCTCGGCGGGACTGGCGGCGGCGGGCGCGAGCATCGTCGACGCGAGAATTCACACCACACGCGACGGCATGGCGCTCGACAACCTACTCGTCCACGATCGCCAGGGCCGCGCCTATGCCGAGAAACGACTGCGAGCGCGGCTCGTGACTTCCGTCATCGACGCGATTAAAGGCGACGCACCCGCGCTGCCACAAGGCGGGCGCGATAGCCGTGGTAATGTGTTCAATGTCGCCCCGCGCGTGCTGATCGCCGAACAGGCGTCGAGCCGGACGACCGTTATCGAGGTCAATGCGCCGGATCGCCCGGCGCTCCTCGCCCGCCTCGCGCGCTCGATCTACAAGGCCGGGCACCAGCTTCATTCGGCACATATCGCCACTTATGGCGAGCGCGCGGTGGACGTCTTCTACGTCACCACGGCGGGCGGCCGAAAGCTCGACGCCGGCGAGGTCCAGGCGTTGCGCGAAGCGCTGCTCGGCACGCTCACCGAAACCCAGCCCACTTGCGCCGCCTGAAGAAAAGGGCCCCGCGGTCACCCGCGAGGCCCTCTCCCTTCGATCAGCGTTTCGACCTTAGCCGCGCTCGCCCTTCGATGGCGGCGGTGGCGGTGGCGGTGGTGGCGGCGGCGGCGGCGGGCAGGTCGCAGTCGCATCAATCACGCTGCCGTCGACACAGGTCTGCGTCGCTGGCGGCGGTGGCGGCGGCGGCGGCGGTGGGGGAGGAGGCGCAACCACTGGCGGAGCTTTCGGCGCCGCGAAGCTCGCACGGAGCGTCAGGCCGAAGGTGCGCGGTTCAGCAAGGAAGGCCGAGAAAATCTGGCGCCCGCCGGGGTAGGCCGGATCAGTGAATGGCGCGCCAGTCCTGCCTTCCTGGAACGGCGAGTTGAAGGCGACCTGCGCATAGTTCTTGTTGAACAGGTTCTGCGCCCACAGCTCAATTGACCAGCGGTTGTCGGGACCGCGCAATCCGACGCGGCCATTGACCAGCGTGTAGCTTTCCTGGCCTTTTTGCGGGAACAGGTCGGATCCAGTATTGTAATTCCCGGAGTAACGCCCATCGAGATAAAACAGCGCCGAGAGGCCGCTGTTTCCGATCCGCGGCGTATAGCCGATCGATCCGGTGGCAACCGTGCGCGGGGCATTCGATAGATACTGACCCGGCAAGCGGCGCAACGCCTGATTGAGCGGGGCACCGGTGTCCTTACCGATCAGGTTGTCGCGATACTTGGTCGTCGCCAACGTCAGGCCGGCGGTTAGGTTGAGATCAGGCATCGGACGGTAGGACGCTTCAACCTCGACCCCCTGACTGCGAACGCCGTATTGCACGTCAGCGCTGGGGCAGGCGCCGGTCGTCGCAGCGGCCGGGTTGTAGTTCGGGGCGGTCGTGAATTTCGACTGATCCTGGTCACCGCCGTTCAGACTGGTTTTGCAGCTATTGACGTTCTGGACGATGAACACGGTTCCGTCGAACGTGTTGAGCTGGAAGTTCTTGAACTCTTGGCGGAACAGGGAAACGTTGAAGGTGATGCCGCGCGCGGTAAACTTTCCGCCGAGTTCATAGGCCCTGACGGTTTCCGGATCGAACTGCAGATTGCCCGCCAGCGCTTGCGCCCCGCCGAGGCTTGCAAACGACCGAATCGGCGACTTGAGCGCGGACTTGTCGAGATTGAAGCCGCCCGCTTTGTAGCCGCTCGAGACGCTGCCATAGAGCAGCAGGTGGTCGGTCGGCTTGTACGACAGCACGCCGGTGCCGGTGAAGCGATGCTCCTTGCGCTTGCCATTGATCTTCACGCCGTTCAATTCGGCAGTGTTATTGGCCTGGCAGCTGAGCCCAATGATGGCGCCTGCTGTCGGGGCGAGCGCCGAGATGGCCAGGAACGGCGTGAGCGCGGCCTGATTCTGGACGCAGGCCAGGTTATCATTGCCGAACTGAGCATCGAGACGCTTGCGTTCGCTGGTGTAGCGCACGCCGACCGTCGCATCGAGCCGATCGGTGATGTGTAGGATGTTGTGCGTGAAGACCGCGAAGTTGCGGCTGTTTTGCTTGAACAGATCGCCGGTGCTGCCGCGATCATTGATACCATCGAGCCGGTCGATCGCGGCGTAAAAGATCGGCGAAGCCGCGCCGAACGCCGCCGGACGTGCGGCAAGACAGCCCGCCGCAGCCGGGTTGTACAATGCCGCCAGGCCGCTGCCGGAGACCAGGCGACAGGCCACGAACCGCCCATACTGGGTGCCGAAGCGGAGCTCATCCTGAAGCGTCAGGTTCTCGTTGGCGTAATAACCGCCGACCAGCCAGTCGAGCTTCTTGTTGAATGCCGAGCCCTGCAGCCGCAATTCCTGGCTGAACGTTTTGAACTGGCGGAAGCTCTTGCCGTCGTTGGGGCGATAGAGGATGTCGACCGTGCTGTAGTCGCTGTCGCCCTGCTGGTTCGCCTTGTAGCTGCGGTAGCCGGTGATCGACGTCAGCTTGGCGCCCCCGAGATCATAACCGATCTCGCCCGAAACGCCTCCGTCGGTGGTCTTGGCACTGAAACTGCGCCCCCGCGACACGGAAATGTTGCGGCTGTAGGGATTGTTGAACGCCGACAGGTCCTGCCCAAGATCGCGAAGCACGCCGATGATATTATTCTGCGCCGGATCGTTGAGACCGCCGATGTTGCTGTTGATCTCGTTGTTGACATAAACCGCGCCGCAGCATTTTTCGATGCGATGGGTGTAATCGCCGATCAGGCGGATGCTGAGCCGGTTGTCGGGCTGATAAAGCAGCTGGCCGCGGACAAAGTAGCGGTTGCGGTCGTTCACGTCGGTACCGTTGTTCCTGTCGTGGTAGAAGCCGTCGCGCTTGACGTAGACTCCGTCGACCCGGAAGGCGAGGCTGTCGGAGATCGGGCCAGTGAGCCCGGCCGAAAACCGGCGCAGGTTGTAATTGCCGATCGTCGCTTCGCCAGAACCGCCGAAGGTAAACGACGGCTTCTTCGAAAAGATGCTGATCAGGCCGGCCGAAGCGTTGCGGCCGAACAGCGTCCCTTGCGGCCCGCGCAAGACCTCGATCCGGTCGATCTCGCCCAGCTCGGAGAGTCCAATGCCCGAGCGTGAACGGTAGACGCCGTCGATGAACACCGCGACCGAGCTTTCGAGCCCGGGGTTGTCGCCGACCGTACCGATGCCGCGAATCCGCGCCGACCCGTTGGCTTCAGTTCCGGTCGAAGAAACGAGCAGAGACGGGGCGAGCTGGTTCAGAGAACGAATATCGGTGGCGCCAGAATTCTTAAGTGAGTCGCCCGAGACGGCCGTGACGGCGATTGGAACGTTCTGCAACGCCTGACGGCGACCCTGAGCGGTGACGATGATTTCGCCGGTATCGGCCGGCGTCTGCGCCGTGGCGTTCGACGCGACCGCGCCCGGCTCCGCCGTCGGACTATTCTGTGTCGTGGGATCGATTTGCCCTGTGGTCTGGGCGAATGCCGGGGTCGTCGTCAGGACGGCGATGCCGGCCGAAGCTAGCCAGAGCGACTTGTTCATCATGTTCCTCTCCACGGGCAGTCTTCTAATTGTCGCCGAAGCTAGTCGCCTAAGGTGGCGAAGTGAACACGCCGCCTGCGTTTCCTCCGATTTCATCGCAAGTTGCGGCACAGATGCAACAGCCAGCGGTCGTCACGATAAAAAGGCCCGCCTGCCGTAAGGGCAAGACGAGCCAATTTGAGACCAACAAATTAAAGTGCGTTACTTTGGCGCGAGTACCATCAGCATCTGACGGCCTTCCATGCGCGGGTGCGCTTCGACCTTGGCGATCTCGCCGGTCTCTGCCTGGACGCGCTGGAGCACCGCCATGCCGAGCTGGCCGTGCGCCATCTCGCGGCCGCGGAAGCGCATCGTCACCTTGACCTTGTCACCGTCGCCGAGGAACTCGACGACCTTCTTCATCTTGGTATCATAGTCATGGTCGTCGATGTTCGGACGCATCTTGATCTCCTTGATCTCCTGCGTCTTCTGCCGCTTGCGCTGCTCATTGGCCTTTTTCTGCGCTTCATATTTGAAGCGGCCGATGTCGAGGAACTTGGCGACTGGCGGATCGGCGTTCGGGCTGATCTCGACCAGGTCGAGGCCGACGCTGACTGCCTGCTCATAAGCCTCGCGCGTATACATCACGCCCAGGTTCTCGCCATTTTCGTCGATCACCCGGACTTTCTGCGCCTGAATGAACTCGTTGTAGCGGGGGCCGGTCATGACCGGCGGCGCCATCGAACGGCGCGGATAGGGCGGTGGTATAGCGAGGTCTCCGAATATGGTTGTGGTGGTCGCCAGCTAAGCCTTCAGAGGCCGCTTGTGAAGGGGAGCGCACCGTTTTTGCGCCGGCCTGTTGCTGCGTGGCGTCACTTGGCCGCAGTCGATCAGATCGGAAGGCCCCGCAGGAGCAAGGGCAAGTCGCCGCTGGTTCCGCGCGCCTCGGACATCAGCCGGTCCTTCAATGGCCCGATGCGGTCGACCAGACCCATGCCGAATCGCCTCACCGCCGACGCCGTCTTGCCGGGGACCGAGTAGAGCCGGCTGAAACCATCGGTCGACATCGCGACCATCAGCGTGTCGAGGCTGCGCCACCGCTCGTAGCGATCGAGCAATTGGCGGTCGCCAAGGTCGAGGCCGAGACGCGCGCCTTCGACCAGCACCTGGGCGAGGGCGGCAGCGTCGCGGAAGCCAAGGTTGAGGCCCTGCCCGGCAATCGGATGAATCCCGTGGGCGGCATCCCCGACCATCGCGAGGCGATTGTCGGTGATCCGCGCGGCGTGGTGGAAGCCGAGCGGGTAGGACGAGCGCGCGGCGAGGGTCGAAACCGCACCGAGGAAGCCGCCCATCGCCGCTTTCACTTCGGCTGCGAACTGCTCGTCCGACAGCGCGAGGAAGCCGTCGGCGTCGGCTTCACGAACCGACCAGACGATTGCCGAGCGATGGCCATGCTCGTCGTCGGTCATGGGCAGCAGCGCAAACGGTCCAGTCGGGTAGAAGATTTCGTAGGCGATGCCGTCGTGCGGCTTTTCGTGGCGCAGCACCGAGACGATCGCCCTATCGTTGTAAGACCATCTGGCGATTCGAATACCGGCGGCGTCGCGGCTTGGCGAGTTGCGCCCCTCGGCGACGACCAGCAGCGGTGCGCTAAGCGATTCGCCGTTGTCTAGCGTCATCCTGACACCATGCTCGCCACGCTCGATCGCCGTGGCGCGCGTCTTGTAACGCAGGTCGATGCTCTTCCCTGCCTCCGCCCTGGCGCGGAGTGCGGCACGCAGGTTACGATTCTCGTGCATCCAGCCGAGCGCCTCACCCTCCTCGCCGGCATCGAACGTCAGGCTTCCGGGCGCGAGGCCATCGGACGTGCGGATCTGGCGGATCGGGCCGCCGGGGACGAGGAAATGCCCGCTGACACCGACAGCGTCGAGCATTCGAGCCGACGAGGAAGATACCGCGCTGGTCCGCCCGTCGAACACCGCGTCGAGACGGAGGTCGGGGTCGGCCGGATCGACCACGACCGAAGTCAGGCCGCTGGCGTCGAGCCCGGCGGCGAGAGCAAGGCCGACAAGGCCGCCACCAAGGATGATCACGTCGCTGCTTTGCATGGCGCTTTCTCTAGGCTTTCCGGGCGCAACAGGAAAGCCTTGCGCCGGGAGTCCGCCTCAAGGCATTGTGGCGCATCGATTTGGGTGACGCCACGAAGGCGGGGGAAGATTAATGGCGACCGTCGCGCAACGCGCACAGAAACGGGACCTGGGTCCGGATTGGCGCGACACGCTCGCCGCCTCGGTGCGGCGCTTTGCCCGACGGACCATGGGCGCGGTGCTGGTTGCGCTGAGCCTGGCGCTCGGGCTGGCGATGGCGACGCACAGCAGCACCGACCCGAGCTTCACCACTGCGGCGGGCGGGCCGCCGGTCAACTGGCTCGGCGGCTTCGGCGCCTTTTCGAGCGACTTGCTGCTGTTGCTGTTCGGGCCCGGTGCCGCGCTGTTCCTGCCGGTGATCGCGCTGTTCGGGCTGCGCTTGATGCGCGAGGGAGCTCGCGGCCACTTCGGGCGCGCGCTGTTCGTGGCGACGATCGGCGTGCTGCTGGTCGGGGTCGCGCTGGGGCTGATGCGCGGGTCGACGGTGTCGGGATTGCCCGCGGCGTGGGGCGGTGCGCTGGGTCTTGCCGGCGCGCACGGGATCGACGCGGGACTCGGGCTGATCGGTAACCCGTCAATCGCCGGCCCGCTACGTCTGACATTACTGGCGCTGCTGGCGATCGGCGGACTGGCCGTGCTGTGGGTCGCCTGCGCGATCGGCGCCGATGAACGCGCTTGGCTTGCCGGCTTTTTCCGCCGCGATCCTGCTGCCCTGCCGCGCGAGCCGAAGCCACGGCGCAAGCCCCGCGAGGCGATGAACGATGCCGCACCGGCCCCGCCGCGCTCGCGCCCAGCCGTCGCGGTGACCGAGTCGACCAGCGGCATCGCGCCGTCCCAACGTTGGGACGCGGTGCGCAAGGGTCGCGCGGCGGGCCAGGCCAGCCTCGCGCTCGGCGACAGCTACGCAATGCCGGCGATCGACCTTCTCGCTCCGCCGCCCGAAACGGGCAAACCTCAAATCGATCGCGCCGGTCTCGAGCGCAACGCCCGCCTGCTCGAGAGCGTGCTCGAGGATTTTCACGTCCGCGGCGACATCGTCGAAGTGCGTCCCGGTCCGGTGGTGACGATGTACGAGCTGGAGCCGGCGTCGGGCATCAAGGCGAGCCGGGTGATCCAGCTCGCCGACGACATCGCGCGCAACATGTCGGCGCTGTCGGCGCGCGTCGCGACTATCCCCGGGCGGAGCGTGATCGGGATCGAACTGCCCAACGTGAAGCGCGAGGCTGTAGCGCTGCGCGAATTGATCGGCAGCCAGGCATTCGAAGACCAGAATATGTCGCTGCCGCTGATTCTCGGTAAGAATATCGCCGGCGACCCGGTCATCGCCGACCTGGCGCCGATGCCGCATCTGCTCGTCGCCGGCACGACCGGGTCGGGCAAGTCGGTCGGGCTCAACTGCATGATCCTGTCGCTGCTCTATCGGCTCGGGCCGGACGAATGCAAAATGATCATGATTGATCCCAAGATGCTCGAGCTGTCGATGTACGAGGACATCCCGCACCTGCTCGCGCCTGTGGTAACCGAGCCGGGCAAGGCGATCCGCGCGCTGAAATGGACCGTCGAGCAGATGGAGGAACGCTATCGCATGATGGCCAGCCTCGGCGTGCGCGCGCTGGCCAGCTTCAACGCCAAGGTGCGCGATGCAAAGGCCAAGGGCGCGCAGCTCGGGCGACGGGTACAGACCGGCTACAACGCCGAGACCGGCCAGCCGATCTATGAGACCGAAGAGCTGGATTACGAGGTTCTGCCGCAGATCGTGGTGATCGTCGACGAGCTCGCCGACCTGATGATGACCGCCGGCAAGGAGGTCGAATTCCTCATCCAGCGCTTGGCACAGAAGGCGCGCGCTGCGGGCATCCACCTGATCATGGCAACCCAGCGGCCGTCGGTCGACGTCATCACAGGCGTCATCAAGGCCAATTTGCCGACCCGGATCAGCTTTCAGGTGACGAGCAAGATCGATTCGCGCACGATCCTCGGCGAGCAGGGGGCCGAGCAGCTGCTCGGCAAGGGCGACATGCTTTACATGCCAGGCGGCAAGCAGATCGTCCGCGTCCACGGCCCGTTCGTCAGCGACGAGGAAGTCCGCGCGGTTGCCGAGCATTGGCGCAAGCAGGGCGTGCCGGATTACATCCAGGCGGTGACCGAGGAGCCGGAGGATGGCGGCTACCTGTTCGACGGCCAGCCGACGGGCGAAGACGACGCCGAAACCGCGATGTACAAGAAGGCGATCCAGGTGGTGGCCGAAAGCCAGAAAGCTTCGACCAGCTATATCCAGCGCCAGCTGCGCATCGGCTATAACAGCGCCGCCCGCCTGATTGAGCGAATGGAAAAGGACGGCCGGGTCGGCCAGCCGGACCATGTCGGGCGGCGCGAAGTGCTGATGGACACCGACGGTCATCCGCTGTGAGATACGCGGCTTCGACCTGAACGCCGGGGAACAACAGGGTTCAGGACGCATTCAATGGCGCGAAGCCAAAACTTGGCCGATTACTATTTCTGGAGACAAGACATGGCCAATAGTTTCGCGCGCCTGCTCGCGCCGGTCGCAATCGTCGCGATGGCGGCCCCTGCCGCAGCGGCGATCGATCCGGTGGTAACCCAGGTCGAGCAGAGCTTCGCGGCGACCCAGTCGATGACTGCCGACTTCGTCCAGACCAACGGCAAGGGCCAGCAGCTGAGCGGCAAGCTGACGCTCAAGCGGCCTGGCCGCGCGCGCTTCGATTACGGTGCGCAGGCGAACATGCTGATGGTTGCGGACGGCGCTAACCTTTATTTTCTCGACTATGAGGTCGGGCAGAAGAACCGCTGGCCGATCGCCAAGTCGCCGCTGGCGCCGTTGCTGTCGAGCAGCCCCGACCTCAAGCGGATTTCGCGGACCCTGCCGACCCAGGACCCGCGCGTCGTGCTGTTGCGCGTCCGCGATCCGCGGCGCCCGGAATTCGGGACGATGGTATTGGCCTTCATCAAGGCGCCAGATGCGCCGGGCGGGCTGCAGCTCGAAGGCTGGACCGCGACCGATGCGCAAAACAAGAAGACGACGATCAAGCTCGACCAGCAGCGGTATAATGTCGGCGTGCCGGATTCCGCCTTCCAGTTCGCCGAGCCTCAAAAGAAGCGCCGCGGATAATATTGTGTGGCTGACGGGCCGACTTGCGCAAAAAGCGTAGCCTTCAGCAACTTGTTCATCCCCGCGACAGGGACGACGCAGTAGAACAAGTAAGATCGCTGCAGCGCCAAGGGGTTTCCCCCTGTTACCCCCGGCCTCGGCAATCGCCTTGCGTGACGAATACGCTTGGTTGGCCCTCGCTCCATGCCCCCGGAGCGGGGGCCTTTTCCTTTCCGCCTGCTCGCAAAGGAGCGGAGCTTTGATGGTACTGGTTGAGAGCCTGATTCACGCTCCCGGTCGAAGCGCGAGGCGCTTCCACCTCGACCGATCAGGCTCTAAGCGAGGCCGGTGACCAGTCTCAAGATCGCTTCGTGGAACATCAACTCGGTGCGCGCGCGTGCCGGGATCGTCGAGCGGCTCCTCGTCGAGGAAGCGCCCGACATCCTCTGCCTGCAAGAGACAAAGGCGATGGACTCGGTCTTCCCGGCCGACCTGTTCCACCGGTTGGGCTATCGCCACCAGCTGCTCAACGGGCAGAAGATGCACCACGGCGTGGCGATCGTTAGCAAGCTGCCGCTGCACGACGATCTGCGCCACGACTGGCAAGACAATGGCGAGGCACGGCACGTCGGCGCTCGGCTCGACTGCGGGCTCAGGATAGAGAATGTCTACATCCCGGCTGGCGGCGACGTGCCCGACCGCACCCTCAATCCCAAGTTTGGCCAAAAACTTGATTTCGTCGAACGAATGACGCGGTGGAGCGAAAAGTTGGCTGAGCCGACTTTGATCGTCGGCGATTTCAACATCGCCCCGCTCGAATGCGATGTCTGGTCGCACAAGGCGCTGGTCGATGTCGTCAGCCATACGCCGATCGAGGTCGAGGCGCTTGGCCGGCTGCAGGCGGCGCATGACTGGGTCGATTTGGGGCGGAGGTTCATCCCGGCTCCGGCGCGCAACTTCACCTGGTGGAGCTACCGCGCGGCTGACTGGGCAGCGAGCGACCGCGGGCGGCGGCTCGATCATATGTGGGCGAGCCCGGCGCTCGCCGGGCAGGCGACCAAACATGTCGTGCTCGAACCCGTGCGCGGGTGGGAGCGGCCATCGGATCATGTGCCGCTGGTCGTCGAGCTCGTCCTTTGAGCGCAAGCGGATCGCTCGGGCCGGTCATCGCCTCGCTGCGCGCCGGCCGGGCTGTTAGGATTGGAGGCGCGACAGTCTTGTCGGTCGAGACCGGTGGCGCCGACATGCTGGCGCTGCTCGATCCGGACGCGACGGCGCAATTGCTGATCAGTGGCGAGCGCGCGACCGCCTTGGGGCTCGCCAATGAGGGAAATGCCGCGGACCCGGTGAGGCCCGCCGTGGTCGCGCGGGCCGAGTGGCTTGACGCGGTGACCGCGTTGGCGCTGGTCGATCCGGCGCAAGATATGGCGCGAGGACCAATCGGGCCGCTTCACCCAGTTCGGGTTGAGGATGAGGAGTCGGCGATTGCGGCACTGGTGCTGGCGCGGCGGGCAGGGCTGCTTCCGGCGCTGTGGTTGCTGGAAAATGTCATTAAAGTTATCCCAACGATTCCGGTCGATGCGGTGCTGGCGGCGGCGCCCGAGGCGATCATCGTCGCCCGCGCGAAGCTCCCAATCGATAGGATTGGCGAGGCGCAGATCGTCGCCTTTCGCGATGGGGCGACGGGGGAGGAGCATGTTGCGCTGGTGATCGGCGCGTTCGGGGGCAAGCCGCCGCTCGTACGCTTGCACAGCGAATGCCTGACCGGCGATGTGTTCGGCAGCCTCAAATGCGACTGCGGGCCGCAATTGCACGAGGCGCTGCGGTTGCTGAAGGATGCGGGTGGCGGAGTGCTGCTCTACCTTCGCCAGGAGGGACGCGGGATCGGGTTGGCCAACAAGATCCGCGCTTATCAGCTGCAGGATCGCGGGCTCGATACGGTCGATGCCAATCGTCGGCTCGGGTTCGCCGACGATGCGCGCGATTATGGGCTGGCGGCGGCGATGCTGCGCGCGTTGGGTATCGATGCGGTGCGGTTGCTGACGAATAATCCGGCCAAGCTGGCGGGACTCGAGTCGGCGGGGATCGCCGTTGTCGAGCGGGTCGCGCACCACATGCCGGTCAATCCGCACAATGCCGACTATATCGCCACCAAACACGGGCGCAGCGGTCACTTCGCTTAAGCGTTTGCGTCCTCGAACATCGCCGTTCCGACCCTTACTGCGGTCGCGCCGAGCATCACTGCGGCCGAATAGTCGCTCGACATGCCCATGCTGAGGCCGGTGGCGCCATGACGGCGCGCGAGCTTGGCGAGGAGCGCAAAGTAAGGGCCGGGTTCCGGGCCGAGCGGGGGGATCGCCATCAGGCCGGCGAGCGCGAGCGGCGTGGCGCGGACCTGGTCGATGAAGGCGGGGAGGTCGGCGAGCCCGATGCCGCCCTTCTGCCTCTCGTCGCCGATGTTGACCTGGACGTAGACACTTGGGAAGCGGTTCGCCTTGATCGCGGCATTGGCCAGCGCGTCGAGCAGCGACAGGCGGTCGACCGAGTGGATCGTGTCGAACAGATCGACTGCCTCCGTCGCCTTGTTCGATTGCAGCCGACCGATAAGATGGAGGCGAAGGTCGGGATAGCGATCGCGAAGGGCCGGCCATTTAGCCTGTGTTTCCTGCACCCGGCTCTCGCCGAAGTCGCGCTGGCCGGCGACAATCAGCGGTTCGATCTGCTCAACGCTGCGGGTCTTGCTGATAGCGATAAGCGTCACATCGGACGGATCTCGCCGCGCCGATCGCGCGGCGGATGCGATCGCGGCGAGAATGCGCGCGCGACGCTCGGCGGCCTCCCTCAACATTACATCAGTCATGGGATCAGGCGCGACGGACGATCAGAACTTGAACGCAGTTCCGACGTAGACGGCCTGGCTGTCGCGGCGCTGGTCGGCGAGGGTCGAAAGCCGGTCATGCTCGACCTTGTAGCGGACGCCGCCGGTGACCGCGAGGTTGCGCGTCAACGAGTAGGCACCGCCAACGTCGACCGCCATATTGTCTTTCTGAACAAGCGCCGGAACCTGCGTTCCGTCGCCGCGATCGGCACCGAGCGCGACCCGCCCGGTGAACCGCTTGAGATTATACGACAGAGCCACTGCGGCGCTTTCGCGTCCACCGAGCGGCGAGCCTGAACCGGTAACCTTGGCGAGATCACCCGATACCGCAAACCGGCGCCAGCCGAGCGCGACGCCGAGATTGTAAGTCGCCGGCGTCAAGGCTGTCAGCGAATTGCTCTCGGTATGAACAAGGGCATCACCCGGACGAATCTGACCAGCCGTGGTCGCGCGGGCGCGAATCGCGACTCGCAGCTGCGACGGGCGATCCTTGGCGGCCGCCGGGGTGAAGCGGAAATCGCTCGCCGAGGGCGCGCGATTGGCGAATGCCGCAGCCAGCCGAGCATCAGCAGATGCTGGCGTGAAACTGGAAATATGGTCGAAACTGAGGGAGATAGCGGACGGGCGCTTGGCATCCTCGCCGCGCGCGAGCAGAGCGGCAGGCGAACCGGCAAGCAACAGCGCCGCCGCAATCGCAGCGCGCTTCACCCGTTTCGACTCGACCCACCTAGTCACGACTGTTCCTCCAACTTCCTGATATAGCTGGCGGGGGGCGAATGTTCCAACGTTGGATTCGGAATCAGTTCCCGCTGTGGCACAATGACCACAAATTGGATCCCGTCCACCATTTCACGACTGCGCTTGCTCCTGCCTCGCCCTCTGCTTACACAGAATGCCTGACCGTCCGCGGCTTCGCGCCGCCTCGTTTTTCATCGAGGAATCCCCATGCGCCGTTCGACCCCGCTCACCATCCTCCTGCTCACCGGGCTCGCGCTCGGCGGTTGCGCGCGCGACCGGCGCCTGCCCACCACGCTCGCTCCGTCGCGGATGACGACGATCGGGGTCAACGCCTATCTGTGGCGCGCGGCGATCGACACGCTGTCGTTCGCGCCGCTGACCCAGGCCGATTCGAACGGCGGGGTGATCGTCACCGACTGGTATACGACTCCGGCGACCCCCGGGGAGCGGGTCAAGATCACCGCTTCGATCCTCGACCAGGATCTGCGCGCCGATGCGCTGCGCGTCGCCGCGGCGCGCCAGGTCAACCGGAATGGCGCGTGGGTCGACGTGCCGGTCGCCGCGGCGACCGTGCAGAAGCTGGAAGACATCATCCTGACCCGTGCCCGCGATCTGCGCCGCTCCGCCGTCCGCGGTTAAGCGACACCGAGGATGACCGATCGCTTCGAGCCCGCGTCGGCCGATGCGCGCTGGCAGGCGCGCTGGGCCGAGGCGGGCACCTTCACGGCCGATTCGGCTTCGCCCAAGCCCAAGACCTTCGTCCTTGAGATGTTCCCCTATCCGTCGGGACGCATCCATATGGGCCATGTCCGCAATTACACGATGGGCGACGTGCTCGCGCGTTACCGGCGGATGCAGGGCTTCGAAGTGCTTCACCCGATGGGTTGGGACGCGTTCGGCATGCCCGCCGAAAATGCAGCGATGGAGCAGGGGGTTCACCCGGGGACGTGGACGCGCGCCAACATCGCGACGATGCGCGTGCAGTTGAAACGGCTGGGGTTCGCGCTCGACTGGAGCCGCGAGCTGGCGACCTGCGAGCCCGATTATTACGGTCATGAGCAGGCGCTGTTCCTCGACCTGCTCGATGCCGGCCTCGTGTATCGCAAGGAGAGCGAGGTCAATTGGGACCCGGTCGACGCGACCGTGCTTGCCAATGAGCAGGTGATCGACGGGCGCGGCTGGCGATCGGGCGCGCTGGTCGAGCGACGCAAGCTGTCGCAGTGGTTCCTGAAGATCACCGATTTCGCGGAGGATCTGCTCGACGGGCTGGGAACGCTCGACCAGTGGCCCGACAAGGTCCGGCTGATGCAGGAGAACTGGATCGGTCGGAGCCAGGGGCTGAAATTTGCGTTCGTCCTGGCCGCACCGGAAGTAGGAATCGACCGGGTCGAGGTGTTCACGACGCGGCCGAACACGATTTTCGGGGCAAGCTTTGTCGCGATCTCGGCGGGGCATCCGCTGGCGCTCGCCGTGGCCGAGCGGGACGGTGCCGCGCAAGCGTTCATCGACAGGTGCCGCACCGGCGGGACGACCGCCGCCGAGATCGAAACCGCCGAAAAACGCGGTTACGACACCGGGCTCGAGACGGTTCACCCGTTCGACCCCGACATCCGCCTGCCGGTTTGGATCGCGAATTTCGTGTTGATGGATTATGGCACCGGCGCGCTGTTCGGCGTCCCTGCGCACGACGCGCGCGATTTCGAGTTCGCGACCAAATATGACCTGCCAATCCGACGCGTGGTCATTCCCCAGGGCGGCGATCCCGATGCGGCGGTAGACGAGGCCGAAACCGGGTATGGCGTTACGGTCCATTCGCGCTTCCTCGATGGCCTGTCGACCGAAGAGGCAACGATGGAAGTGATCCGCCGCGCCGAGGCTGGCGGCTGGGGCGAGGGGACGGTCCAGTATCGCCTGCGCGACTGGGGCGTGTCGCGGCAACGATATTGGGGAACGCCGATCCCGGTGATCCATTGTGGATCGTGCGGCCCGGTCGGCGTGCCGCGCGAGCAACTGCCGATCATCCTGCCCGAGGACGTGACGTTCGACGTGCCGGGTAACCCCCTCGACCGCCACCCGACATGGCGTGCGGCGACCTGTCCGAAATGCGGCGCGGAAGCCCGGCGGGAGACCGACACACTCGACACGTTCGTCAATTCCTCGTGGTATTTCATCCGCTTCGCCAGCCAGCCGGACGACCAGCCGTTCGACCGCGCCGAGGCCGAGCAATGGCTTCCGGTCGCGCAATATATCGGCGGGGTCGAGCATGCGATCCTTCACCTGCTCTACGCGCGCTTCTGGACGCGGGCGTTGCAGCATATCGGCCGGATCGGGTTCGCCGAGCCGTTCAAGGGGCTGTTCACGCAAGGGATGGTGACCCACGAGACCTACAAGTCGCTCGACGGTCGCTGGCTTTCGCCCGACGAGATCGAATATGGCACCAGTGCTTCAGTGATTGAGCGCGCGACCGGTAGCGGAGTGGTCCGTGGCCGGATCGAGAAGATGTCGAAGTCGAAGAAGAATACGGTCGATCCCGAGCCGATTGTCGACCGCTATGGCGCCGACGCGGTGCGGTGGTTCATGCTGTCGGACTCGCCGCCCGAGCGCGACCTCGAATGGTCCGAAGCGAGCATCGAGGGCGCGGCGCGGTTCGTCCAGCGCGTATGGCGACTGGTCGGCAGCGTCGCCGGAGCTGCCGGTGAGGAGCTGGCGATCGACAAGCGCGCGCACCGCGCGACGGCCGCGGTCGGAGCGGCGATCGACGGACTGGCGTTCAACAAGGCGGTTGCCGCGCTCTACGAGCTGGCCGGCGCGGTAGAGAAAGCAGCGCCGTCGGCGAGCCGGGAGGCCGCGATTCGCACGCTGGTCCGCCTGATTGCCCCGATGGCCCCGCATCTCGCCGAGGAAACCTGGGCGCGGCTTGGCGAATCGGGAATGGTCGCCAACGCCGCTTGGCCGAGCTTCGACCCGGCAATGCTGATCGACGACGAGGTCACCATCGCGGTGCAGGTCAACGGCAAGCTGCGTGACACGATCACGGTCGCGCGCGGGCTCGATCGCGGCGCGATCGAGGCGCTCGCGCTGGCCTGCGACAAGGTCGTCCGGCAGCTGGATGGAGCTGCACCGCGAAAGGTGATTGTAGTCCCCGACCGGCTGGTCAATATCGTCGCCTGATGCGCAAACTCCTGCCCCTGATTGCGGCGTTGGCGGTGACGGGCTGTGGCCTCCACCCGCTCTACGACGGCGGCTCGCGCGGCGCGGCGGCGATTGGTTTTCGCTCGATCGAGGTCGGCCCGATCCCGCAACGTAGTGGATGGCTGACGCGCAACGCGCTGGTCGATCGGTTGGGCGGCGAGCATCCGGCGGGGCTGTACCGGCTCGAGGTCGAACTCAACGATAGCATCACCGGCTTCGGCATTCGCGGTGACAGCGCGACCACGCGCGAACGTCGGACCCTGCGCGCACGCTATCGGCTGGTCGAGCGAGCCAGCGGTGCCGTGGTGCTCGACGCGACCGCGGGGTCGGACGCCGGGATCGACGTCGTCAGCTCCGAATATGCCACGATCGCGGCCGAGCAGACCGCGACCGAGCGACTGAGCGCGCTGGTCGCCGATCAGATTGTCGCCCGTCTGGCGCGCTACATGACCGCGACAGCGGGACGGCGATGAGCCGGGCGTCCTCCGCGCGGCGGCGATGAAGGCCAACAAGGCGACGCTTGGCCGGTCGCTCGACCAGCCCGACGCGGCGCTCCGTTTTTACCTGTTCCACGGGGCCGATGAAGCCGGCTCACGGGTGCTCGCCGATCGCTTGCTCAAGGGGCTCGGAGCGGAGAAATTCGTGGTCGCTGGCGGAGCGGTCAAAAGCGATCCCGCATTGCTCGCCGACGAGGCAGGCGCGATGGGGCTGTTCGGCGACCGCCGCGCGATCTGGGTCGAGCCGGCGGAGGACGAGATCGTCGCCGGCGTCGAGGCGCTGCTCGGGGCCGCAGCGATCGAAAGTCCGGTCATCGCGCTCGCTGGCGCGCTCAAAAAGACGTCGGGACTGCTCAAGCTAGCCGAGACGCACGGCGGTGCGCTGTCGCACGTGTCCTATCCGCTCGAGGGACGCGACGCCGAGCGGCTGATAACCGATCTCGGCCGGGCGGAAGGGCTGCGCATTTCCAACGGCGTCGCGACGCGGGTTGCCGGGCAGGCGGCCAACAATTCGGCGGTGATTGCGTCGGAATTGGCGAAGTTCGCGCTTTATCTCGGGGCCAGCCCCGAAACTCCGCGCGAACTGGACCAGGAGACGATCGACAAACTCGGCGCCGATACCGGCGAGGGCGATGCGCTGCGGATCGGCGATCTCGCTCTCGATGGCCAACTCGGCGCGCTCGCCGACGAGCTTCAGCGCCTGACGCCGGGCGGATCGGAGGTCGTGCCGATCGTCCGGTCGCTGCAGCGCAGGGTGCTCCAGCTGGCCCCGCTGCGCGCGCGCATCGAGAGCGGTGAACGGCTCGATGCTGTCATGACGTCAATGGGCAAAGCTCTGTTCTGGAAAGATAAAGCGCTGATGCAGCGGCTATTGTCGCAGTGGAGCGCGGCGCGCCTGGCGCAGCTGGCGAAGCGGGTGAGCGCGCTCGAACGACGGCTGATGCTGTCGCCGGTGCCGGGCGATGCTGCGCTGGGGCAAGAGCTGCTCGCAATCGCCCGCGCGGCGCGTCGCTAGCAGGCTTCAGGCTCTAGATCGGTTCGCCGGAGAGGCGCTGGCAGATCATGTCGAGCTGGTCGAGACTCGAATAAGACAGGCTTACTGTGCCGCCGGCGCCCGAATGCGCGACCTTGACCTTGAGCCCGAGCAGATCGCCGAGCTGGCGTTCGAGCGCGGCGAGGTCGGCATCGACCGCGCGCGGCTTGCCCGAGGACGACGTGCTGCGCGTACCCGCTGGCTTGGCGGCGCGTGCACGGTCCTCGGCCTGGCGGACTGTAAGCCCGCCTTTGACAATTTCTCGAGCGATTCCAGATGGATCTGGCGCACCGATGATGGCTCGTGCGTGGCCCATGCTGATTTCACCCATCACCAGCATCTCGCGCACGTCGGCGGGGAGGTCCAGCAAGCGCAGCAGGTTGGCGATGTGGCTGCGCGACTTGGCGACGAGCTTGCCGAGCTGCTCCTGGGTATGACCGTGACGATCGATCAGCTTGCGGTAACCCTCGGCCTCTTCGATCGCATTGAGATCCTCGCGCTGGATATTCTCGATCAGCGCGATCTCGGCCGATGACGCATCATCGAGCGTCTTGACCAGCGCCGGGATCAGATGGAGCTGCACCTTCTGCGCCGCGCGCCACCTGCGTTCGCCGGCGACAAGCTGGTAGCCGCCGTCAATCTCGCGGACCAGGATCGGGGAAATGACGCCGCGCTCTCGAATCGAGTCGGCTAGCTCGTCGATCGCTGCCTCATCGAACCGGGTCCGCGGCTGGTTGGGGTTGGGATAGATGCGCGCGACCTCGATCTCGCGGACCGCTCCGGCCGGCGGGGTAGTATCCTCATCGTGCGGACGCGTGGCCTCGCCGATCAGTGCGGAGAGTCCGCGACCCAAGCCCGGTCTCCTGCTCATGCGGCCGACCCTTGTTGGCGCAGACCGCTCATGCGGCCGGACGCTTGTTGGCGCAGGCCGCTCATGCGGCCTTCGCGTCGACGAGGTTGAGGCGCTGGATCATTTCCCGCGCGAGGCGGACGTAGGCTTCCGACCCGGGGCAGCGCAGGTCGTAAATCAGGGCTGGCAGGCCGTGGCTCGGGGCCTCGGACAGGCGGACGTTGCGCGGCACGACGGTCTCGAACACCGTCGCGCCGAGGCAGGCACGGACGTCCTCGGCAACGGCCTGGCTCAAATTATTACGGCGATCGAACATGGTCAGTGCGACGCCGAGGATCGACAGGGACGGGTTATAGGCAACGCGGATCCGCTCCACTGTTTGCAGCAGTTGACTAAGGCCCTCCAGCGCGAAGAACTCGCATTGGAGCGGCACGACGAGATGCTGCGCCGAGACCAGCGCGTTGACGGTGAGCAGCCCGAGCGAAGGCGGGCAGTCCATCAGGCAGATGTCCCAACGACCCGGGGGAGCCGCGTCGAACGCTCGCGCCAGGCGGTGGGTGCGGCCCTCAAGTCCGACGAGTTCGACCTCGGCGCCCGACAGGTCGACCGTCGCGGGAAGCAAGTCGAGGCGAGGTACTTTGGTCGGGATGACCGATTCGACGAGATTCGCTTCACCCATCAGCACGTCATAGCTTGAGCGCACGCGGGCGGATTGGGCGATGCCGAGCCCGGTCGAGGCGTTGCCCTGCGGATCGAGATCGGCGAGTAGCACCTTCCAGCCGATCGCGGCGAGCGCGGTGGCGAGATTGATCGCTGTCGTGGTCTTGCCAACCCCGCCCTTCTGGTTGGCGACTGCTATCCGGATCATCGCTTTCCCCTCGACACGACGCCGGTAGCGAGCAGGATCGACGCATCGGGGTCGGTCAGGCTCGGCTCCAGCTGAAACGCACCCTGCCACGACCGCCGCACTTCATCCAGTTCCTTCTGCGCGCTTCGGCCCTTGGGGAGCAACCAGACGGTGTCGGGACGGGACAGATGGTGCGTCATGGCGAGGAGTTCGGTCGCGGGCGCAACAGCGCGGGCGGTGATCTTCTCGAACTTCGCGCACATGGCACTTCCCTTGCCGTGAATGATTGTGATGTTGGACAAGTCCAGACGAACTTTGACGCGGGTCAGGAACTCGGTGCGCAAGCGGCGGGGCTCGACCAGCGTGACTGGATCGCCGCTGAGGATGGCGATGACGACACCGGGAAGGCCAGCCCCCGATCCAATATCGACCCAGCTGCCCGCCGGGGCATAGCGGAGCAATTGAGCCGAATCGACGAGGTGCCGCTCCCACATCTGATCGAGGGTCGAAGCGGCTATGAGGTTCTGATTGCTGGATTCTTCGACCAGCAGGGCGGCGTAGGCCTCGAGCCGCTCATATGTTTCACGTGGAACATCGCGGCCCGAAACCTGCTTCAAGCGATCAATCATACGGCGGCGCGAACCAGCGCGAAGTGAAGCGCGGACAATGCAGCGGGGGTGATGCCCCGCACGCGACCAGCCTGAGCCAAGCTTTCGGGGCGGGCTACCGACAAGCGATCGACCATCTCCTTAGACAAGCCGGAGACGGCGCTGAACGTGAAGTTCGATGGGATGTGGGCGTTTCGATCTTCACGCAACGCAACCCATTCGCTTCTCTGCCGCTGCAAATAGGGGGCGTATTGCGCATCCGCGATCACCTCTTCGATCCCAACGCCATCACCCAGGCGCGCGATGGCGGCGTCTCGAAACTCGGGGCGGACGATCCATTCGCGCAACGAGCGCACGACAGGGCCGCCCTCGGCGCTCAGCTCGGACTCGCGCGCGCGTTCGTCGAGGCGGCAGGTGGCGCCGACCAGACCGACTCGGCGTTCCTCGATCGCCCTGCGTCGGTCATCGCCCACACAGCCAACGTCGATCGCCAGCTGGCCGAGACGGGTTGCGGCGTTGTCGGCGCGGAGGTGAAGGCGGAATTCAGCGCGCGCAGTCATCATCCGATAGGGCTCGGTGACGCCGTGAAGCGTGAGGTCGTCGATCATCACACCAATGTAGCTTGCCGCGCGATCGAAGGTGACCGGCGCAAGGTCGATCGCATGGGCGGCTGCGTTGAGGCCGGCGACGAGACCCTGCGCCGCCGCCTCTTCATAACCGGTGGTGCCATTGACCTGCCCAGCCAGGAACAGCCCGGCAAGATCGCGGTGCTCGAGGCGCGAATTTAACCGCCGGGGGTCGAGAAATGCATATTCGACGGCGTATCCGGGCTGAACAATCTCGGTGCGCTCAAGCCCCGGGATCGAGCGGACGAAGTCGTGCTGCACGTCTTTTGGAAGCGAGGTGGAAATGCCGTTGGGGTAGACGAGGGCGGTTTCGAGGCCTTCGGGCTCGAGGAAGATCTGGTGGCCGTCGCGATCGCCGAAGCGCTTCACCTTGTCTTCGATCGACGGGCAATAGCGTGGACCGCGGCCTTTGATCGCGCCAGCAAAGAGCGGCGATCGGTCGATATTGGTCTCGATGATGGCGTGCGTTTCGGGAGTGGTGCGGGTGATCGCGCAATCGACCTGAGGGAGGCGGCGTCCGGGCGGGAAGGCGGACATCGACCAGTTGGCCGGCTCGGAAGGCTGGCTTTGGAGGCGAGCCCAGTCGATCGTCCGACCGTCGAGGCGCGGCGGGGTTCCGGTTTTGAGTCGGCCATCGGCCAGTCCCAGTTCCTCGATCTGGTCGGCGAGACCCAATGCGGAGCGCTCGCCGACGCGGCCACCGGTACTCTCGTCCAGCCCGCAGAATAGTTTGGCCCCGAGGAAGGTGCCAGTGGCGATGACCAGGGCGCGGCAATCAATCGACTGGCCGCTGGCCAAATGGACTCCGATGAGCGCGCTGCCTTCCAGCCGGAGTCGGGCAACTTCGCCTTCGATCAGGGTGACTCCAGCGTCGGCAATCAGCGAGGCAATCGCCGCGCGGTAGGCGGGGCGGTCGGCCTGGATGCGCGGGCCGTGGACGGCGCTGCCCTTGCTGCGATTGAGCATCCGGCGGTGGATCGTGGAAGCATCGGCGGCGCGGGCCATCAGGCCATCGAAAACGTCCAACTCGCGCACCAGATGGCCCTTGCCGACGCCACCGATCGACGGATTGCACGACAGCTGGCCGAGGTTCGTGGTCGAGAAAGTGATCAGTCCGACGCGCGCGCCTCGCCGCGCAGCTGCAGCTGCAGCCTCGCAGCCGGCGTGGCCGCCGCCGAGGATCAGGACGTCGTACATGGGGAGCGTTTACGGGGAGGTGGCGCTTGCGGCAAGAACCCACTCCCGCTCAGCTGCGCTGAGTCGCCCCTCGCCCCTCCTTCTACAGGGAGGGGTGTTTCACGTGGAACATCATTTGCCGAGGCAGAAGCGGGTGAAGAGGGCATCAATGGCGTCCTCGACCCCGGCGCGTCCGGTCAATCGATCGAAGGCGACACGGGTAGAACGAAGCGTTTCTGCGAGGAGAAGCAAGTCGGTTGGCACGGTTCTGAGCCGGTCGGCCGCTTCCGCAACGGCGGTCGCTTGACGCTGGTTGAGCGCGACGTCGCCTTCCGCCGGGAGAAGCGACGTCGCCGCGACCCCAAGCCTGCCAAGCAATTGCGGGATACCCGCCCCGGTGAGTGCGGACACGGATGACGCGCCATCGCCGCCCCGGGCGCCGAGGTCAGATTTCGGAGCGATCAGGAGAAGGTGGGGATGCGCGGGCGCCTTTGCCGGGTTGCCCAGCCACAGCAGGATCTCGGCGCGGGCGGCTTCGGAGCGGGCGCGCGCGATGCCGAGCGATTCGACCGCATCGTTCGTCTCACGCAAGCCCGCAGTGTCGATCAGGACAAGCGGGACGCCGTCGATGGCGAGCGGGACTTCGATCGAATCGCGCGTGGTCCCGGCGACGTCGGTGACGATGGCGCGGTCGCTTCCGGCGAGCGCGTTGACGAGGCTCGATTTGCCGGCGTTGGGCGGGCCGGCGACGACGACGCGGATGCCGTCTTTCAAGCGCTCGGCGCGGGGGCGGGCGAGCCAGTGGTCGAGATCGGCGGCGAGGGCGAGCGCTTCGGCGCGCAGGTCGCTCGTATCGGTCGCGGTCTCGTCCTCGTCCCCGACATAGTCGATCGCGGCTTCCGCGCGAGCGGAAAGGTCGACGACGCGCAACTGCCAGACGTCGATTTGGCGCGAGAGGGCGCCGCCGGCGAGCGCGAGCGCGGCGCGACGCTGCGATTCGGTCTCTGACTCGAGCAGGTCGGCGAGACCCTCGGCTTCGGTCAGGTCGATGCGGCCATTGGCCAGCGCGCGGCGGGTGAATTCGCCGGGCACGGCTTGGCGGAGGCCAAGTGACGTCAAGGCGTCGAGAATGGCAGCGACCACCGCGCGTCCGCCATGACATTGATATTCCACGATATCTTCGCCGGTGGCGGTGAGGGGGGCGTCGAACCGGAGGAGCAGGACTGAATCGAGTTCGGCGCCGGTTTGCGGGTGGCGAAGAGTGCGCAGGGAGGCTTGGCGTGGGGCAGGGAGTGGGCCGGCGAGAGCCTGGGCGGCGGCGTTTGCCCGGGGACCGCTGGTGCGAATGATCGCGACGGCGGCGGGGGGGCGACCGCTGCTCAGCGCAGCGATGGTGTCCCCGAAGTTCATCTAGGCAAAGAGCGGGGCGACCTCATGCCACCCCTGGTAGATCATCTTGCCCGCGACATAGACGATCACCGCGAGGCCGATATATCCGATCCAGCGAAATCGCTCGATATATTTTGCAATGATGTTGGCGGCGAGGCCCATCAACGCGACCGCGAAAATCAGCCCGACGATCAATATGCCGGGATGCTCGCGCGCTGCGCCAGCGACCGCCAGGACGTTATCGAGACTCATGCTCACATCGGCGACGGCGACCGCCCAGACGGCGCCAGCAAAGCTTTTCGCGGGGCGCAGGCCGCTATCCTCGTCGCCAGCGATTTCTGGCGAGCCGGCCGATTCCCCGGCGCCGTGGTGCAGTTCGCGCCACATCTTCCACGACACCCACAGCAGAAGGAAACCACCGGCCAGGACGAGACCGACGATCGCCATCAGCTGCGTCACCACGAGCGCAAAAGCGACGCGCAGGACGAGCGCGGCAATGACGCCGATGAGAATGACCTTCTTGCGCTGAGCCGCCGGGAGCCCCGCGGCAAGCGCGCCGACGACGATCGCATTGTCGGCGGCCAGGACGAGATCGATCATCAATACCTGGAGGAAAACGGCAAAGGCAGCCGGTTCTCCGATATTCGAAAAGTCGTTGACGATTGCCGCCCACATCGCACCGGGTCCGCCGAGACCTGCCGAAGCTTCGACCAGAGGAAGGGCCAGCAGGAGATCGGTCATTGGTCGGCCTTGCGGTTCATACGCGGCACAATGGCGCCGCGCTTGCGTATATTCAAGCCAGCAAACCGGCCCTCGTTAAGCGCCGATTGCGAACCGAAAATCTACTGATTCATGCTCGCGAAGAAATCCTCGTTCGACTTCGCGTCCTTCATCTTGTCGAGGAGGAACTGCATCGCGTCGATCGTGCCCATCTGCATGAGGATGCGGCGAAGGACCCACATCTTCGACAGCGTCGACTGGTCGACCAGCAATTCTTCCTTGCGCGTACCGGACTTGCCGACGTCGAGCGACGGGAAGATGCGCTTGTCGCTGACCTTGCGGTCGAGGACGATTTCGGAGTTGCCGGTGCCCTTGAACTCTTCGAAGATGACTTCGTCCATCTTCGATCCGGTATCGATCAGCGCGGTGGCGATGATCGAGAGCGAGCCGCCTTCCTCGATGTTTCGCGCGGCGCCGAAGAAACGTTTAGGCCTTTGCAAAGCGTTCGCATCGACACCACCCGTCAGGACCTTGCCCGACGACGGCACGACGGTGTTGTAGGCGCGGCCGAGGCGGGTGATCGAGTCCAAGAGGATGACGACATCCTTCTTGTGCTCGACGAGCCGCTTGGCCTTTTCGATCACCATTTCGGCGACCTGGACGTGGCGCGACGCGGGCTCGTCGAAGGTCGAGGAGATGACCTCGCCCTTCACGCTGCGCTGCATGTCGGTGACTTCCTCAGGGCGCTCGTCGATCAGCAGGACGATCAGGAACACCTCGGGGTGGTTGTCGGTGATCGCCTTGGCAATGTTCTGCAAAAGCACGGTTTTACCGGTGCGCGGCGGGGCGACGATGAGCGCGCGCTGGCCCTTGCCCTGGGGACTGACGATGTCGATCACCCGCGCCGACTTGTCCTTGACGGTCGGATCGAGCGTGTCGAGGCGCAGCTTCGAGTCCGGATAAAGCGGCGTTAGGTTATCGAAATTGACCCGGTGGCGGGCCGCGTCGGGCTCGTCGAAGTTGATCTGGGTGATGCGGGTCAACGCAAAGTAGCGCTCGCCATCCTTGGGGCCGCGGATCTCGCCTTCGATCGTGTCGCCGGTGCGCAGCCCGAAGCGGCGGACCAAGTTGGGGACAACGTAGATGTCGTCGGGGCCGGCGAGGTAATTGGCTTCGGGGCTGCGCAGAAAGCCGAAGCCGTCGTTGAGGACTTCGATCGTGCCCATGCCCATGATCTCGGCACCGGATTCGGCGCGGACCTTGAGGATCGAGAACATCAGATCCTGTTTGCGCAGCGTCGAGGCGCCCTCGATGCCCATCTCCTCGGCCATCGCGACGAGTTCGGCGGGGGTATTTTTCTTGAGGTCTTTGAGATGCATATCTGGCTCTTATGGTGGAGCGAAAGGGAAATTCGTCGCGCGACAGGACGCCGCTCGGAAAGGGGGTGCGCACCGACGAAGGGGGAAACTGGCCGGTGCGGCCGTCTGGCGACGGGCGTTAGGTCTCGGTCCTGCTCGAGTCAATATGGAGTGTCGCAAACCCTGGAAGGGTTTGACGTTCTCGATGTCGCAAACCCTAGAAGGGTTTTACGATTACCAGCACGACGATCAGCGCGGTGGCGATGCCGGGGATCTCGTTCATGATGCGCAGCGTCCTGTTCGCGAGCGGTCGCTTGCCCGCAGCGAGCTTGCGGCCATAGGCGCCGAGCCAGCCCTGATAACCGGTCAGCCCGATCACGAGCAGCAGCTTGGCATCGAACCAGTGCTGCCCGAACGCGCCAATGTGGAACGCGAGCAGCAGCCCGAGCGCCCACACGATCAGCATCGCCGGAGTGAGGATAATCGACCGCACGCGGCTGTTGCGCTCGATCCAGGCGCGGTCCTCGACCGATCCGGCGGCGGTGGCGTGGTGATAAATGTAGAAACGGGGGAGGAGGAACAGCCCCGCCATCCAGAAGATGACGAAGGTCACATGGGCGGCGGTGACCCACGGATAGGCGTTACCGAGAAAGCCAACCCAGTTGTTCATCGAGGCGTCCCCTTCACCAGCGCGACGAGCTGGTCGACATGATCAATCGGCGTGTCCTGCTGGATGCCGTGTCCGAGGTTGAAGACGTGCGGACGGCCGGCAAAAGCATCGAGGATACGCTCGACCGCGTTGCGCAGCATCTCTCCGCCGGCGATGAGCGCGAGCGGGTCGAGATTACCCTGGATCGGCAGCCCCGCGGGCAATTCGGCGTTGGCCCATACCGGGTCGACCGTCTCGTCGAGGCCAATCGCGTCGACTCCGGTCAGCCGCGCGTAAGCGGCAAGCTTGCCACCGGCGCCCTTGGGGAAGCCGATGATCGGGATGTGCGGGTAGCGCTGCTTGAGCGCGGAAACGAGCCGCGCGGTCGGAGCGATGACCCAGCGTTCGAACTCGGCCGGCGCAAGGCTGCCCGACCAGCTGTCGAACAGCTGGAGCGCATCGACGCCCGCTTCGATCTGGCCCGAGAGATAGGTCAGCGTGACCTCCTCGATCCGTTCGATGATCGCCTGGAAGCGGACCGGGTCGGCATAGGCAAACCGGCGGGCCTCGGATTGTTCACGGCTGCCTTGGCCCGCGACCATGTAGGTGGCGACGGTCCACGGGCTTCCCGCAAACCCCAGAAATGTCGTCTGAGGCGACAAAGCAGCCTTCACCCTGCGCACGGTGCCGTAGATTGGATCGAGGCGCTCCAGCACCGGCTGGAGGTCGTCCAGCGAAGCATTGGCAAGCGGAGGGGAAAGTCGCGGGCCTTCGCCGGCGACGAACTCGAGATGCTGGCCGATCGCATGGGGCACGATGAGGATGTCGGAGAACAGGATTGCCCCGTCGAACGCAAAGCGGCGCAGCGGCTGGAGGGTGACCTCGGCGGCGGCTTCGGGATCATAGGCCAGCCCGAGGAAGCCATCTCTGGTCGCCCGGAGCGCGCGATATTCGGGGAGGTAGCGGCCGGCCTGGCGCATCATCCACAACGGCGGTGGGTCGCGCCGTTCGCCGCGCAGGACGGCAAGCAGCGGCTTGTCGGCGGGCGCCGCGGCAACGAGTGAGGAGAGTTCAGGCGAGGACGCCACTTATCTTCCTATTCTTATAGATTCTTAAAGATAGAGATGAAGGTGTAGATGGTCGCTGGGTCGCGGGGTTTAGTGGGGCGTCCCGCATTTGCCAACAGGCAGGGTGGAGACGCGACTCGCCGCGAATGGGCGAGTCGCATCGCGTCCTCCCCATGATTCACAGCGTCCCGCATGGCCAACACGGGTTGTGGATGAGCATGGGAATGGTGAATGAGCGGTTCGGGACGCGGTTGGCCCATTGGACCGTCCCCGCTGTCGGGCTACGGAACATCATGAGTTTTTCCACAGGTCTGTCCATCCGGCGATTAAGGCGATGACGGTCATCCTCGCGTCGGGGAGCATAATCCGCCGGTCGCTGCTCGACGGGGTCGGGCTCGAATTCGCGGCCGAGCGGCCTGCCGTCGACGAGGAGGCGCTGAAAATCGGCTTCGATGGATCGACCGAGGCGCTTGCCGCACGGCTGGCGCAAGCGAAGGCGGTCGAGGTGAGCGAACGGGCGCCCGCAGCGTGGGTGATCGGCAGCGATTCGATCGCCGAATGTGCCGGGCGCCGGTTCGACAAGCCGCGCGACCGGAGCGAGGCCGCCGAGCATCTGCGGTTCTTCTCGGGCAAATCGCTGTCTTTGGTGAGCGCGGTAGCATTGGCCCGCGGTGGCGAAATCGACTGGTCTCACGCCGAACGGTCGATCCTCACAGTGCGCGACCTGTCGGAAGCGTTTATTGACCGCTATCTGGTGGCGGAGTGGCCCGAAGTCGCGGGCTGCGTGGGGGTGTTTCGCATGGAAGGACGCGGTGCGACGCTGTTCGAGGCGGTCGACGGGAGCCATTTCACGGTGCTCGGCTTGCCGTTGCTGCCGTTGCTGGGAGCGCTTCGGGAGCGCGGCGAAATGACGTCATGACGCGGCCGTATGCCGAAGTGATCGGTGATCCGATCGCGCAGTCGAAGTCCCCGCTGATCCACAATTTCTGGCTCGGGAAGCTGGGCATCGATGCCGAGTATCGCTCGCGCCGGGTGTCGGCACTGGCCGCCGCGGATTATTTCACGCAGGTGCGTGCCGATGCCGATTGGCTGGGCTGCAACGTGACGATGCCGCTCAAGGGGCTCGTCGGGGGCGAGATCGACCGGATCGATCGGTCGGCGGCAAAGATCAGCGCGATCAATACGGTGGTCCGGGAAGGCGATGTGCTGGCCGGTTACAATAGCGACGGGGCGGGATTCCTCGAACCTTTTGAAGGGCGGTTCGACGATGATCGCCGGCGAACGGCCTGCCTGATGGGCACCGGCGGCGCGGCGCGATCGATCGCGATTGCTCTGCTCGAAGCGGAATTCAATCTGACAGTATTGGGCCGCAGCCAACAACGTGCCGCCGACTTTGCGCTGTCGATCGGAGCGCCGCTCGAGATCCGCCCCGGCGCGATCGGCGACCCGTTGATAGACCCCGCACTCCTGGTCAACACCACCTCGCTCGGGATGGCCGGCCAGCCCGACTTGCCGGTGTCGCTCGACAGTCTCGGACCTGATGCGATCGTCTACGACATCGTCTATTCGCCACTGGAAACGCCGCTGCTCGCCGCCGCCCGGCAACGCGGCCTGGCAACGATCGACGGATTGCAGATGTTGGTTGGCCAGGCGGCGGTGGCGTTCGAGAAATTCTTCGGTGTGCAGGCCCCTCGCCAGCATGACGCCGAGCTGCGCGAAAGGCTCGTCGCATGACGCTCAAGATCGCGCTGACCGGGTCGATCGGGATGGGCAAGTCGACCGTCGCGGCGATGTTCGTCGAGGCGGGGATCGCGCTGTTCGATGCCGATGCCGAGGTGCGGCGGCTGCAGTCGAACGGCGGGGCGCTGGTCGCGGCGATCGCGGCGCGCTTCCCCGGGACGGTGGTCAACGGTTCGGTCGACCGAGACCTGCTTGGCGCCCGGGTGCTGGGCGATCGCGACGAACTCGCCGCGCTGGAAGTGATCGTCCACCCCGCGGTGCAGCGGGCACGCGCGGAGTTCGTCGAGGCGCATTGCGATGCCCCGGCGCTATTGTTCGACATTCCGCTGCTGTTCGAGACCAGCGGCGAGATGGCGTTCGACAAGGTGATCGTCGTGTCCGCGCGCTCCGAGCTCCAGCGCGACCGGGTGCTTGCCCGGTCGGGCATGACGCGCGCCAAATTCGACGGCATCATCGCCCGCCAGCTGCCCGATGAGGCCAAGCGCGCGCGCGCCGACTTCGTCATCGATACCGGCGGCAGCCTCGATCAAACCCGCGCCGATGTCACGCGGATCCTCGCTTGTCTCGGGCTGCCAACGGGTCGATAAGCAGGCCATGCGCGAGATTATTTTCGATACCGAAACGACCGGGGTCAATCCGGCCGGGGGCGACCGCATCGTTGAAATCGGTTGTATCGAGATGATCAACCGGGTCGAAACCGGGCGCGAATACCACGCCTATTTCCACCCCGAACGATCGATGCCGAGCGAGGCCGAGGCGGTCCACGGGCTGTCGGACATATTCCTCAGCGACAAGCCGCTGTTCCGCGACAAGGCGGACGAACTGGTCGAGTTCCTCGGCGACGCGCCGCTGGTCGCGCACAACGCCGGGTTCGATTTCGGCTTCCTCAACCGCGAGCTCGCGTTGTGCGGGCGCGACCCGATCAGCCTCAGCCGGATGGTGTGCACGCTGGTCATGGCGCGCAGTCGGCACCCGGGGGCGAAGCACAGCCTCGACGCGCTGTGCAGCCGGTTCGGGGTCGATCGCAGCCAGCGGGTCAAGCATGGCGCGCTGCTCGACGCGCAATTGCTGGCCCAGGTCTATATCGAGCTGACCGGCGGGCGCCAGATCGGTCTGGGGCTGGTCGCCGAGGTTGCCGCGGTTGAACAGGCAACGGCGACCGCGCCAATCGACCGGCCCGTCCGGGAAGCGCGGCCTCATTTTGCGAGCGACGAAGAAATTGCCCGCCATCGTGCGTTCATTGCTCGGCTCAAGCAGCCGCTGTGGGAGCGTTTCCTGCCGGCGGTCTGAGTTTGAACGGAAATCGCGCCGTCGACATTCGCGACAGGAGAACAAGATTGGACATCAGGGTTTCGGGTCACCAGGTCGATACCGGTGAAGCACTTCGCACGCATGTCAGCGATCGGCTGGGCGCGATCACCGACAAATATTTCTCGCGCGCGGTTGGGGCCAACGTCACTTTCGGACGCGGGCCGTATGACGATTTCACCTGCGACATCGTTTCGCCGGTCGCGCAAGGGGTCGTGCTGAAGGCGTCGAACCGCGCCAATAATGCGCATATCGCGTTCGAGGGCGCGGCCGACAAGATCGAGAAGCAGTTGCGGCGCTATGTGAAGCGGCTGCGCGAGCGGCGCGGCAATGGCGCGGAGACGGGCACCGCGATCGAGATCCCGTCGAACGCCGGCTACACCGTGTTCGCGGCGCCCAAGGACGACGAAGCGCCCCTTCCCGGCAGCCCAGCGATCATCGCCGAAACGCGGGTCGACATCCCCGAGGCGAGCGTCGGCGACGCGGCGATGATGCTCGACCTGCGCAACACCAACGCGCTGATGTTCAAGAATGCCAAAACCGGCGACTTCAACATGATCTATCGGCGGGACGACGGCACGATCGGCTGGGTTGAACCCGGCGGGGCCTGACATTCATGGTGCTTGGGCCTATCGGCGCGGACCATGATCGTTTTGGATTGGATATAATCCAAGACGTGAATCGTCGTCTAAATATATGATCAGAGCCTGATTTACGTGTCCGGCAAAAGCGCGAACGATCAGGCTTTGGCGCTTCGGGGGAAGGCGACGGGCCTGTCGTCAAGGGTGAGTGCCTTCAATGCTGCTATCCGAATTGCTCGATTTCGACTCGATCCGCACCGGCGTTTCGGCCAAGACCAAGCGCGCCCTGCTCAACCAGCTTGGCCTGTACGCGGCTCAGCGGATGGGGCTCGATCCCGACGCCGTACAGTCGTGCATCGCTGAGCGCGAACGGCTCGGATCGACAGGTTTCGGCAACGGAGTCGCGATCCCGCACGGCAAGGTCGCGGGCCTGAAAACCGTTTATGCGATGGTCGTCCGCCTATCGGACCCGATCGATTTCAAGGCGGTCGACGGAGCGCCGGTCGATATCGTCTTCCTGATGTTGTCGCCGCCGGATGCGGGGGCCGACCACCTCAAGGCGCTCGCCGCGATCAGCCGGGTGGTACGCAATGCCGCGACGATCGAGAAGCTGCGCGGGGCGCGGAGCCGCGATGCCTTCGCAGCGGTGCTGATGGGGGCGGATGAGCGCGACGCCGCCTGATCAACCGCGGCTGGCGGCGGGGTTCGAGGCCTCGGCCTTCGTTCGCCGCGCCGAGGTCGAGGGAGGCTTTGGGACGGTGCTGCATCGCGGAGATGCCGAGCGCGGCACGCTGCTCCTCGCGATCGCCGAGCGCGGCCAGCATGTTGCTTGCCTGGCGCGGTCGCTCGGCAGCAATGGCTATGAATGGATACGCGTCGGCCCCCCGCCGGCCGATTCGGCGATCCTGAGTTCGTTCCTCGAAAAACGCCGCCGCAACGACCCCGACGAGTGGCAGATTGAACTGGACATCCCGTCGGCGGAACGATTCATCGCTGAAACGAGCGCGGCGGGTTGATTACACCGCCGTGACGGTCAACAGCCGCCGCTCACACAGAGCGGGGGGCATTCCGCGCGGCCATTCGGGCCTGGGAATGCCACGCAGACGGGGACCAAGTCCGAGGGAAACAGAAGGCGAATACGCCTCACTCCTCGCGCCTGATCACCGCATCTTGAATGGTTTGAATGCCCGTGTCGTTTCGCACCACCATCCTGGTGCTGGCCGCTTTGGCCTCTTCCTCGGTCGCCCCGGCGCAGGTTCTTCCTGCTTCGCTCGTCACCTCGACGAACATGGCACCCGAACCGCTCCTTGCTTCCAACGAGCTTCCCAGAATTATCACGCCGGTCCCGGTCGAGGCGCTTCCCGAAGCTGATCCCGTGGTGACCGCGGGCCCCCAAAGCGATGGGTCCGATCAGCAAGACATCAATGTCATCAAATCGGTTCCCGGCGAATCGCTGGCGTCAATGGTGTCGCGCCTGAAGAGCGCCACCCCCGCCAGCCGCGATCAGGAATGCCTCGCCGGCGCGATCTACTTCGAATCGAAGAGCGAACCGCTCGCCGGCCAGCTTGCCGTCGGCGAAGTCATCGCCAACCGTGCCAAGTCCGGCCGCTTCGCCTCGACCTATTGCGGTGTGGTGTTCCAGCGCGGCCAGTTCAGCTTCGTGCGCGGTCACGCGATGCCCGGCATCGCGCGCTCGGGCAACCAGTGGAAGACCGCCGTCGCGATCGCCGCGATCGTTGACGCCCGGCTGAAGAACTCTGCCGCGCCGCGTGCCTTGTTCTTCCACGCCACCCGCGTCTCGCCGGCGTGGCACGCGACCCGGGTCGCGACGATCGGCAACCACATCTTCTACCGCTGAGGCGGTCGGACAGGCTTCAACCGCCACAACGGCGGAGAACACCCTCTGGGAGAGGGCCTGGCGGACCGGATGTCACTGGCATCCGGTCCTGCTTTGTTCTAGGCGTAGCGGATGGCGAGTGTCTTGATTCCCGACTGTTTCGTCGACGCCCCGCCGATCGCGGGGGAAGTGGCTCGCGGCGTCACGCGGCTGTTCTGCCGCCGCGACCTGTTCGCGATCTGCGAAGTGCCGCTGCCTAACGGACGCCGCGCCGACCTGATGGCGATCGACGCCCGGGGCCAGCTGACGATCGTCGAGATTAAGGTCGCCAAGGCCGACCTGCTCGGTGACGGCAAGTGGCGCGATTACCTCGATTATTGCGACCATTTCTATTGGGCGGTGCCGCAGTCGCTGGCGCAGCTGACCGAGGCCGAGCATTTCCTGCCCGAGGCAGCGGGGCTGATCGTCGCCGACCGTTATGATGCCGCGGTGCTGCGTGAACCCGTCCTGCGCCCGCTCGCCCCGGCGCGGCGCAAGGCCGAACTGCTCCGCTTCGCCCGCCGCGCGGCGCGGCGCCTGTCGGCGCAGATCGACCCGACGTTCGGCGGCTGGAATTAAAGTCTCAGCGCGCCCGTCGCTTTACTTCCAGATGGGTCCGGCGATGATCTTCTTGGTCGGCTTGACCGTCTCCATCAATCGCACGAGGTCGGTCGCGCGATTGTCGCGCTTGGCATAATCGCGCGCGCTAAAGCCGGCGGCGGCGTCCTTCTTGTCGGGATTGGCCCCGGCTTCGAGCAACTGGCGGGCAAGCCCCGTCTGGCGCTGCTGGACCGCAACGATCAGCGCGGTCTCGCCGAGGCGATTGGTGAAATCGACCCGCGCTCCGCGTCCCAGCAGCAGCGTCGCGCCATCTTCCCACCCAAGCCGCGCCGCGATCAGCAGCGGGTTCTCGCCACGGTCGTCGCCGACATTCGGATCGGCGCCGCGGCTGATGAGAAAGCCGAGCCAGGTCGAATCGCGCCGCCGCGTGACGATGTTGAGCGCGGTCTCGCCCTTCGCGCCGCGATAGGACAGCACGGTCGAGCCATTGGCGTCGAGCAGCTCGGTCGCCTTGTTGCCGTCGACGTCGCGCACCGCGCTCAGGAATGATTCGCCCTTGGCCCCGCCCAACTGCGCCGCCGCCGGAGCGGACGCGAGCGCCAGCGCGATGATCGCCAAGCCTGTCCTGCCGCGCATATTTCTCCGCCTCACCTTGAACCCGTCGCCGTGCCAGCCCATTGCTGGCCTTTAGACCATGATCGTTTTAGACTGAACCAGTCTAAAACGTGAATCATGGTCTAAGCATATGATTAGAGCCTGATTCACGCTCTCGGTGGAAGCGCGAAGCGCTTCCACCTCAACCGATCAGGCTCTAAATGAATAAGCCAATGCCGTTCTGGGAAAAACCCCTGCGCGAACTCGATCGCGGACAGTGGGAGGCGCTGTGCGACGGGTGCGGCCGCTGCTGCCTGCACAAGCTCGAGGACGAGGACAGCGGCGAGCTTCACCCGACCAACGTCGCGTGCAAACTGCTCGACCGCAAGACGTCGCAATGCACCGACTACACGCATCGGCGCAAATATGTGTCCGACTGCGTCGTGCTTCACCGCGACCGGCTCGACGAACTCGAATGGCTGCCGTCGACCTGCGCCTATCGCCTGCGCGGCGACGACCAGCCGTTGTTCGAATGGCATTACCTCATCTCGGGCGACCGCGAGAGCGTCCACGCGGCGGGCCAGTCGACCCGTGGCTGGACGGTCAGCGAAGTCGACGCCGGCGAGCTCGAGCATCATATTGTCGACCGCCCTCTCTAAGGATTTCGTCGCCGGGGTGCCGCTCACGCTGCGGGTCCATCCGCGCGCGCGGCGGCTCAAACTGCGCTTCGACGAGAAGAGCGGCGGACTGATGCTGACCGTCCCGCCGCGCACCCCGCGCCGCGCCGCGCTCGCCTGGGCGGCCGAGCAGCAGCGGTGGGTCGAAGCACAGCTCGCTCGCCAGCCGCACCCGCTGCCGTTCGAACCCGGCGTGACGATCCCGCTCGACGGAGAGGAGGTGCTCCTGAGCTGGATCGAAGGCGCGACCCGCACGATAGTCCACGCCCCCGGCGCACTCAGCTGCGGCGGGCCGCGCGAATCGTTCGCGACCAGGATCGAGGCGTGGCTCAGGCGCCGCGCCCGCGACACGCTGTCGGCTGAAACCAGGGCAGTCGCCGAAGCAGCCGGCGTGACGGTTAGCGCGGTCTCGGTCGGGGACGCCGATTCGCGCTGGGGCAGCTGCTCGGCGACGGGCGCGATCCGCTTCAGCTGGCGGCTGATCCTCGCGCCGCCGCATGTCCGCCGCTTCGTCGTGTCGCATGAAGTCGCACACCGTCTCCACATGGACCACGGCCCGCGCTTCAAGGCGGCGGAAGCGGCACTCTACGGCGGCCCGGTCGCTCCGGCGCGATTATTACTGCGGCGGCTGAGCCCCGTCCTGCGCCGGGTCGGTCGCCGGGTCTGACGGCACCGGCGGCGGGCGACGCACGGGCGCCGGTGCGGCGGGCCTGCGCTGCGCCCCGCGATTGAGCACGTCGTCGAGCCAGTTCTGGTCGGGCCCGGTGCCATCGGGGCGGACCGCCGGTTGTCCTGGCGTACCATTCGGCATCGGCAGCTGGCGATCGGTCGGCGGGATCGGGTTGCCGTCGGCATCGACCAGCGGCGCTTCGGGTGCGACGAGATTGCCGTCGAGGCCGAGCCCCATTGCTTCCTCGTCGGGCTCGAGCTGCCAGTCGGGAATCGGCACCTGCGTCTCGAATTGCTCGATCGGGCGGTTGGCGGTGGCGACGGTCATGAAGTCGTGGAAGGCGCGCGCCGGAGCGGTGCCACCCTGCAGGCCCGGGATCGGCCGGGCGTCGTCGCGCCCCATCCACACGCCGGTCGTCAGCCCCGACGAGAAGCCGATGAACCAGCCGTCCTTGTTCGAACTGGTGGTCCCGGTCTTGCCCGCCACCGGCCGGCCGATCTGCGCCGCGCGGCCGGTGCCGGAAAGCACCGCCGACTGCAGCAGGTCGGTCATTTCCGCCGCGACCCACGGCGCGACCAGCACGCGACTGTCGTTCGCTTCGCGATTGTAGAGCAGCCGACCGTCGGCGGTGACCACCTTGCGAATCGCATAGGGGACGATCGCGACGCCGTGATTGCCAACCGACGCGAACGCCTTGGTCATCTCGATCAGCCGGACATTGCTCGTGCCCAGGACCATCGCCGGGTAGGTCGAGATCTCGCTGGTCAGGCCGAAGCGGCGCGCCATGTCGGCGATCGTCGAAAAGCCGAGCTTCGCGCCGATCTGCGCGCTGATCGTGTTGATCGAGCGCGAGAACGCCTCGCGCAGGGTGACCGTCCCGGCGAAACCGCGGGTCGAGTTGCGCGGTTTCCAGCCCTGTATTTCGACCGGCTCGTCGACCATCGTATCGGTTGGCTTCATCCCGCTTTCGAGCGCGGCGAGGTACACGAACAGCTTGAACGACGACCCCGGCTGGCGCTGTGCCTGCGTCGCGCGGTTGTAGATCGAGCTGACGTAATCACGCCCGCCGACCATCGCGCGGACCGCTCCGTCGCGATCGAGCGAGACCAGCGCGCCCTGCGCTCCACCCGGCGCATTGGCGTTGATCGCCCGATCGGCGGCGACCTGCATCCCGGGATCGAGCGTGGTCCACACGTCGATCGGTTCGCGCGTCTCGTCGATCAGCGTGTCGAGCTGCGGCATCGCCCAGTCAGTGAAATAGCGCACGCTGTTCTGGCGCGGCGCGGCGGTCAGGCGGACCGTCGCCGGATCGACGCCGTCGGCCGCGGCGCGGCTGATGAAACCATTTTCGACCAACGAGTTGAGCACGACCTTGGCGCGGCTCTTGGCGGCTTCGGCGTCGGCGGTCGGCGAGTAATTGGACGGCGCCTTGACCAGCCCGGCGATGATCGCCGCTTCGCCGAGGCTGAGCCGGTCGGCGCCATGTCCGTAAAACGTCCGCGCCGCCGCATCGATGCCATAGGACCCGCCGCCGAAATAGACGCGGTTGAGATAGAGCTCGAGGATCTGGTTCTTGCTGAACTTCACCTCGAGCGCGAGCGCGAGGACCGCCTCCTGCAGCTTGCGCGAAAGGGTGCGATTATTGTTGAGGAAGATGTTGCGGGCGAGCTGCTGGGTGATCGTCGACCCACCCTGCTTCCACTTGCCGCTGGCGACCCGAACCTGAAGCGATCGCGCGATGCCGATCGGATCTACGCCGGGATGCGACCGAAAGCGCTTGTCCTCGATCGCGATCATCGCCGCGCGCATCGTCGGCGGGATCTCGTCATACGTCAGCCAGCGCCCGAAACTGGGCCCGAGCGACACCAGCACGGTGCCGTCGGCGGCGCGCATGCGGATCATCTGGCCAAGGTCGCTGCGCTTCCTTAGCTGGTCATAGTCGGGCAGCTGCGACGTCGCGACGGCGACCGCGATGCCGAGCACGACCAGCAGGAAAGCGAGGATCGCGCCGGCCCAGATGAGGATGCTCTTGAACCGCGAGCGGGCGGAGGATGCGGAAGCCATTGGCGACGAAGGTTAGAGGCGGCCGGTCGGTTCGCCAAGCGCCTCGTTCAACGCCGCTCCCCGCTGGCCGCCGGTTCACCCTTCGCGGATTCGTCCCCTGGCGCGAAATCGAGTGAGGCCGAGTTGATGCAATAGCGCAAGCCGGTCGGTCCGGGGCCATCGGGGAAGACGTGCCCGAGATGGCCTTCGCATTTGGCACAGCGCACTTCGGTGCGGGTCATGCCGTGGCTGCGATCGGTGATTTCCTCGACCGCCTCGCCCGCGACCGGAGCGGTGAAGCTGGGCCAGCCCGAGCCGCTTTCGAACTTGGTCCTGCTCGCGAACAATGGCTCGCCGCACGCGCCGCAGACATAGGCGCCGTCGCCCTTGTTGTTCAGCAACTCGCCGGAGAAGGCGGCCTCGGTGCCGGCCTGGCGCAGGATCCGGTACCGTTCCTCGCCGAGATGCTCGCGCCACTCGGCTTCGCTGCGTTCGATCTTGTCGGCCATGCTTTACTCCGCGATTGGAAGGCGCCCATCCAGTTAGGGTGCGCTTAACCCTCTTTCAACGCCTCCTTGCTAGCGAAGGATGCATGGTGGTGCGCATCTTGTCCTTGTTGCCAGCGGTCGCGCTGGGGTTTGCGGCGCTTGCGCTTGCGCAGCCGGTCGCGGCCCAATGCCGGTTGTGCGTCGCGCCGACCGCCACGCCCGAAACCGACTCCACGATACCCGTCAAGCTCGAGGTCGAGACCAATCTCGATTTCGACCGGCTGGTCCTCGCCGGCGTTGGCGCGGGGTCGGCGACGCTCGGCCCCGACGGATCGCACCAGACCAGCGGCGCGGTCATGTCGATCGGCGGGCGGGCGATGGCCGGGACCGTCACGGTGCGTGGCGAGCCCGGGCGCGCGGTGCGCATCGGCCTGCCGCAGTCGATCAGCCTGTTTGGAACTTCGGGGGGCGAGGTCCGCATCGATTCGATCCGCAGCGATCTTCCGACCCTCCCCCGCATCGGGGCGAACGGGATGTTGAGCTTTCGCTTCGGCGGCGAGCTCCACGTCACCGGGACCGTGGACGGCGACTTCCGCGGCGATTTCCAGGTCGACGTCGACTATCTTTGACGTCACGCGGACCTGCCGGGCAAATACATCCACCACGGATCAAACGTGAACACGCCGGTAACCCTGTCCCGGAGGAAAAGCGAAAGCCGACACGGTTAATGCGCTCCTCACGGTTGGCCGGTCGGTCCGGAAAACCGCCAGCTTTTGCAACCAAGTGGGGACTTCAGATGACCAGATTCGCTCGTACGCTGACCATGCTCGCCGCCAGCGCCGCGTTCGCCGCGCCGGCCTATGCCGCGACCGCGCCCGTCGGGGCCGCGGTTCCGGCAACCGCCACCGCCCAGATCGTCGATCCGCTGACGCTGACCAAGACCAGCGACCTCAATTTCGGAACGCTGATCCGCAACGGCATGGTCGTAACCCAGACGGTCAACATCAGCGAAGCCGGCGTCGTCGCGTGCACCAGCCAGCTGTTGTGCGGCGGAACCACCAGCGCGGCCAACTTCAATGTCGCCGGCTCGGCCAACCAGGTCGTCAAGGTATACGTCGCCCCGACCACGATCACTGGCCCGGGGGCGGCGACGCTGCTCTTCACGCCCGCCGCGGCATCGGCCAGCCCGCTGACGCTCAGCTGAACCGGCGCCGCGAGCTTCGCGGTCGGTGGCAGCATCGCCGTCGCTCCGACGACCCCTGCCGGCGTTTATTCCGGCAACATGGACGTCACCGTCGATTATAACTGATTTCGATAACCCGTTGGTATGAGTTTGGGGGGCTGCCGGCGACGGCGGCCCCTTTTTCGTTGCAAGAAGCTGATCCGATCCGGCGGCTTCGTAAACGGCGCGGTAACCATATCGCTGAGCAAAGTCGCAACCCGCCTTGGTTAACAGCCTCCTCACCACGGCCCGTCGGTTCGGGTCGAGACCAGTGGGGACTGATCTTATGAATTTCGCTCGTATCCTGGCGGCCACCGCCGTCGTTACCGCCGCTGCGCTAACCATAACGCCGGCGCTCGCCGCCCCGGTCAGCGCGACCACGCCAGCCACCGCCAGGGCGCAGATCGTCAAGCCGCTCGTGCTTACTGCGACCCAGAGCATCGATTTCGGCACGATCCTGCTGACCGCCGTCACCGCTTCGACCGCGGTGTCGATCAGCCAGGCGGGCGCGATCACCTGCGGCACCGGCCTGACCTGCTCCGCCACCGGCAAGCAGGCGATCTTCAATGTCGCCGGGTCGAACAACCAGACGGTCAAGATCGCCACCACCGCCGCCAACATCACCAACGGCACGACCAACCTGCTGTTCACACCGAGCGCGCCGGCCACCGTGCTGCTGACCAACTCGGGAGCACCGGGCAGTAATTTCAACGTCGGCGGGGCGTTCGCCATCGACCCCGCGACGACCGATGGCGTTTACACCGGCAACCTGATCGTGACGGTCGACTATTAAGTTCGACGCGTTCGATCGAAGACCAGCAGGGGTCGCCGGCAACGGCGGCCCCTTTTTCGTGACCCGACCATGGCGCGCCGGCAATTCGTTTCGCGATGGTTAGCGATAAAGTAACCAGTTCGGACGCAGAAAAGCTCCACATTGGATGGAGACCTGCTCGTGACCATTTTTTCGCGTATCGCCCGCCTCGCCGTCATCGCGCCACTCGCGCTGTGCGCCGTCGCCACCCCGGCCAGCGCCGGCATCGGCGACCTGCTCGTCGCGCCCACCCGGATCGTGCTCAACGGCAGCCGCGGCACGCAGATCATCCTCAACAACATCGGTGACGACGTCGCCACCTAACGCATCAGCGTCGAAATGCGCCGGATGACCGCTGACGGGACGCTGGTCGACGTGCCGACCCCGAACAGCGCCGAACAGGCCGCATCCGACATGATCCTTTACGCCCCGCGCAAGGTCACGTTACCGCCCAACCAGCCGCAGACGATCAACATCGCCGCGCGCGCTCCGGCCGGGCTGGCCGATGGCGAGTATCGCGTCCACCTGCTGTTTCGCGCGATCCCGGCGCCACGCCCGGTCGCCGCCCCGACCACCGAGGCCAAGGGCATCAGCTTTGCGCTCACCCCGGTCTATGGCGTGACCATCCCGGTGATCGTCCGCCTCGGCAATCTCCAGGCGAAGGCCGGCATCGCCAACGTCCACCTCGTCAAGGAAGACGGCAAGCCGGCGGTCGCGCTCGACTTGAGCCGCAGCGGCACCCGCTCGACGTTCGGCGAAGTGCGCGTGATGAAGGCGGGGATCAAGGATCCGATCGCGATCCAGCGTGGCGTCGCGATCTATACCGAACTGGCCACGCGCAGCATCGCCATCCCGGTCAATGAAAAGCTGCTCGCCTCGGCCAGCGGCCCGGTCACGGTGCAATATGTCGAAACCACCGAAATGGGACCCGAAGTGATCGCCGAGACCAGCGCGGTGCTGCGCTAGGACCACGGGAAGGCCAGGGGGCACATACGCTTGCGGCTTGCCCGCAGCCTGGTCCGCGGCCTCGTTGCCGCGCTGACGCTGCCGGCGCTCGCCGCGGGCAGCGTCGCCACGGGTGCGGCCTCGGCCCCTTCGGGCGCGTCGTGGACCGCCGACCCCGAGGACCAGTATATGCTCGAGGTCAACATCCGCCAGTTGCGGCTTGGCGACGGGGTCCGCGCCTATGGCACCCCCGAAGGGACGTGCGTCCTGCTTGGCGATTTCCTGACCACGCTCGACGTGCCGATGCACATCGACCTCGCGGCGAAAAAGGCCAGCGGCTGGGCGTTCAACGAAAAGAACCGGATCAGCATCGACCTCGGCACCGGCCAGGTCGCCTATGGCGCGGGCAAGCACGAGATGCTGTCGAGCGGAACCGTCCGCGAAACCCCCGAGGGCTGGTGCGTCGAGACTGGGGCGCTCGCCCGCTGGTTCGCGATTGGCGTCAAGCCGTCGCTCGCCGGATCGATGTTATTGCTTGAATCCGAAGCAAAATTGCCGGTTGAATTGACCAGGGAACGCCATGATCGCGCCGCCAGGCTCCACAAGGCGAGCCTCAGCCTCGGCGAATTGCCGCAGGTCCGCCTACCCTACCGACTGTGGCGCGCCCCGGCGCTCGATTTCGTCGTCAGCGGCGGGGTGACCTACGACGCGCGCAGCGGCACCCGCGTCGATCGCCGCGCCTCGCTGCTCGCCGCCGGAGAAGTCGCGACGCTGTCCTACGACGCGCAAATGGCGACCGACGTGCGCGGCAAGCCCAACAGCGTGCGCTTCCACGCCTTCAAGTCCGATCCCGACGCCACCCTGCTCGGCCCGCTCAAGGCGACCCACTTCGGGTTTGGCGATGTCGCCGGGTTCGACAGCCGGCTGATCGGATCGGGCGCGGTCGGTCGCGGCGCGGTCGTCACCAATCGCCCCTTGTTCACCCCGACCGCGTTCGACCGCACCCATTTCGAAGGCGAATTGCCCGCCGGATGGGAGGCCGAACTCTATCGCAACGGCGAACTGCTCGGATTCGCGCCGGCAAGTAGCGACCAGCGCTATCATTTCGACGACGTGCCGTTGCACTATGGCGAAAACCAGGTCGAAATTCGGCTCTACGGCCCGCAAGGCCAGCTGCGCAGCCGGACCGAGACGGTCAACGTCGCCGACGCCGCCGCGCCGCCCGGCAAGACCTGGTACTGGACCGGGGTCAACCAGCCCGCGCGTGACCTCGTCGCACTTCGCAGCGCACCACGCGACAATAAGCTGGTGCCGAAGCTCCAGGCGACCGCCGCGCTCGAACACGGCCTCGACGAACGCACCTCGATCGGGCTCGCCGCGACGATGCAGATGGTCAACGACGAGCGGCTCACCTTCGTCGAGGGAACGGTGCGCCGGTCGATCGGCAAGGCGCTGATCGAAGTCGCCGGGGTGCGCGACAGTCACGGCGGGCTCGCCGGCCGGGGCGCGCTGCTGGCCAAGCTCGGCGGCCTCAATATTTCCGGAGAAGCGTTGGTTGCCAGGGACTTCCGCCTCAACGGGATCCGCGAGCGATCGATTCGCCAGGCGCAACTCGCGCTGTCGGCACCGCTCCATATCGGCCGTGCGGTCGTCCCCGCGACCGCCTCGCTGCGGATCGTCGACCGCGCCGATTCGTCGCGCGAGCTCGAGGCTGCGGGGCGCTTGTCGGCGAACATCGGGCGATTCAACCTCGGCACCGACCTGCGCTACCGTCACACCAGCAACGCGCACGGCCCGGCGCCGCCGGACACCGTCGAAGCCTCGTTGATCGGCGCTGGCCATATCGGCCGGGTTCGATTGCGCGGCAGCGGCACGTTCGACGTCAAACCCTCGACCCGCATCAAGCAGGTCGAGTTTTCGGCCTATTGGTCGGCCTCGGAAAAGGCCGATTGGGAGGCGGGGCTCGGCTATGATGGCCAGTTCCGCCGCGGTCGCGCCCGCCTGTCGCATATCCGCCGGTTCGACTCGATGGCGGTCGCGCTGACCGCCGAGGCGGCGACCGACGGTTCGGTCGCGGTCGGCTTCAACCTCAATTTCTCGCTCGACCCGTCGCGCGGCTTCCGCCCGTCGCGCCAGCCGCTGGCGAGCGCCGGCATGGTCCGCGCGCGAGTTTATCGCGACTCCAACGACAATGGCCAGCGCGATCCGGGCGAACCCGACGAGCCCGGCGCGCTGATCACCACCGGAACCCGGACCGCGACCCAGCCGACCGACAAGCGCGGCCAGGCGACGGTCGGTGGCCTCGCCATCTATCAGCCGGTTGCGGTCGGGATCGACCAGTCGAGCCTCAGAGATCCGACACTCACGCCGCGCAAGGCGCTGCAGGTCGTCACCCCGCGCCCCGGCATCGCCGCCGAGGTCGAAATCGGTCTGGTCGGCGCGGGCACAGTCGAAGGCGTGCTGGTCAAGGAGGGCGGCGGCGGCTTCGAAGGTGTCGACATCGAACTGGTCGACGCTGCCGGCAGGACCGTCGCGACCACGCGAAGCGACTATGACGGATATTTTCTCTTCGATTCGGTTGCTTACGGTCATTACACCGCGCGCATCGCAGCTACCTCGGCCGCCGCGATCCATTCGGCAACCACGCTGGAAACGGCGATTGTCGTCACTGGCGGCAAGCCGACCGTCCGGCTCGGGCCGATCCGCCCGACGACCCTGCCCCAGATCGCGTCCAATGCGTCGCCGGGACCGGCCCTGCATTAACCATAGTCGTCTGAGACGACTTCGCCGTTGGGGGGCGGTGAGCGGGTCGCTCGGTTCTGGTGCGGTCGAGAAGACTCGAACTTCCACGGCCTTTCGGCCACAGCCACCTCAAGGCTGCGCGTCTACCATTCCGCCACGACCGCACGTGAACAGGCTCAACGATCGGGAGCCTCTGGCAAGGCGCGGCCACTAGCAAAGCGTTTCCGGCCGCGCAACGCCAATCGGCCGCGCCCGCTGGGGTCACGGCGTGGGCCAATCGGCCGGGCACGATCGGGTCCCGGCGCGGGACAGTGGTAAACGCGCTGTTTACCTTGGCGCCAGGACGTGCGTTGAGGGGGCATGATCGCGCTCCTCCTCGCCGCGGCCAGCGTTTATGCCACCGCGCCGGCGCGTGGGCCGATTGGCTTCGTGCCGAACGGCCGAGTTCATGGAGAAGCCCGCGTAATGGTTCGGATCATCGAGGGTGCAAGAGTGCATTTCGACCGATCGCGCCCGTCGGAGAGCGGTTTGTTTCATCGGGCATCGGTCCGCATCGACGGCCAGCGGCAGTCTGCACAGTTGGTCGAATTTCCCTGAAAAGCTAGGAGCTTAGTTAGCCCAGCGGAGGGTCAGCGACGTCGCGTCGGCCGGCACACCGAGTTCTGCGGCGTTGAAGCTGGTGCTGCCGCGCGGTGGCAGGCGCGGCGCAGGCGGGGCGATCGTCCAGCTGTAAACCAGCTTGCCGGCTCCATTGCGCAGGTCGGCCTGAAGCGCGGGCACCGCCTGGGTCGCGTCGGTCGGATTGATCACCCGTCCGCTGAGCGAGACGAGGTCATTGCCGCTGGCGAGC
>NZ_JANYGG010000136.1 GCF_025362505.1 Sphingomonas sp. | reverse complement strand
TGGATGAGGTCGAGGACCTGCAGTCCGCGGTTGGTGTATTTCTTGGCGATCGAGATGACGAGGCGCAGATTGGCTTCGACCATTTCCTTCTTGGCGATGCGGGCTTCGCGCTCGCCCTTCTGGACCTGGTTGACGATCCGGCGGAACTCGGGGAGCGCCATTCCGGTCTGCTGCGAAATGTCGGCGATCTCGAAGCGAATGCGCTCGACGCTTTCTTCCTCGGCGACGGCGAAAGCTGCGAATTTCTTGTCGATCTTCGACGCGCGCTCGAGCCAGCCGTCGTCGAGCTCGGCGCCCATATAGCTGTCGAGGAAGGCTTTGCGCGGCACCTTGTGGCGCTCCGCGAGGCGCAGCATCTGGCCGCCGAGCGTCGTCAGACGGCGGTTGTAGCTGTACAGCTGGTCGACGAGATATTCGATCTTCGCGGCGTGGAACTGGACGCTCTCGACCTCGGCGGTCAGTTCTTCCGAGAGGCTCTGGTATTTCTTCTCGTCCGAGGCGGGGAAGCCGACGCCGGCGCCGAGCGCCTCGAGCCGGGCCTGCTGGAGCTTCGAGAATTTCTTGAACAGCGCGGTGATCGAGGCGAACTTCTCGAGCGCGACCGGTTTGAGCTGCTCTTCCATCTGGGCGAGGCTGAGGGTGTTGTCCTCATCCTCGTCCTCGACCGCGGCGGGGGTGCGGCGGTCGACCATATCCTCTTCATCGGAATCGGCGTCGGCACTGGCCTCGACCGGTTCGGCCTCCTCCTTGAAGGTCGGACCGACGGCTTTTTCACTGATTTCGTCGTTGTTATCGTCCTCGGACTCCGACACCTGCTCGGGAGTCGGGCCCTTCGACAGCATCGCTTCGAGATCGAGGATCTCGCGCAGCTGCATCGTGCCTTCGTTGAGGTTGTTCGACCATTCGATGATCGCGTTGAACGTGATCGGGCTTTCGCACAGCCCCCAGATCATCGTGTCGCGGCCCGCCTCGATGCGCTTGGCAATGGCGATTTCGCCCTCGCGGCTGAGCAGCTCGACCGCGCCCATTTCGCGCAAATACATGCGCACCGGGTCATCGGTGCGGTCGATCGTTTCCTTCTTGACGGCGACCGGCTTGGGCCCGCTGTCGTCGAGCGGATCGACCTCTTCGACGGGCTCCTCGGCTTCTTCCTCCTCGTCGGCGCCTTCCTCGGCATTCTCGACGATGTTGATGCCCATTTCGGACAGCGCCGAGGTGATGTCCTCGATCTGGTCCGAATCCATCTGGCCCGAGGGAAGCGCCTCGTTCAATTCGTCGTAGGTGATCACCCCGCGCTTCTTGGCGCGCGCGATCAACTTCTTGATCGAGGCGTCGTTGAGGTCGATGAGCGGGGCGTCGCCGCCGTCCTGCTCGAGTTCGCTGGTGTCGTTTTTCGCCATATTGTCGTGCCGCTTACTCATTGCCGGCCAGCCGCGCCAGCCGTTCCTTTATTTCATCGCGCGCGCCGTGCAGCCGCTGCTGCTCGGCGAACGCCTCGTCGTCCCCGGTTGCGAGCGCTTGCGTCGCATCGGCGAGCGCCAATTCGACCTCCGCCGACGCGGTCAGCGCCTCGATCGCCGCGGCCAGGTCGCTCGCCGCTTGCGCGGGGTCGGTATCTGGACGCGTAAAGGAGAAGCCGATGCCACCGCGTCGCGCGGAGCGTCCGCCACTTGCCGCCAATATGGGGAGAAGCGCTTCGCGATCAAGCGGTTCGCCCGACATCGCCGCGTCGACCAGTCGGGCGCGCTGCGCGGCCGCGGTGCGATCGGCGATGGGGAGATGGGCGAGGGCTTCGAGTTGGGCGGTGAGCGCCTCGGGGAAAAGGGCGAAACCGGTGAGCAGGGCGCGGGCCATGCTGGGGTCGATACCGACCGACCCGATCGCCCGGATTTCCGGACCTGTCGGCCCCTCGGGGGACACGAACCGGCGAGTCTTCGGATCATATTTGCCGCGCCGTTCGAACGGGCGCGCGGGGCCGCCGCCAAATTGGGCGCGCTGCGGGCGGACGAGTGCGTCGAAGCGGGCGAGCCATTCGTCGCGGTAAAGCGAGGCGAGGCTGCGGTCACCGATCGCCTGGGAATGCTCGATCAGTCGCTGGCGCAGCCCGGCGCGGGCTTCGGGGGTGGTCAGCGGGGCGGCATCGCGTTCGTGGCGCCAGAGGCGCTCGACCAGCGGTTCGGGCTCGGCGAACAGCGCATCGAGCGCGGCACGGCCGCCGCTGCGGACGAGGTCGTCGGGGTCCTGGCCCGGCGGCAGCGCGACGAAGCGCAGGGTGCGCTCCGGGGCGAGATGGGGGAGCGCGCGCTGGCCAGCGCGGATCGCGGCTTTCTGCCCGGCGCTGTCGCCGTCGAAGCACAGGATGGGGGCGGGGTCGAGCCGCCACATCCGTTCCAGTTGGGCCTCGGTCACGGAAGTGCCGTTGGGGGCGACGACTTCGCAAATGCCGGCGCGGTCGAGCGCGATCACGTCCATATAGCCTTCGACCACGATGAGGCGTTTGGCGGTGCGGCTGGCGGGGGAGGCGCGGTCGATATTGTAGAGGGTGCGGCCCTTGTCGAACAGGACAGTCTCGGGGGAGTTGAGGTATTTGGGCTCGCCGTCCCCCAGGATGCGCCCGCCGAACGCGATGACCCGACCGCGCGGGTCGCGAATCGGGATCATCAGCCGGCCGCGGAACCGGTCGTAAGTGTCGCCCTCTTCTGGCTTGATCAGCATGCCGGTGTCGACGAGCTTCTCCTCGCCGAAGCTGTTGAGCGCGGCCTTGAGGCGGTTGCGGGCGTTGGGGGCGAGCCCGAGGCCGAAGCGCTTGGCGACGGTGGCGTCGATCCCGCGGTTGGTGAGATAGGCGCGGGCTTCGGCTCCTTCGGGCGAGGCGAGCGTGTCGGCGAACCAGCCTTGCGCCGCCGCCATGACGTCGGTCAGCCCGACGCTGCGCTCGGCCTTCTCGCGGTCGCGCGGGTCAGCGGCGGGCACCTCCATCCCTGCCTTGCCCGCCAGTTCCTTGACCGCCTCCATGAACGGCAGCCCGCGTGCGTCGGTGAGGAAGCGGATCGCGTCGCCATGCGCGCCGCAGCCGAAGCAATGGTA
>NZ_JANYGG010000064.1 GCF_025362505.1 Sphingomonas sp. | reverse complement strand
TCATACCAAGACTCTCTGATTAGAACCGATGCGCCCAAGTTCGCAGCCCGAGGGACATGATGCGCCACGGTTGGTCGGTGAGACGGTTCCAGGCGAAGCAGCAGTGATCAAGGATATCGTCGTAGGATTTGAAGACGCGGTTTGAGAGCCAGTTGTCGCGCATGAACTGCCAGACGTTTTCGACGGGGTTCAACTCGGGGCATTTGGGCGGCAGCGGCATGAGGGTGATGTTACCGGGCACAACCAGCGCCCGTGAGCCATGCCACCCCGCCTGATCGAGGAGCAGCACGGCATGGGCGCCAGGTGCGACGGCGGCGGATATTTCGGCGAGGTGGAGCGTCATCCCTTCGGTGTTGCAGCGCGGCAGCACAAGGCCGGCGCCCTTTCCTTCAGCCGGGCAGATCGCACCGTAGATATAGGCCGATCTCGTACGCTGATCCTTGGGGGCCGAGGGCCGGGTGCCGCGTTTGGCCCATCGCCTGGTGATGCCGTTCTTTTGACCGACCCGAGCTTCGTCCTGCCACCACAGCTCTATGGGCGTGCCACCCGGGAGTGTCGCTTCGATCGCTGCCAACTGGGCTGGGAAGTCTTTTTAAAAACGTCGATGGCATCGGCCTCCTGCGCATGGTGCCGGGGCCTCGCCGTCAGTTTCCTGTAGCCCATGGCACGCAGGTCCCGGCTCAGGGTCTGCTTGCTGACCGACACGCCATATTCGTCGAACAGCCATTGGATCAAATCGACGATCCGCCAGCGCACCACGCCATGCGATGCCGGGATCGGGCCCTGCTCGATGACCTCGGCAAGCGCCCGTTTGTGCTCAGGGCCAAGCACCCGGCGCGGACCGGGGGCCTTGCCGTCCAGCAAGCCGTCGGGGCCTTGGGCATTGAACCGCAAAACCCAGTCCCGAACCGTCTGCAAGCCGACGCCACCCACCCGCGCCGCTTCGTGTCTCGCGCCGCCATCGTAAATCACTGCCAGCGCCAGCAACCGTCGAACTTGGTTCGCATGCCCGCTCAATCGCGCCAGCCGCACCAGCCCCACCCCATCAAAATCACCCCGCAGCCCGACCGCCGACGCCATCGCAAACCTCCCACAGCTTGCGATGTTGAATCAGATCATAGCCGTCTTGGGAATCCCCCGCGTTGAGTCAGAGCCCAAGGGACTTGGTATCAGGCCATCCCCAGCTGGCTGCTGATCCCCTTATCGCTGCCGTTCATGTGGTTGCTGTTTCCGCTCAGTCGCCACTTTCGCCTGTACGACCATGTGGTATTCGTGACCTATTCGCTCGGGTTCATGACCTTGCTCGTGGCGCTGCTGACGATGGAGGTCATCGCCGGATGATCGATGGCGGCGAATGTCGCGTCTCTATTTCGGGCAGGGGTAGTTGCGCTCGAACACCGTGCGCATCGCCTGCTTGATGTCCATCCGCCCAAGCTCGGCCGGCGCAATGGCGTGCATGCCGACGATCAGCTCGCGCGGGCCGAGATATTTGGTGACGGGGGCGCACCAGTCGGTCGGCTCGTGTGCGGCCATCTTCGCGGCATGCTCGTCATGAAGTTCGTCCCCCGCGGCTTCGGCCTCGAACTGGAGTTTCTTCAGGTCGGAGGAAAACAGCGCGAACGGGCCTTTGGCGCGCAGGCTGTCGGCCTTCTTGAGGAATGCCGCCGCCGGCATCCGCGCCGCCACTGGCGACGCTGCCAGAACGATTGCTGCCGCCGCAAGGGTGATTCTTAGGTTTTGCAAAGCCACTCTCCCGCCCCGTTCCGATTGTTCGTCAGGCGGCCGCCTTTTGCAACGGGTGCGGGCAGGGATATTTGCGTTCGAGTACCGAGCGCAGCACGTCCCTGGTGTCGGTCGTCGAGCGGCGGTGGATTGGGACGGCGCGCAGCGCAGCGAGATACTCGTTCTTGTTGACGCGCGGCTTGTCGGCGGTCGGCGGGCAGAAGGCGGTGCGGTGACCCAGGGCTTGCTCGCGCGCATACTCGACCTTCAGCTCGTCGCCATTAGCCTCGACCAGCCGCTTCAGCCGGTAGAAATCGGGCGACAGCAGGGCGAACGGGCCGCGCCGGATCAAAGTGTCGACCCTCACGAGGAATTGCGCGACATCCTGTGCGCTGGCCGCGGTGACTGGCGCCGCGGCGAGGAGGAGACCGAGAAAAAGCTTCTTGTGCACATCGTCTCCATACTTGCTGTGCACGCTGAACGCACGACTCGCAGACTTTATATCAGTTCATGTTCGACCCGAATTCCCGGTTTTCGCCGGAAGCACGGTCAGGCGCCGGCGGGGGCCACTGATCCCACGCCGGTAGACGGCCGCCGGCTCTTGGGAATCGACGACCCGGCCACCGGAAGCAGTGGCTTCGACGACCCGCCGCGGTCGATCGGACCGCCTTCGAGCACCGTCTTGATCTCGTCACCCGACAGCGTCTCATATTCGAGCAGCGCCTTGGCGAGCGTGTGGAGTTCGTCCTCGTGCTCGGTCAGGAGATGCTTGGCGCGGGCGTAACCGGCATCGACGATACGGCGGATCTCGGTATCGATCGCCTGCGCGGTCTCGTTCGACATCGACATGTTCTGCTGGCGAGAATAGCCGAGGAACACTTCCTCCTCGCCTTCGGAATACATCAGCGGGCCGAGCGTGTCGGACATGCCCCAGCGGGTGACCATGTCGCGCGCCAGCTTGGTTGCGTACGAAATGTCGGACGAGGCGCCCGACGATACCTTGTCATAGCCGAAGATGACTTCCTCGGCGACGCGCCCGCCCATCGAGACGGCGAGGTTGGCGTACATCTTGTCGCGGTGATAGCTGTACGAATCTCGCTCGGGCAGCCTCATCACCATTCCGAGCGCGCGGCCGCGCGGGATGATCGTCGCCTTGTGGATCGGGTCCGAAGCGGTCTCGTGGATCGAGACGATGGCATGGCCGGCCTCGTGATAGGCGGTCATCTTCTTCTCGTCGTCGGTCATGACCATCGAACGGCGCTCGGTGCCCATCATGACCTTGTCCTTGGCTTCCTCGAACTCGCTCATCGCGACGAGGCGCTTGCCACGGCGGGCGGCGAGCAGCGCCGCTTCGTTGACCAGGTTGGCGAGGTCGGCGCCCGAGAAACCCGGGGTGCCGCGCGCGATGACCCGCTTGTCGACGTCGGGGGCGAGCGGGACCTTTTTCATGTGGACCGCGAGGATCTGCTCGCGGCCGTCGATGTCGGGGCGCGGAACGATGACCTGGCGGTCGAAGCGGCCGGGACGAAGAAGCGCGGGGTCGAGCACGTCGGGGCGGTTGGTCGCGGCGATGATGATGATGCCTTCATTGGCCTCGAACCCGTCCATCTCGACCAGCAACTGGTTCAAGGTCTGCTCGCGCTCGTCATTGCCGTTGCCGAGGCCGGCGCCGCGATGGCGGCCGACGGCGTCGATCTCGTCGATGAAGACGATGCATGGCGCCGATTTCTTGGCCTGTTCGAACATGTCGCGGACGCGGGATGCGCCGACGCCGACGAACATCTCGACAAAGTCCGAGCCCGAGATGGTGAAGAACGGCACGCCAGCCTCGCCGGCGATGGCGCGGGCGAGGAGGGTCTTGCCGGTGCCGGGCGCGCCGATCAGCAGCGCGCCCTTGGGAATCTTGCCGCCCAATCGTGCGAACTTGCCCGGGTCCTTGAGGTACTCGACAATTTCCTCGAGCTCCTCGCGCGCTTCGTCGATGCCAGCGACATCGGAGAAGGTCACACGGCCTTCCTTCTGCGTCAGCATCCGTGCGCGCGACTTACCGAAGCCCATCGCGCCCGACCCGGCATTCTTCTGCATCTGGCGGAAGACGAAGAAGCTGACGCCGAGTATCAGGAGGAACGGCAGCGACTGGTAAATGATCAGCATCAGCAGCGAGGACTGCTCCTCGGCCTTGACCTGGACCGCGACGCCTTTGCTGATCAGCCGGTCGGAGACGTTGGCATCGGACGGGGCGGTGGTGCGGAAAGCCTCGCCATTCCCCAGCTTGCCGGCGATCGACGCGCCAGACCCGGTCGAGGCGGTCGCCATCGTCACCGATCGGACATTGCCCTCGTCGACCTGGCGGATGAAATCGGAGTAGGCGATTGCCTGCCCGCCGGTGGCGCGCCCGCCGCCGTCGATCATCTGGACGAACAGCACGAGCCCGAACAGCACCGCTACCCAGATGAGCAGCGACTTGGTCCATGCATTGGGCGGCTTCTTCTCGTTCATCGATCTCGTCCTCGCGGGGGCACATTCGGCCCTGTGCCCTAAGATAAGCGCGTCATTCTTAATGACAATGATACAGGCTGCGATACTGGCCGCTTAAGCTGACAACATGGGCGCGGTGTCAGCCCGATGGTGTCAGTTCAGTCAGTTTAGCGCGCGTCGCCGCTCCCCGCCCGACCCTTCTCGCACAGCCGGTCGAGGCGAAACAGCTGGCGATTGGCGTGCTGATAGTCGGGACGCAGCGCGAAGCCGATCAGGCGACCGCGGTAAGTGCGCGGGACCAGCAGGGTATCGACGCCGCCAAAGCTGGTGCCCGGCGCATTCATCAGGCGCGGAGGCGTCCGGGCGAAGGCCTGCGCCGCGTCCCATGCCGCCGCAAATCCCTCGCCGCCCGACCGCGAGCGAAGCGCGTGTGCGGTCTGGCGCGACAGGTGCACCGCGCGCGCTGCCTCGGACACGCTGGCGCCGCGACCGAGCTCGGCAACGAAGCGGCGCTGGCCGTCGGGGGTCCAGCCGTCGGCGCGGCGGCGCTTGGATGGGACGGGGGTGAAGACGAGGAAGTCGGGGAAGTCGGGGAAGTCGGGGGTATCCATCCGGCCAAGAGTACAGAAACGAAGCGGCTGTAGGACAGCATTTTCTTTCGCTACGCGGCGTCCGCTATTTGGTGGTCGACGGTTCGCCCGCTTCGAACGAAATCGACCGGATCGTCACCATTTGCCGGTCGCCACGATCCTTGGCCGTGGCAGGCAGCGTCACGAACCGCCGCTCGTCGGCACGGCTGCATAGGTCGATTGCGTCGTCGCCGTTCAGTGACGCCTCGGCAAGCGGCTGGCAGCTGGTCACTCGTCCCGCTTGATCGATCCACAACCGCGCCGCGCCGCGAATGGTCATTTCCGGATTCGTGGCAATCGGAATCCCCTCTCCCAGCAGCGTTTCGAAAGTTAAGGTCGCTCGATAAGGCGCCGACAGCGGATTTGGAAGCTGCGCCAACGAATCCTTCGCCCATTTTCGCCACTGTTGGCAGACTTCTGGGTCCGAAACCGCCAAATTTTCTCCCCACATAGTGCAATCGAGCCGGCCGTCGGCATGTTCTACGACAAGGATTTGCGCTTTCGCTCCCCCGACCGGTTCGCCGTCCGGCTTAGGTATCTTCCAAGTAATCCGCTGGAAATAGCGGTCCGTGACCGGCTGTCCCGCGCGGTCGAGTGCCGGGTCGAACTTTGCGCGGTCAGCAAGAATCCGGCACGTCGAGACATCGAGGCTCGGCGACGCAGATGACAGCCTCACCCGGCACTCTTTGACCCGACCGTCGGTCCCGACCGTCAGCTGCACACTAACCGTGCCGGTTTCGCCTTTGCGGAGCGCCTCATTCGGGTAGTCATCGCTAGAGAATAGGCCGACCAGGCTTCCCTTGGCGCGTGACCTGACCCGCTGCAGATGCGTAGGGGTGTTCCCGCCTTGCACGTCCGCTGTCGCCAAATCCATGATCATCGACATCGTTCTGAGTCCCCCGCTTCAAACAGGCAAAGCATAAGCGCGCTGATGAGCGTCGCACAATCGCCCGCCCTCGTGCCGGTCATCCCAACATATTTTCGGGTGCAGCAAGTTTGCATGGGTCACTCACAGGCTGAATGCGGTCGTCGGGATAGCACACTAGCGACCTGCGCTTTCGCTCCGCTCGAGCGCGCTCCAGCCCAGCACCAGCCAGCCCGCGATCAGCAGGACGCCGCCGATCGGGGTGATCGCGCCGAGCCAGCGCGGCAGACCGAGCGCCATCAGGTAGAGGGTGCCCGAGAAGATGATCGTGCCGAGCGCCATGCACCAGCCGGCGAGGGTCGCGCGGCGCAGGGGGAGAACCGCAATCACGAGCAGCGCGATCGCGTGGGCGAGCTGGTACTGGGTCGCGGTCTGCCACCAGCCAAGCTGCTGCGGTCCAAGGGTCGGGCGCAGCGCGTGGGCGCCGAACGCGCCAAGCATCACCGCCGAGCTGCCGAGCAGCGCGGCAGCGATCAGGATGGCGCGGTTGGGATGGCCGGCCACGCGCCCCTTATCGTGCAGGAATCAGGGCGGTGAAGGAGGTACGGACGTTGGCCGCGAAGCGGTCGTAGATCGCGCGCGCGGCCTCGGCGATGCCGCGCTGGCGCTCGGTGCCGCCGCGGGCGAAGACGGCGACCGCGACGCGACGGCCGTCGGGCATGGTGATGAAGCCAATCGAATTGGTCACTCCGTTGAGTGTCCCGGTCTTGTCCTCGACGCGAGTACCCGGCGGGAGCAGCGCGCGGATGCGATGCGTGCCAGTCATGCAGCGGCTCATCAGCTCAAGCAGCACCGCGCGACTGTTGGAACCAAGCACATTGCCGCTGTCGATCTTGCCCAGCATGGTCACCATCGCCAGCGGCGTCGCGACATCCTGGCTATCGTAAAGGTTGCGCCGGTCTCGCAGTAGCTGGGCAATGGTTCGGTCCATGCGGATGCCGGTCATGCCATTGAAAGTGAGCCAGGTCTGGACGGCCGCCGGACCGCCGAGATTGGCGAGGAGCTGGTCGGTCGCCACATTGTCGCTGCGGGTGATCATCAGCTCCATCAACTTGGCGGCGGAGCGGCCGGCGATCATGTCGTCGAGCTTGCGCCGGCCATGATCGACCTGGGAAAGATAGGTGGCGGCGATGGCTACCTTGACCGTGCTGGCCATCGGGAACGGGGTTTCGCCGTTGACGCTGACGCTCGTCCCGTCGCGCAGGTCGAGCGCGGCGATGCCATATTCGCCGGCACGCGAGCCGACGAGGCTGTTCAGCTGGCTTTCAAGGCCGATCAACTCGGGCGAGGCCGCCGCCAGCGCCGGCTGGGCCAGGCTGGCAAGGAGGAAACCGATGATCGCTTTGGTTCGCATGGAAATTCCCGAAAACGCGGCGCCGAGTTGGGATACATGGACTCGGCGCGCCCGACTGTCGATGGCCAAATATTGGTAAACAGATGATGAATTGCCCGACCGCGCTGCGCCGAGGCGGGGTTCAGGAGCGACGGGCACGGGGCGGGGCCCTGGTCAGCCGCCATTTGGGGCCGCCTTCGAGCTTGAGCCCGGCGAGCGTGCAGGTCTCGCCATTTCCGAGGGCAGTCATCGCGTTGGCGAGGTCGGGACCGCGCGGGGGGAGCGCGTCCAATTGCGCGAAGGCTTTCAGGAGGAGGCGGCGCTGGAATTCACGCGGGAGGCCCGCCGGGTCTAGCTTAATCGCGTCGCCATCGCGGACGAGGCGGGCGTCGGTGAGCGCCGTGCTCGCCCAGTCGAGCGCCTCGTCGGCATCGCGCAGGTGGCTGGCGCTGGCGGCGAGGCGTTCAGGGTCGGCCCAGCCGGTCTCGCCGAGCCAGGCGCGCATGCGGGCGCGGTCGTGGCGCGGGTCGCGGTTCGAGGGGTCGTCGAGCGGGGTCAGCCCGGCGGCGGCGACCTCGGCAGCGAGCTCGGCCTTGCGCCACCCGAGGAGCGGGCGGACCAGTGCGACGCCCTCGGCCAGCGGGCGGCGCGGGCGGGCGCCGCCGAGGCCGGCGATACCCGATCCGCGGGCGAGGCGCATGAGCAGGGTTTCAGCCTGGTCGTCGGCGTGGTGCGCGGTGGCGACGGCGGCGAGATGGTGCTCGACCGCCCACTCAGCCAGCAGGGCGTAGCGTTCTTCGCGGGCGCTGGCCTGGAGGTTGGCGATCGGCGGGTCGGTCCAGCGGGCGGTGAGGATGGTGTGGGGGACGGCGAGGGTGGCGCAGATTTGCGCGACGACCTCGGCTTCGGCGCGTGATTCGGGGCGGAGGCGGTGATCGACGGTGGCGGCTTCGATCCGGCCGGGGCGGGCCTGCGCGGCGAGAAGGAGCAGCGCGAGGCTGTCGGGACCGCCCGAGACGGCAATGCCGATGCGGTCAGCGGGACCGATCAGCGCGGCGAGGTCGGCGGCGAAGCGGGATTTCCCTACTTGCACTGCGCCTGGGCGCGGGCGGGGGCGATCATCGTTTTGAGCGCCGGGCGGATGGTGTCGCCGTAGACGTCGCTGAGCTCGGCGTAGGCCTTGCAGGCTTGGCTCGCCTGACCGAGCTTGATCAGTGATTGTCCGAGGTAAAACAGGCTGTCGGGTGCGCGCTCGCCCTTGGGGTCGCCGCGATAGTTGGCGAGGAGGGCTTCGGCGGCAGCGCGCGGCTGGCCCTTGTCGAGCAGCGCGCGACCGACGAGATTGTTCGCCCAGCTCACTCGGCGGTGGCCCGGGAAGCTCGACGACATCGCGCGCAGCTGGATGATCGCGGCGTCGTATTTCTTGGCGGTCCACAGGTCGAAACCGGTGACATAGGCAGCCTCTCCGGCTGAGGCGAAGTCGGTCGCGGCAGGGGTGATTGCGGTAGCCGGCGCGGGGGCGAGACGAGGAGCCTCGACGCGCGGTTGCGGCGCGGGCGAGAGAGCAATGTCAGGACCCGTTGCAGTGGGCAGGGTGGCTCCCCCGGCGCCGACTTCGATCGCCTTGAAGCGCGACTCATTGTCGGCGCGGAGCCGGGCGAGGTCGGTCTCCATCACGCTGAGGCGATGCGTATTCTCCTCGCCGGTGCGGACGAGGTCGGCCATCTGGCGCTCGATCGCGTCGAGCCGGGAGGTGAGGGTGGTGACCGCCTCCTGGGTTGCGGCGGGGGTGTCGACGAACCCGGCGGTGTCGGCTGGCTGGCCCTTGGGGAAGACCTGTCGCTGGACCTGGCGGAGCTGGCGCTCTAGCCGCTCGATGCGCTGCTCGGGGGTGACCGGCTCGCGCGCCTCGGCGGCGGCGATCGGGGCGAAAGCGAGGGAGGCAAGAAGGAGGTAGCGCAATCGCATCGAATAAGATCCGGATCGAGAAGGTTGGCGGGTAGAACAGTGGAGCGCGCGACCTGTCACGGCGATGAATTTCACTGGGCGGCGGGGGTGCCCGGCGCCGGCGCGGGACTTGCCGTCGGTCCGCGCACAAGGTCGGCGGGGAGCAGGCTGACGTTCGACGCACTGCGCCCGGAAGGTCCGATCGCAGGGATTTCCTTGCCGCCGACGGTGATCCGCAGAGCTTCGGGGCGGCCAGTCTTCATCACTGGCGCGGTGGCGGTGGCGGGGACGTCGTAGGTTTCGGGCGGGGTCAGCTGGCCCATGTGGATCACCGCGCCGTCCTTTTCGCGCACTTCGAACCATACCGGCTGGAGCGCGGTGAGGGTGACGGTGCCGCTTGCTGCGGGGGTGAGCGTGGCGGCGGGCGGGGTGACGGAAGCCGTGGAGGTCGCCGGAGCGCCTGCCTCGGCCGCCGCCGGATCGAGTTCGCGATTGCGCAATAAGCTGAGCACGGCGATCACGACGAGCACTGCGACGATCGCGCTGATGATCAGCCATTTCGGCATCGAGCGCTTGGGGTCGGCCGGCTGGAACACCTCGGCCTGGGTGTAGGGCACGCGGGTGCCGCCCATTTCGCTGCGCAACTGGTCGGCGATCTCGGCGCGGTCGAGGCCGACGATTGCCGCGTAATTCTTGGCGAACCCGACCGAATAGGTCGGGGCGGGGAGCGAAGCCCAGTCGCTCGTCTCGAGGCTGGCAAGATGGCGGGTTGGGATGCGCGTCTGCGCGGCGACCGCCTCGAGCGTTATCCCCTGCGCCTCTCGCGCGTTTCTCAGCCGCTCGCCGACCGTTTCGACAGCCGCGGTTTCCTCGATGTCGTCCATGCTACTCCCCTACGCGTTCCGCCTTGTCAGGGGGCGGGTTGCCGCTGTCAACAAAAGGCTGTCGGCAAGACGACGTCAGTCGAGCGCAACGCCCTGTTTCTTGGCCCATTCGGTTAAAGTCCGGCGCATGTCGCGGGGCGGTTTGGCGAGGAGGGATTCGAGTTTGGCGCGAACTGCGGCAGCATCGATCGAGCGCACCATTGCTTTCACCGGGCCGACCGCCGCCGGGGTGATCGAGAAATTCTCGATGCCGATGCCAATCAGCGCCATCGCTTCCAACGGCCGTCCGCCCATCTCGCCGCACAGCCGCACGGGCACGTTCGCCGCCTTGGCCTCGCGCGCAACGCGGCGGAGGAAGCGCAGGATCGCCGGGCTGAGCCAGTCGTAGCGCGCGGCGAGGCGCGGGTCGGCGCGGTCGGCGGCGAACAGGAACTGGGTCAGGTCGTTGGTCCCGATCGACAGGAAGTCGATGCGCGGCAGGAGCAAGTCGAGCATCTCGGCGAGGCTCGGTACTTCGAGCATCGCGCCATATTCGATCCGCGTCGGCACCGGTTTTTTCGCCGCCGTCGCCCAGGCGAGCTGCTTTTCGACCAGCGCGCGGGCTTCCTCATATTCCCACGGCTCGGAGACCATCGGGAACATCACGCGCAGCACCCGGCCTCCCGCCGCCTCGATCAGCGCGCGGGCCTGGACTTTCATCAGCGTCGAACGTTCGAGGCTGAGGCGCAGCGCGCGCCAGCCCATCGCCGGATTCTCGCTCACGTCGCGATGGTCCTGGAGATAGGGGAGGGCCTTGTCGCCGCCGATATCGAGCGTGCGGAACACGACCGGCTTGTCGCCGGCGCTGTCGAGCACACTCTTGTAGAGGCGATACTGGCTCTCGCGGCCGGGGAGGGTGGCGGCGATGAGAAACTGGAACTCGGTGCGGAACAGGCCGATGCCGTCGGCGCCGGTCGCCTCGAGCGCGGCGGCGTCGTCGGCGAGCCCGGCGTTGACCATCAGCGTGATCCGCATCCCGTCCTTCGTCTCCGGCGGCAGGGCGCGGATCGCGGCGAATTCGGCGCGGCGGCGCAGGCTCATCGCCATCCGCGTCTCGAACGTTGCCGACAGGGTGCGGGTCGGGCGGACGACGACCGCGCCCATGTCGCCGTCGACCAGCACCGGCTCGCCCTCGTTGGCGATGTGGCGGATGTCGCCGATGCGGCCGACCATCGGCACGCCCATCGCCCGCGCGACGATGGTGACGTGGGCGGTCAGCGAGCCTTCCTCTAGCACCACCGCCTTCAACCGCCGGCGGTCGTATTCGAGCAGTTCGGCGGGGCCGAGGTTGCGCGCGATCAGCACCGTGTCCTTGGCGAGCCCGGTCTGCGCGGCGGTGCCCATCCGCCCCGACACAATTCGCAGCAGCCGGTTGGCGAGGTCGTCGAGGTCGTGCATCCGCTCTTTCAGCAGCGGGTCGTCGATGTCGCGCATGCGGGCCCGGGTGCGTTGCTGGACGCGCTCGATCGCCGCCTCGGCGGTCAGGCCACTATCGATCGCCTCGTTGATGCGGCGACCCCAGCCTTCGTCGTAGGCGAACATCTTGTAGGTCGCGAGCACCTCCCGGAGGTCGGCGCTGGTGCCGAACTCGGCCTCGCGGGTCATGTTCTCGATCTGCTCGCGCATCCGGCGGAAAGCGGCATAGACCCGCGCGCGCTCGGCCTCGGTATCCTCGGCGACGGTCTGGTGGACGATCACGCGCGGCTCGTGAAACACGGCGACGCCGCGCGCCATGCCGGCGACGAGCTTCAGTCCCACGACGCGCACCGCGCCGCTGTCGCGCTGGGTATTGCGGCGGGTCGCGTCGACCAGCCGGGCGCTGGCGATCAGCTCCGACAGGACCATCGCCACGGTCTGCAGCGCCTCGATCTCGAGGTCCTCATAGCCGCGCGGATCGGCATGCTGGACCGACAGCACGCCGACCGACTGTTCGCGGTGAATGATCGGCACGCCGGCGAAGCTGTGGAAGCGCTCCTCTCCGGTCTCGGGCCGATAGACGAACTCGGGGTGGTCGGCGGCCTCGGCGAGGTTGAGGATGCGGTTCTCGCGGGCGATCGACCCGACGAGCCCTTCGCCGAGCGCAAGGCGGGTGACGTGGACTGCTTCCTTGCGCAGCCCGTGGGTCGCCGACAGTTCGAGGAGATTATCGCGCAGGAGGTAGATCGAGCAGACTTCACTCTTCATCGCCGCGGCGATGAGGTCGACGACATGGTCGAGCTTGGCCTGCGCCGAACCGCGCCGCGCCATGACTTGATGCAATCCGGTGAGGATTTCGCGCGCGGTGGTGGCGGCCGTGGTGGGCATGGAGGCTGGCTAGCAGATGGCGGGCGAAATGACCAAGCGCGGCTCTGTGACGGCGGCGATGCCGCTCCGCTTTGGACTTGGTAGCGCGCGCGGGACGATCTGGAAGCGCGCATAGGCGGCGGCGGCGGCCGATCGCCAGAATTGAGGGGCAGCCGTGATGCGATCTGAACCACTCCCCGCTGACTGTGCCAGTTCACCGGGAAATGGAACGGGCGTCGCGGCTGTCCCACCACCCGGGGGCCGGGCGGATGGGGGCGAGGTTCGCGGCCGGCCAGGCGACCCGCAGGTCGAGGAAGCGGTTCGGCGGGAGCTGGCGCGGCTGACCGCGCTGCTCCGCCGCCATTTCAGCATTGCGGGCGGCGACAGCCTGTTGCCGCTGCTGGCGGACACCAGCGATCCCGACGGCGCGGCGTCCGCACGCCAGTTCCTCGAGCACATCAGGGCGCTCGCCGAAGTGCTCGAGGTCGAGACCGCGCGCTGGTCCGGGCCGACCGCCAGTGGGACCGGCGGCGCGATTGCTGACTTCCGCCGCGAGACGATGGCGTTGCTGCGGGGAGTCGAGGAGCGGTTGGTCGGGGTTTAGCCCCGGCTCTCCAGTGCCGCCGTCGCCTCTTCGACGAGTTCGGCGATGATGGCGGCAACGGGCTCCTCGCGCTTGACCATGCCGACCGACTGCCCGGCCATGACCGAGCCGGTTTCGACGTCGCCGTCGATTACCGCGCGGCGCAGCGAGCCGGCCCAATAATGTTCGATCTGGAGCTGGGCCTCGGCCATTTCGAGTTCGCCGGCGTCGAGCGCATTGGCGATCTCGCGCTGTTTGGCCGCGAAACTCTCGGTCTCGCGGTTCTTGAGTGCGCGGACCGGGATGACGGGGAGCCGGGGGTCGAGCTGGACGCTAGGGATAGCGTCGCGGGCCGAGGCGCGCAGGAACGCCTTCTTGAAATTGGGGTGGGCGATGCTCTCGGTCGCGCAGACGAAGCGCGTCCCTAGCTGGACCCCGACTGCGCCCATTTCGAGATAGGCGGCGATCGCCTCGCCGCGGCCGATCCCGCCGGCGACGAACACCGGCATTTCGGACGCGATTTCGGGCAGGATTTCCTGCGCGAGGACCGAGGTCGAAACCGGGCCGATGTGGCCGCCGGCCTCCATCCCCTCGATCACCAGCGCGTCGGCTCCGGAACGGCGCAGTTTCTTGGCGAGGCTGAGCGCGGGGGCGAAGGCGATCAGCTTGGCGCCGTTCGCCTTGATGCGGTCGATCGCGCCGCCGGGGGGCAGGCCGCCGGCGAGGACGACGTGGGTTACGTGGTGGTTGGCGCAGACGTCGATCAGCTCGCTCAGCATCGGGTGCATGGTGATCAGGTTGACCCCGAACGGCCGGGCGGTGAGCGCCTTGGTGGCGGCGATCTCGCGGTCGAGCAGGTCGGGGGTCATCGCCCCGCACGCGATCACGCCGAAGCCGCCGGCGTTGCTGATCGCCGAGACGAGGTTGCGCTCGGAAACCCAGCTCATTGCGCCGCACATGATCGCGACCTCGCAGCCGAGAAACTCGGTGCCGCGGTGCATCAGCTCGGCGAGGCGCGTGGTGCCCGCGCCGGTGCCGTGCATGACGCGCGGTTCGGCGATCATTCCTTCACCGCTCATGATGCGGCTCCCGCGTCGAGCGAGGCGGCGGGGGCGTCCAGTCCGAACGCGGTGTGGAGGACGCGGACGGCGAGTTCGGTATAATCCTCGCTGATCAGGACCGAGACCTTGATCTCGCTGGTCGAGATGGCGACGATGTTGATCTGGCGCTCGGCGAGCGTGTCGAACATCAGCGCGGCGATACCGGCGTTGGAGCGCATGCCGACCCCGACGACGCTGACCTTGACGATGTCGGTGTTGGTCAGGAGTTCCTGGAACCCGCCGGCCTCGCGAACCTTGGCGAGCGCGTCGACGCTGTGCGCAAGGCTCGCCTTGGGGACAGTGAAGGTGAGGTCGCTCATGCCGCCCGCGCTTTTCGCCGACTGGACGATCATGTCGACGTTGATCCCGGCGTCGGCGAGCGGGCGGAAGACGGCGGCGACGGTGCCGGGGCGATCGGGCAGGCCGGTCAGGGTAATGAACGCCTCGTTGCGGTCGTGGGCAATGCCGGTGATGATGTTGCGTTCCATGACAGTTCCTGTGGTTAGATTCGACCCGTCCTCCCCGACAATCATCGTGCCGGGCAGATCTTCGAAAGAGGAGAGGACCTGCAGCGGCATGCCATAGCGCATCGCGAGCCCGACAGAACGGGTCTGGAGTACCTTGGCGCCGACCGAGGCCAGTTCGAGCATTTCCTCGTAGGTGACAACGTCGAGTTTCCGGGCGCGCGGGACGATCCTCGGATCGGTGGTGTAGACCCCGTCGACGTCGGTGTAGATGTCGCAGCGGTCGGCCTTGGCGGCGATGGCGAGCGCGACCGCCGAAGTGTCCGAGCCGCCGCGGCCAAGCGTGGCGAGCGCGCCTTCGCTGGTGACGCCCTGGAAGCCGGGGATGACCGCGATCCCGCTATCGTCGAACACGCGCTCGAGGACGGCGACGTCGATGCCTTCGATGAGCGCGGAGGCGTGACCCGAGGCGCGGATGGGGAGCTGCCACCCCATGTAACTGCGTGCGTTGAGGCCCATGCCCTGCAGTGTCATGGCGAGGAGGCCGGCGGTGACCTGCTCTCCGGATGCGACGACCACGTCATATTCGCGCGGGTCGTAGAGTGGGGCGGCTTCCTTGCACAGCTGGACGAGGCGGTCGGTCTCGCCGGCCATCGCCGAGACGACCACCGCGACCTGATTGCCCGTGGCGACTTCGCGGCGCACGCGGTCGGCGACGTGACGGATACGCTCGATCCCGGCCATCGAGGTGCCGCCGAATTTCATCACGATACGCTGTCCGGTATTGGGCATGGGGCGGGCGGAGTTCCTTGGGTTGGACGCGGCGTCCTGTTAGGAGGGGCGCATGAGCGAGACAAGCATCCTTCCGAACGAAGCGGCGCACTTTGGCGCAATGGCCGCAGACTGGTGGGATCCGGACGGCGCGTCGGCGATGCTGCACCGGTTGAACCCGGTGCGGCTGTCCTATGTCAGAGACCGGTGCGACCAGCATTGGGCGCTGGACGAGTGTGCGCTGCGGCCGCTGACGGGGAAGCGCGCGCTCGATGTCGGGTGCGGGGCCGGGTTGCTGTGCGAGCCTTTGGCGCGGTTGGGGGCGACGGTGACCGGGGTCGATGCGGCGCCCGAGCTGATCGCGGCGGCGACGACGCATGCCGAGGCGCGCGGGCTGGCGATCGACTATCGCGCGCTCGGGGTCGAGGGGCTGGAAGGTCAGTTCGATCTGATAACGGCGATGGAAGTGGTCGAGCATGTCGCCGACCCCGCCGCGTTCGTGCGCTCGCTGGCCGAGCGGATGGCGCCGGGCGGGCTGCTGGTGATGTCGACGCCGAACCGTACCGGCCTGTCGAAACTGCTGACGATCACGGTGGCGGAAGGGTTGGGCCGCATCCCGCGCGGCACCCACGATTACGACAAGTTCATCGCGCCCGACGCGCTAGGTGAGATGGTGCGTGGGGCGGGACTGAAGGTGATCGATTGCGAGGGGATTGCTTTCTCGCCGACCAAGGGACTGCACCTGAGCGAGGATTTGCGGCTGAATTATCTGATGACGGCGGTGCGCAAATAGGCACAGTTTCGGGGAGCGCGACGCGGCAAAGTCGCGCCGTCGATCGACACTCCCGCTGGTCAGTCGTCGGCCGGCATGCGCCGTCTGGTCGTCCAAGCTCGCCTTTGCTGCGCAAAGCCTCCCTTGGTCTCGGCGGCTTGGGCTAGAAATCGACCTTGTCGTAGTGCGCGGGGGGGACGATCACTTCCATCCGTTCGCCGAGCAGGGGGCGGAAGGCGGGGCGGGACTTCATGACCGAGTACCAGTCCCTAGTCTGCTTGTGGCCGCGCCAGTCGAGCGCGCCCAGATAGTCGACCACGCTGAGCTGCGCCGCCGCCGCGAAGTCGGCCAGGCTGAGGCTGGCGCCGGCGACCCAGCGGCGATTGTCGAGGAGATAGTCGAGATAGTCGAGGTGGCCGTTGGCGACCTTCATCGCCTGGCGTAGCACGCCGGTATCGGGCGATTCGCGGCTGACGAGGCGCTTGCGCATGCGTTCGTTCATCAGCGGCTCGACCACTTCGTGGAACAATTTCTCGTCGAACCAGGCGGTCAGCCGGCGGATCTCGGCGCGGGCGGCGGCGTTGCCGTGGAGCATCGGCGCCTTGTCGACCGTCTCATCGAAATATTCCGCGATCGGCTGGCTGCCGATGAGCGTCAGGCCAAGCTCGTTTTCGACCAGCACCGGGGTCTCGCCAGCCGGGTTGAGGTCCATATACTCGTCGCGCTGCTCCCACGGATTTTCGCGTACCAGCTCATGCGCGACGCCTTTTTCGCCGAGGACGAGACGGACCTTGCGCGAGAAGGGACACAGGGGAAATTGGAACAGCTGCCACATGGCGAGGGAGCTTTAGCGTCCGTTGCTCGCGCGTCCACTGGGGACACGCGTCATCCCGCAAAAACCCCGTCGACGGCGGTATCGGGCCTTATCGCCGCGGGTAGGTCGGGTCGGGCAGATTGGCGGTGGCGCGCCCGATCTCGGCCGCCGCCTCGCCGAGCGCGCGCTGGACCGCCGGCATCGCCCGCTGCATCGCCCGCGCGCTCTGCTGGACCATGCCGGCGCTCGAGGCGACGTCGCGCTGGATGTCGCGTTCGGCATAGGGGTTGTCGCGGCGGGTTTCGCTGCCGACGGTCTTGCGGCGGTCCGCCGGGGAGGGTGGGCGGCCCTCGATCGCGGCTTCGAGCTCGCCGACGGGCAGGTTCATGAAGGCGTGGGTCAGCGCGCCGGCCATGCGGCCGAGCTGCTCGGGCAACGCCGGATCGAGCACGGCAGGGGGAATCGCCGGCGCCTCATAGGGCGCGGACTGGGCCAGCGCGGGGGCGCCGAGGGCGAGCAAGGGGATCAGCAGCAGGGCACGCATGTCACTCTCCGAAATCGAGAAAAGTGGTTTAGCATGATTCGTCGCGCCTTTCCTGAACGGTGGTTCAGGTTGGGCGGGCGACTTTTCCGGCGCGGGCGCCCGGCTTTCGCCGGGATGACGTCAGCCCAGCGTGAGCCAGGCCAGCGCGGCGCCACCGACGAGGATGCGGTACCAGGCGAAGGGGCCGAAGCCGCGTTTGGTGATGATCGCGAGGAACGCCTTGATCACCACGACAGCGACGATGAACGACACGACGAAGCCGAGCCCGATCAGGTCGAGCCCGATCGGGCCGAGGTCGTGGCGGTTCGTGTATAGCTCGAGCGTGGTCGCGCCGGCCATCGTCGGGAGCGCGAGGAAGAAGCTGAACTCGGCGGCGGTGCGGCGCTCGACCCCGATCGACAGCGCGCCGAGGATGGTCGCGCCCGAGCGGCTGACCCCGGGGATCATCGCGAGGCACTGGAACACGCCGATCAGCAGCGCCTTTTGCCACGGGATCGCCGAGACCGAAGCGATGCTGCCTTCCTTGACGGTCTTTTCGATGATCAGGATCGCGATGCCACCGACGATCAGCGCGACCGAGACGATTTCCGCCGAGCCGAGCATTGCCTCGATCTGCTTGTGGATGGCGAGGCCGAGGATCGCGGCGGGCAAGAAGGCGATCAGCACGTTGCGGACGAAGGCGACGGCGCCGGGTTCGCGCTTGATGAGCCCGTTGATGACCGCGAGGAAGGTCCGCCAGTAGAGCACCACGACCGCCAGCATCGCGCCCAACTGGATGACGATGTTGAACACTTTCCACGTCTCTGGATCATAGCCGAGCAGCGCGTTGGCGAGGATCAGGTGGCCGGTCGACGAGACAGGCAGGAATTCGGTGACCCCCTCGACGATGCCGAGGATGATAACGACGAGGATGATCGGCACAGGCGTTCCTTAGATGGATGCGGAGGAGGAGCCCGGTTTGGAGGCAAAGCGGCCGCCGCGGTGGAACCGGTCGAGCCATTCGCCGGCGACAGCGGCGAGCGGGGTGGGCGTGATATCGAACGCCTCTAGCCCGGGGGTTCCGGAGGTCACGACATTGTCTGACTGGAGCATCGTCCACTGGTCGCGGGTGAGCGGCGCTCCGGGAAGGAAACCGAACCTGGCCATCAGCTCGGCGATGAAGTCGGGGACGGGCGCGATCGCGGGCGACTGGCCGGCGAGCGCGGCGATCCGCTCGTTGAGCTCGCGCATCGTCATGACCTCGGGGCCGCCGATTTCGTAGGTTTTGCCGCGGTGGGTTGCGGGGTCGAGCGCCGCGGCGGCGATCGCCTTGGCCAAGTCGGCGACATAGACCGGCTGGAACCTGGTGGCGCCGGCGATGACCGGCAGGATCGGCAGCCGCGCCATGCCAGCGAAGCGGTTGGTCAACTGGTCCTCGCGGCCGAACACCAGGCTTGGGCGGATGATCGTCGGGGACGCGAAAGCGTCGCGGACCGCGGCCTCGCCATTGGCCTTCGAGCGCCCGTAGGCGGAGGCGCTGGCGGAGTCGGCGCCGATCGCGCTGATCTGGACGAAGGCGGTCGCGCCGGCCTTCGTGGCCTCGCTCGCGGCGGTGCGGGCGCCCTCGACATGGACCGCGTCGAAGCGGCCTTTGAGGATGCCGACAAGATTGATCACCGCAGTCGCGCCCTCGACCGCGCGGGCGATGCTGGCGGGCTTGCCGAGATCGGCGGCGACGAAGCTAACCTGCCCGACCTTGGCCAGCGGTTGAAGGAAATAAGCCGTGCGCGGATCGCGCTGGGCGACGCGGAGGCGGACCCCGGCGCGGAGCAGCGCCTCGCACACATAACGGCCGATGAATCCGCCGCCGCCAAGGACGGTGACGAGGTTGGTCGAGCGATCGTTCATGACGTGATGCCCTAGCCGCTGCCCAAGCGCATTGACAAGCCGCCGCGCCCCCCGCTAACCGCCCGCCTCTACCCGAATGACGACGAACGCACCGTGCCCAGGTGGCGGAATGGTAGACGCACCAGCTTCAGGTGCTGGCGATCGCAAGGTCGTGGAGGTTCGAGTCCTCTCCTGGGCACCAGCACTCCCCCAAGTGCTTGCAATCGCGGAAAAACGGCAGAATATAGACCACTCTTACCGCTCCGACGCTACAAAGAGGCGCTACAAAGCCTCCAAGTTTGGAGCCGGACAATGGGTGTTGCCGTGGAATACGTTCGCCGCTTGAAATCTGGCCGTCTTGAGTACCGCAGGGCCTTCCCCGCGGAACTTCGGCCCTTCGTCGGCTCCCGCGAGTTGATACGGTCCCTCAAGACTAAAAGCATGACCGCGCCTCGCGCGCTGGAGTCCTACCATGCTGCAAACGCCGACTACGAGCGATCCGCGACCCTGGCTCGAAAGGCCCTCGACGGGGCTTACGACGACTTAGACGCTCCCCGCATAGCTTGGCTCGCTCAAGACTATACTTCCTCCTTCCTCGCCGAAGATGACGCGCGGCGAGTCCTAGGAACCGCCGACCCGGACAGCCACCAAGCCGCTGACGATGGCTTGCGCGAAACGCTTATCGGGCGCAGCCCCGAGTTCATTCGCGGCATGTTGCAAAAGGACGCCGAGGAGCTTGCGGCCAAGCATGGCTTGCGGCTGGACACAGAGAGCGTCCCCTTCCTCGCCCTTTGCCGCGAACTCCTGCAAGCCATGATACGGGCAAACGAAATCCGCATAGCGCGAGACGAAGGGGAGCCGGTGCCTACTCCCGCACCTCCCTCAGGGCCAAAAGCACCCCCCGGTCCCCCTCGCAAAGCCCCGACCCAAGCCACCTTCGTTACGCTGGCACTCCTGGAGCTAAAGCGCCCAACGGGCGTAGGAGCCTCAACGAAGCAAGCCAGCCAGACGGCCCTCAATCTCTTCAAGAGCGCAATGGGGGACCTCTCCCCTCAGGAAATCTCCCGCGCAAAAGTAACGGAGTTCGCGGACCTCCTCGCTTGTCTCCCTGCAAAACGATCCGTTGCCGAAAAGCACCGCCAAGTGCGAGAGGTCGTCAAGTCGTCGGAAGGCCACGACGCTCCCCGCCTAAGCTGGAAAACCCGCGCCACGCACCTTGGGTCCCTTTCCGCCCTCTGGAATAAGTTGATTTCCTCAGGTCAAATCGACCCTGGCAAGATCAATCCTTTTGCTCGCCACAACATTGGCAAAGCCCCGGCTCCAATCGTCAACCCAGGGTTTAGCGCAGAGGAGCTTCGCAGAATATTTGCGCTTCCCGTATTTGCTACTGGCGAGCGTCCTAGCGGTTGTCGGGGAGAGGCGGCCTACTGGGTCCCATTGGTTTTGCTAACTACGGGGGCCCGCCCGGAGGAAATAGCCCAGCTACTTGTGGGGGACCTAAAGGAAGGAGGGGAGGGCTTCGGCTGGACTTTGACGATAACCGACGCTGGGGTCCATCCGCACAAAGGGAAGCAACGTCTCAAGACACCGGGCGCGGGCCGCACCTTTCCCGTTCCTCAATCACTCCTCGATTTAGGCTTCTTACGCTACGTTGGCTGGCTGAAGGCGCATGGCGAAACCGCGCTCTTTCCTACCCTGCGCACTCGGGGAGCGCGCGGGCTACTGTTCCCGAGCTTCGGTGAATGGTGGAGCCGCTACCTTAAGACTCATGCCGCAAATCCCGAGGGGCGGCGAGCGGGGCGGGAGTTTAGGCATACGTGGCCGACCGCCGCCCGCGAATGCGAAGTGTCCCGCGAAGCCCAAGAATACATAATGGGTCACTACATGGGCGGGGGGACTAGCAACGCATCCTATGGGGACAGGCGTTCGCTAGGCGGCGAGATACATAAAGTTGCGTTCAAGGGCTTTAGCTTGGCGAATGTGGCCCCCTGGGATGAACCCGAACGGCAAGACTAGGCCAGCCTCTTTCATGCAGAAAGCCACGCCCGAACCGTGTTTACGACACGCGAAATTGACACTCCAACATTCGCAAAATCGCTCCAAGTGGTAGTGTGCCTAAGGCTCTGATTTCCCAGAGAACACCCTAAACCGTAGACATACCCACACCCACTCCGTTTGTGTGGCGTTCGTATCGTTCACAATTCCCTTTAATTCGCCAGCCGCTCCTTTGTGTGGTTCGGCGCCCAATCCCCTTGCCCGAAAGTCCCAATGGACAATTCCAAGACACACAATTCCACCGTTTCTCGCATCAAACAAAGCGATCAATCAATAATCGACCAAAACGCGCGCCGGCCCCGTGGCCGACCAAAAGGCGCTAAAAACAAACCTAAGACTATGGGTGACTTCGTCGCACAAGCGATTAGGGACCCCTACGCTCCGCCGCCTAAGAAACCTAAAGAGCAGAAGGGCGGCACCGGGATATGGGCAAAACTCGAGACGCCCGAAGAGCGATCCGCGTATGCAAAATGGATAAGGTCGAAAGTTACGCCCGAGGGTCTATCGCGTTCAGGGCGAAAGCTTGGCTCGCCTAACGGCTGGCGCGCAGCCGACTACGCCTTGGCAGAGAAAAGGGCGGAAAAGGACGTAAAGTCTTTCCTGAAAAGGATGGAAGAAAGCGGCCAGTTGCCAGAAAACTCAATCGCGCGAGAAGCGACAGTTGAGGCCCTAAAGCTCATTCGCTCCCCTTGCTCCAAGACCCTTCGCTTGGCGGTGGCCCGAACCTTACTAACTTACTTCCACCCGGCCCCCGCAAAAGTGGCTCCAGCAAAGCCGGTTACAGCGGAGGACCTTATTGAGCAGATCGACAAGGAGGCCCCCCAGTCGCCAGCGGTCCCCATGCCTGTTCAGGCCAGTATGTTCTGTACACCCTCCGTGGTTGGAGGGCTCCACCGTGACCGCCGTTAATCGCCCCGACCGCGCAAGCCAGCCATACTATAAGTTGGAACTACTCAAATTGGACCGCTTCTGGCGCGGCTCAGTTCACCCTTCGCCTAAGGAGTTAGACTTAGACGCCATCACGGTAATCGACGTTCTCTTTCAACCGCGTGAGACCAGCCTTCTGTTTCGCGCGGGGGCGTCGGAAAAGCATGTGGGAAACATGTCCCGTGTTGTCACCCAGGGTCGACTCCTCGCCCCGTTGATCGTCGCAGCTTTCGGCAACTCCTGGATCCTGCTTGACGGCCACCATCGCTACCAAGCGTACCTTGAGGCCGATCGTCGAAAGCCGGTGCCGGTCGAGGTCGCCGAAAGCCTCTTACGCGGCGAAAGTCGCATAAGGTGGGCAGTGACGTTGAGCATCGAGCTGAACTCGCGCGACAAGCTCTCAATGTCGGCGAGTGACAAAATGGAATCAGCTTGGCGCCTCACCGTTCTGGAAGCAGGGTCCAAGAAGGAGGTCAGCGCAGCCACGAACGCCAGCACAAGTAGCATTGCTACCATGCGTCAAACGCGGGAATACTTGCTCGCCCATGACGTGAAACCTAGGCGCCTTGCGGGCATGACTTGGCGGGATGCGAAGTGGGAGCGTCGCAGGGCCGAAAATTGTGGCTCTGATACTCTCCGCCCTGAAGCTTACGAAGCTCGCCTTCGCGCCCTCATCATGGGTCTCTCCGCCCACATGGGTGGGGAGGCGCCGCCCCTAAGCATCTTGAAGGCGGCGTTAGAGGAAATACGTCCGGGCATCATCCGCGACCTCTTCCGCCTAGAAGAAAGGGAGGAAGAGGAGGCCCGCGCCGACACCGATCTGTCGCGCGAATTGGGCGAATAGTTGAGAGCGGTTCGCATGAAACGAATGCGAGAGCGTTCGCGAACTACCTACATGGAGTCGGTAGCAGACCGTCCGCATCTTAAGTGCGAGCCGCTCATCCCCAACGGCAAGAAATGGGTGGAAAGCGGACGCTGGCCTGTGGCGTTATCGCTTCATCTCGGCGACTTAGCCTACAGCAACGGTCGGATTTCCGTTATGTGACTTCGGAGACCGTGCTTCAGCAAGACTGCATGCAAGTTGTCGGCTGTACTCGTGTCTACACCAGCGAAGGCGTCGGCGTTGTTTTTCAGGGCCTTCTTAAGTGCCTCGCTTAGTATGGCATCGGTCGTATTTGCGATGATCGAGCTAACTATCGCATTTGCATAGAGCAGTTTGATAAAGGGACTGAGATAGAAGTTCCAATTGCCATCAAAGTCAAACGCGGAACCTGAAAATGAACTTTCACTCAGGCACTTCGTCACAAAAAATGTTTCTTCAATTATGTCTCGCAGCACCGTGTCAGGATAAACATCCACAATACCGTATTGAGCCAAGGCAGACCTTACGTGCCACACTTTCAACTTTTTGTTCAACCAACCCAGCATCTGACCAATCCTTGAAAACGGAGCTTTCGCGACACTGTTTAGCGCGAGTGGGAATGTCCACAACTGGGTCGATAGCCGACCGTCCGCTTCTGGGCGTGGCCTCACTTGTCACCAAAGGCGGAGTCGGAATGAACTTCCCGCTTTACTCAAGCGGCACGACGCCACGCTCTGTCATCCACGACTGATAAAATACGCGATTGCGACGGCCGACTACACCTTGTGCTGCAGCGCCAAGACCCGCTGGACTTGAGACGCCTGCCAGCTTTTGCCGCGGCTGGTCGTGATGCCCTTGGCATTGAGAAATCCAGCGATTTCACGTAAGGACAGATGCCCTTCCGCCCTCGCTTGCTCAATGTGGGGCCGAACCTTGTCCGCTCGCGCCGTAGAGGCCTCCTGGCGGCTCTCTAGGCTTCGTAGGAGGCCTTTTCGGTACACCCCGGCCAGATTGCCCCTATCTCCCCCGACATTGCGCCCCCGTGCCCTAGCGACGCTTAGAGCGGCCTTCGTGCGCTTGCTGATTTGCTCACGCTCCCACTCCGCCAGCGAGGCCATAACGCCTATGATAACTTTGTCCGCAAATGGCATGTCGGCAAAGATAATCCGGACGCGATGCTTTAGGAGCCGGTGGAGGAACTCAGCGTCCCTAGAAAGCCTGTCGAGCTTCGCCACAATCAAGGTGGCGTTCGTCAGCTCCGCGAACTCTAGCGCCTTTCGTAACTCAGGCCGCTCTGTGTTTTTCCCACTCTCGACCTCGGTATACTCGCCAATCAAATCCCACGATCCGCCGTTGAGGTACTGCAGAACCGCCGCCCGCTGGGCCTCGAGCCCTAAGCCGGAGCGCCCTTGCTTGGCTGTACTTACGCGATGGTAGGCAACGAACTTGGCGGTAGCCTCTTCTTGGGTACCATTCTCTATCGTTGATTTTGCCACGGCCTTTGCCCCTTCGAGCCCTCCGTAACCTAATGTAACGCTAGATGCAAGGTTCGTTGTACCTAATGTAACACCGTTTGTTGTCGCTGCATCAAGCGGCTGGCATACGGAGGCATCCAGGGGGGAAATCGAATGTTCCAATCGTTTATCCTAGCGGGCGCCTTGCTGGCTTCGGCCGAGAGCACGACCGCCCGCCAATTCGACTTGGATTGCACTCAAACTTCGGAGCAGCTCGACGAGCATGCCGCTACTAAACCGGAGCTTGCGTTTTTTCACTTTGCCCTTGTCTTGGATTTGGACTCGCGCCGTTACTGCATCAACTTTCCTACCCAATACTCTATGCGGGACGTGCCCTGCGCCAGCACTTCCGCGATCAGTGAAATATCTCCGTACCGGCTTGTGCTGGACCTTGGGGGCAGCGGGGGTGGCGGGGGTCGCAGGACGATCAATAGAGAGACTGGAGCCTACCTAATGGACATGACAACGACTCACCCAGGGGGCTCTGTTCGCTTCCGCACTTACGCCACATGCGTCCCCGCGCCCTACACCGGCCTCCCGCCCGCAAAGTTCTAAGGTCGCTAATGTCGCAAGGGCACCTAATGTCGTCGTGTCCTGGGGCGCCGTATATGTGCGTGGGCATAGTGACCATACGTGCCCCTGGGCTGCGCTTCGCCGTCCTCCGCCAAGCGCCTTCGTCGCGCCCCCGACAGTCGATTGCTTTGGGTCCCTACGGGTCCCCTTTCCGCAGCTTTTAGAGGGGACCCAAGCGACCCCATGCCGCCACTTCAAAAAACCCGCTAAACCCTCGCGACCGTTGTTGTTACTGTTGGTACTTCTCGCGCGGCGTCTCCCTTCCTGAGGCGATTGAGAATACGTGTCTTCAGAGTTTCGTGGTAGGTCCAAACACCAGGGTGCGATAATTCAACGGCGGGCGACTCATGGCAGTTCTTTCGTTCCAAGCTGCGGCTAAGCGACAAGCGTTGCTTCGCCTTCGCCAGAACGAACTGGATCGGCTTGAAAAAGAGAGCGCGCTGTGGATAATATTTTGGAAGGGCTGCGCGTCCGGTAAGCGCTGTTACAGTTTATCTTGCGTGGCTGCGTATGTTGGGCTTTACCGCGATCATCCCCGTTTCTGCCAAATAGTCGCTCACTGCGCCCCAGAATGGCTGGGGATTTTAGGCTGGGATGGGGAAGACAAAATTGGCCCGCATCATCTTAGTATGCTGATAATCGAACTCGGTGCATATGAGCTCATCTCCCCTCGCGCTTCCTCTGAGTTCGGCGACATTACGTTGTCTGAGACCACTGTTTTAGGACTTGAAGAGACCGCAACTGTAAGCGACGCAGGCGCTCTAAATTATTTCCGTTTCAAAGTAATGGAGCGGTGGTGCGACCGGCGCCTCAAAGAGAAGGCGGAAGGGTCTTGATGCGCTACAAAAGGACGCTACAATCTATGGTTGTTTGAGCAACAAGGTTGTCTGAAATCCGCCGTTTTAGTGGTTAGTGGTGCCAGTCCTCTCCTGGCACCAGCGGCCGTTCCGACTTCATCATGCGGCAAAGGCCAGGTCGGCTTGGTCGAGTCGCCGAGAAACTCCTGACCTACGAGCCTCTAACGATCGAACGCCTGCGGAGCAGCAGATAGGCGGCGGGCA
>NZ_JANYGG010000055.1 GCF_025362505.1 Sphingomonas sp. | reverse complement strand
CTGCCGCGCCCGGCTCGTTTGCCGTCGGTTCGGGGCGGCACAGGACGACCGCTGACCACCCCGTCTTCAATTGCTCGTTCCTCAAGCAGCCTTGGTCCATCGCGTCGCGCCATGCCTTGTTCCTCCCAAGATGAAGGCTTGCCATAAGGGCGCGACTGTAGGACAGAAGAAAAACCGCATTGGTTACGAGGCTGTCGCCCATGATCACCCGCATTCGTGAAGTTCGCCGCGCCCGAAGGATGACGCTGGACGAGGTTGCCAAGGCCTGCACCCCACCGACCACGCCGCAGACCATCGGCCGGCTGGAGACGGGCACGCGCACGGTCTCGGTCGGCTGGCTCAACCGCATTGCCGCCGCGCTCGGGGTTGAAGCCTCGGACCTGGTCGACAGTCCCGACAAGGCCGAATTGCCGGTCGTCGCCGTCCTCGGCGCCGCAGGGGCGAGCGCGCCGCGCCGCAACGGGATCGTCGTCCCGCCCAAGGCCGGCGCGGGTCAGGTCGCGATAACCGTGACGAGCTCGCTCGGCGACTATCGCGCCGGCGACGAGATCTGGTGCGAGCAGCTCGGGCCCGAAGATTTCGGCAAGGCGCTCAACCGCGATGTGCTCGTTCCGCGGCCCGCCGGCCGGTTCCAGTTCGGTCGGCTGATCGGCCGCGACGCCTCCGCCGGGGACTCTGGGGGAGACGGCAAGCTCCACCTGCTCCCCCCCGGCGCCGGCAGTCGCCAGTCGGTCGTCACCGACCCACCGTGGATCGCGGTGGCGACCAAATTGGTTCGGGGACTCTGATCATTAGCCGGTGCGACGCCCGGCTTGCCGTGATCGCTGGACACCACCGGATCGAACAGTGGATGCCGTTATGCGCTCAGCCGTGCTAGCAACGGCAGAATGACCCGGCCCTTCAACCCTCAACGACCGTCGTGAGCGTCGCCTTTCGCCGCGAAAGTGACGAAGAACATCTCGAGCCTCGTTTCGAGCTTCCGCTTCCCCCCGGTCCCAATCCGGTGACCAAGCGCGGCTACGAACTGATCGCCGCGCGGAATGAGGCGCTTGAGCTGGAGCTGACCACGACGCCCGCCGGCGATCGCCGGACCGAGTTGCTGCGCGATGTGCGCTATTGGCGAAGCCGGTTGGCGACCGCCCAGGTTGCGCCCCGTCCTTCGGGAAATACGGTCGCGATCGGGACCGTCGTAACGATCGAACGCGAAGGCTATCGGCGCGTGCTCGAAGTGGTCGGTCACGATGAGAGCGATCCTGCATCCGGACGGATAGGCTTCGCGGCACCCCTCGCCCGCGCGCTGATCGGCGCCGAGGTCGGGGATGAGGTCGATCTGCCGAGCCCGGTCGGAGTCGTGACGGCTACGGAAGTCTCCATACGGCCTGACTAGAAGGCCCGCGACCGCCAGCGCAGCGACACTATTCCCCGCACGGGCAATGCCCACGCTTGCCACTCCGCCATGTGCATGGCATCGCGCCGCGCACCGCTTGCGCGGGCGCTTAGCTCAGTTGGTAGAGCGCTTCCTTTACACGGAAGATGTCGGCGGTTCGAGCCCGTCAGCGCCCACCACCTCCCCGTTCGGGTACACGTAGCCAAGAGCAAACCGGCGCTGGGCCTCGACCCGAAGCTCAAGCGCCGGCGACGCGGCCCACTTCGCCGAAATAGTTGCGCATCGCCTGGCTCGTGTTCGGCGCCATCTCGACAAACACGCGGCGGCCGTCGTGCGGGTCGGCGCGGCGCACGAGAAGTCCGCTGTCGGTCAGCGTCTTGATCCAGCGGAGCGCGGTCGTGGCGGGGACCGCCGCGGCGATGCACAGGCTCGACACCGGCACGCGGACTTGGGAAATTTCCGCCTGGGTGAGGTCGAGCAGCATGTCCCACGCCGGGTCGGCGAACAGCTCGTTGGCGAAGAACCGCGCGCGCAGGCGCCGCGCGCGGATCACGGCGCGGATCGTTTCGGGTGCGATATCGGGCGCCGGATCGGGCGCGGTCGGACGGGGAGTCGGCAGGGCGATCGGTGCCGGGGTGCTCGGCCCACTGGACAGGCGCGCCAGCGTGGCCGCGATCCGCCCGACCTCGTCGGTCAACTGGCGTAGGCGGGCGGCGCTGGTGTCGGTCGCGACATCCGACAGCCGGGTACCGCGCGCGGGCGCGGCGAGCGCGAGCGCCAGGGCCGCGACTCGTGCCGGCTCATCGCCGCAGTCGTTTTCAGCGATCAGGAGTTCGACAGCGCCCCTGCTCAACCGCGCCGCGACTGGGTCGAGCAGCCCGGGGGCGGCGCAGACGATGGCCGCATAGAGACCGTTGGCGGCGTCGCGGTCGATGCGGTCGAGCAGCCGATCGAGCGGGTCCCCGCCGTCATCGTCGAGTTCGACCCAGATCGCGCTCGCCCTGACCTGCAGGTCGATCCGTTCGACCGCGTCGGCGATCGGGACGACCCCGGCGAGCCTGACACCCGCGGCTTCGACCAGCGCAGCGCCACGGTCTCGCGCTTTCGCGCTGCTTCCGGCGACGAGGATTGGCGCAAGAGTTTGAGGCACGGCGAGCGATGGCTCGGCGAGCACGAGACTGGCATAATCCATGAGGACGCACCTTTATGAAACAAGGTACCGAGCGAAGTGGAGCATAACGCAAGCCAGCTGGATGTCAGCGGGAAATTCGTCCGTTTCGGTCATGCCTGCACGAAATCGAAATCAGGCGGGGCCGATAGCGACGGCCACTTTGATGGGGCCGATAGCGTGAACCGCGAACAGGATATCAACCGATCGAACCGCGCCCGCTGGCTGGCCGAGCTCGACGAGGCGCTGCGTGAGGCCGAGCGGCTGACGACCCTGCTGTCGCGACATCCGCCCGAGAGCCGCTCGGCGATGCTGCTGCGCACAAGAATCAAGGCTGCGCGTACGGAAGTTGCAGCGCTTCAGCAGGGCGCGAATAGGGCGAGATTCGCGCCGAATTCACATCCATTACAGATGTGGTGGCGAGGAACATCTTCGTCTGCCGCCGATCACACGCCCTGAGGCAAGTCACCCCCGCCGCCGAATTCGGTCATGAACGGACCGATCGCCGGCGCTTCCCAGCCGCCCGTCGCGCAGAACCCGCGGTTGAGGAAGGCCATCTTGCCGTAGCGTAGCGGCGTGCCGTCCAGTCCGTCGACCCGTCCGCCGGCGGCCAGCAGGATGGCGTGACCGGCGGCAGTGTCCCACTCGCTGGTCGGCGACAGGCGCGGGTAGAGGTCGGCGCGGCCCTCGGCGACGATGCAGAATTTGAGCGACGAACCGACCGAGACATAGGCGCACTCGCCGAGCACCTGTGCGAGATAGTCGGCGGTGGCCTGGTTGAAGTGCGATTTCGACGCAACCGCAGCGCGTTCCTGCCCGAGTGGCCGCGTCGACATCGCGATCCGTCCCGATCCATCCTCTACGAACGCCCCCTGCCCGACCAGCCCGCCCCACAGCCGGTCGACCGCGGGCTGATAGACCACGCCGAGCACCGGCGATCCATCGACGATCAACCCGATATTGACGGTATAATCGTCGCCGCCGCGGATGAACTCCTTGGTCCCGTCGAGCGGATCGACGAGGAAATAAGTGTCGCCATGCGCTGGGATGCGGCCGGCGGCGACTTCCTCCTCGGCGATCACCGGGACGCCCGGCGCGGCCTTGGCCAGCGCGGCGAGGATGACCGCTTCGGCGACGCGATCGCACACCGTGACGGGCGAAGCGTCGTCCTTGGTCTCGATCTTGAACCCGGCGGCGACGAGGCGCAGGATTTCCGCCCCCGCCTGCCGCGAGGCGAGGACGAGGGCTTCGAGCAAGCTGTTATCTGCGACGATGCTCACCGGTTCAGCGCGGCGCCATGCGGATGCCTCCGTCGAGGCGGATGCTCTCGGCGTTGAGATAGGGCGTTTCGGCGATGAAGCAGGCAAGGCGCGCATATTCCTCGGCATTGCCGAGCCGCTTGGGGAACGGCACCTGCGCGCCCAGCGCATCCTGCACCTGCTGCGACATCATCGCCACCATCGGCGTCTTGAACACGCCGGGCAGGATGGTGTTGACGCGGATCCCGTCATTCATCAGGTCGCGCGCGATCGGCAACGCCATCGCCAGCACTCCGCCCTTCGACGCTGCATAGGCCGCCTGACCGATCTGCCCGTCTTCGGCGGCAACCGAGGCGGTGTTGATGATGCAGCCGCGCTCGCCATCCTCGAGCGGATCGAGCCCGACCATCCCGTAGGCGGAGAAGGCGATGCAGCGGAACGAGCCGATCAGGTTGATCGCGATCGCCAGTTCGAACTGGTGCATGGGGTAACGCTTGGGTGCCTTGGTTTCCTTGTCGCGGCCGACGGTCTTGACCGCATTGGCGACGCCGGCGCAGTTGACCAGGATGCGCTCCTGGCCGTGGGCCGCGCGGGCCTTGTCGAACGCCGCGCCGACCTTCTCGTCGCTGGTCACATCGACCTCGCAGAAGATACCGCCGATCTCCGCCGCGACCTTTTCGCCGCGCTCGACGTCCCGGTCGAACACGGCGACCTTGGCGCCCTTCGCGGCGAGTGCGCGCGCGGTCGCTTCGCCGAGGCCCGAGGCGGCGCCGGTGACGACTGCGGAAACTGCGTCGATGTTCATGGGTGAGACTCCGGCTGGGGGCTTAAGCTGACAAGATGGACGCGGTGTCAGCCCGATTGTGTCAGTTTAGTCAGTTTAGCGGCCGCGCGGCCCTCCGACTTTTTGGGAGCGAGGAGAGAGCCGCTGGTCATGGTTATGGGCTTAGGCAAATTTGGGCGGAGTAGGACAGAAGAATCTGGGGGGCGTTTGGTAGAGTGGCATTTCGGTGGTGGCGAGCGTCGTCCCGGCGGGAGCCGATATCCCGGGAGGATCGAGAGCCGGTTCGCTTAGCGTCCGGGGTCCCGGCTTTCGCCGGGATGACGCTCGTCCGGCTCTACTTTCACCAGCACGATTCCCTCGGCGACCTGCGCGCCAGCGACGGCGGAAAGTTCGGCGACGGTCCCGTCGAACGGGGCGACGAGGCCATGCTCCATCTTCATCGCCTCAAGCGTGAGCAGGCGCTGACCCTTGGTGACGGTCTCGCCGAGGGCAACGTCGACCGCGGTGACCTTGCCGGGCATGGGGGAGAGGATCGCGCCCGACCCGGCACCCGCGCCGACGCTGCCGCGCGCTGCACGATCGAAGGCATAGGCCTGGCCTTCGAGGAATACGACCACGCGCTCATCGTCGCGAAAGCCCGATACCGGCACGGTTTCTCCCTCGCCGTCGAGCGAGACGGTGCGGAAAGTGCCACCTCGGCCGAGTGAGACGGCGCGATTGGCAGGAGCATTGAGGCGGAAACCGGCGAGCGTTCCGAGTCCCTCCCCGTCATCATCCTCGGCCAGCGCGACTGCCGCCGCGCCGCGCCAGATCGCCTCGTCGGGCTCGGGGTCCGGCACCAGCGCGTCGAGATCGCGGGCAATGAAGCCGGTGTCGATCTCGGCGGCGACGAACGCCGGATGGACCAATGCGTTGAACAGGAAGCCGGCGTTGGTCCGCACCGGCCATATTTCCAGTTCGTCGATGATCGCGGCGAGGCTGGTGATTGCTTCGTTGCGATCGTCGCCGCGGGCGATGAGCTTGGCGATCATCGGGTCGTAGAAGGGCGAGATTGCGTCGCCCTCCTCCACCCCGGTTTCAATGCGACCTTCTTCACCTGCTTCGACGCCGAGGTCGAAATGCTCGAGCCGGCCGACGCTTGGCAGGAAATCGCGTGCCGGATCCTCGGCATAGAGCCGCGCCTCGATTGCCCAGCCGTTGATGGTGAGTTCGTCCTGGCGCTTGGGAAGCGGTTCGCCGCTGGCGACGCGGAGCTGCCATTCGACGAGGTCCTGGCCGGTGATTTCCTCGGTGACGGGGTGCTCGACCTGGAGGCGGGTGTTCATTTCCATGAACCAGATGCGGTCGGCGCGCAGACCTGAGCCCCCATCTTCTCTATCAGACGTGTCGGCGATGAATTCGATCGTGCCCGCGCCGACATAGTCGACCGCCTTCGCGGCCTTGACCGCTGCGTCGCAGATCGAGGCGCGGGTGGCGTCGTCCATGCCCGGGGCCGGGGCTTCCTCGATGACTTTCTGGTGGCGACGCTGGAGCGAACAGTCGCGCTCGAACAAATGGACGACGTTGCCGTGAGTGTCGCCGAACACCTGCACCTCGATATGGCGCGGCGAGAGGATGTATTTCTCGAGCAGAACGCGGTCGTCGCCGAAGGAGCTCGCCGCCTCGCGCTGACATGAGGCGAGCGCGTCGGTGAACTCGGCGGGAGCTTCGACCCGGCGCATGCCCTTGCCGCCGCCGCCGGCGACCGCCTTGATCAGGATCGGGTAGCCGATCTTGCCGGCTTCGGCGGCGAGCGTCGCGGGGGACTGGTCGGCGCCGAGATAGCCCGGAGTGACGGGGACGCCAGCGTCGATCATGCGCTGCTTGGCGGCGTCTTTCAGGCCCATCGCGCGGATCGATTCAGGGCGCGGGCCGACCCAGATCAGCCCGGCGTCGAGCACCGCCTGGGCGAAGTCGGCGTTCTCGGACAGGAAGCCATAGCCGGGATGGATCGCCTCGGCCCCGGTCGCCTTGGCGGCGGCGATGATCTTGTCGCCGACAAGATAGGATTCGCGCGCGGGCGAGGGGCCGATATGCACCGCCTCATCGGCCATGCGGACATGGAGCGCCCTGGTGTCGGCGTCCGAATAGACCGCGACGGAGCGAATCCCCATCTTCCGCGCGGTGCGGATGACGCGGCACGCGATCTCCCCGCGGTTGGCGATGAGCAGCGAAGCGATCATTCGGCGGCGGCCATTGCCCGCATTGGTTCTTCGGCCTGCATCGGCTTCAGCCCGAGCTTGGCGAGCAAGGCCGCGTCCTTGCTGTCGCCGGCGTTGGCGGTGGTGAGGAGTTTGTCGCCGGTGAAGATCGAGTTGGCGCCGGCCATGAAGCACAATGCCTGGGTCGCCTCGCTCATGCTTTCGCGGCCCGCTGACAACCGGACCATCGAGCGTGGCATGGTGATGCGCGCGATGGCGACGGTGCGGACGAATTCGATGTCGTCGATCTTGCCCATCGGCGTGTCGGCGAGGAGGTCGCCAAGCACCGTCCCGCGGATTGGCACGAGCGCGTTGACGGGGACGCTCTCGGGGTGGCGCGGCAGGGTGGCCAGCGCGTGGAGGAAACCGACGCGGTCCTCGCGGGTCTCGCCCATCCCGACGATCCCGCCACAGCACACCGCCATCCCCGCCGAGCGGACTTCCTCGAGCGTATCGAGCCGTTCCTGGAAGGTGCGGGTGGTGATGATGTCGCCATAATGTTCGGGCGAAGTGTCGATATTGTGGTTGTAATAGTCGAGCCCGGCAGTCTTGAGCTGGCGTGCCTGGTTGCCCGACAGCATGCCGAGCGTCATGCAGGTTTCGAGCCCCATCGCCTTCACCCCGGCGACCATGTCGCACACCGCACCCATGTCGCGGTCCTTGGGTTCGCGCCACGCCGCGCCCATGCAGAAGCGCTGCGATCCGGTCGCCTTGGCCTCGGCTGCGGCGGCGAGGACGGCGTCGACATCCATCAATTTCTCGGCCTTGAGGCCCGAATTTGAGGAGGCGGACTGGCTGCAATAGCCGCAATCCTCGGGACAGCCGCCGGTCTTGATCGAGAGCAGGGTACACAATTGCACTTCGCCCGGTGCGTGATGCGCGCGGTGCGTCTCGGCGGCGCGGAACACGAGTTCAGTGAACGGCAGGTCGAACAGCGCCGCAATTTCGGCGCGGGTCCAGTTGGTGCGGGTCATCATTTACCTTCGATTTCGGTGCGGATAATTCGGCAAGCGATTTCCCCGCGATTGGCGATGAGGAGGGAAGTGATCATTTGTCCCAACCGTCATTTATTATGAGATCGTCGATGGCTTCGATGTACCCATCAACCCCGTTTATCACGCCATCGCGCGCATCCGCTTTGTCTGCTGCGAAGTCCTTCCCTGCAAACGTGTAGTGTAACGCGCTCGCCTTCTGCCGACTCAAACGCATCCAAGCTTCGGCAGACATTTGTGCGTCGACCCAGACTTTCATCTCATTCAACAAAATATTGGCCTTTTCCGTCTGCTGATCGAATGCCCCATCGCCTTCACAACGAAAAAGGCCGTTTCGCAATTGCAGAAATTCGGATTGGAACGAGCGAAGCGTAACCTGAAGATCTCGGCGCGGATTTGGCACTGACTCCGGAATGGATGTCCACCACCAAAGCCCAAAATAAATCAGGACGATGCCGACTCCCGAAACGGCTCGCCAGCCGTCTCGAAAGTATTGGTTCACGGACCAAAAAAGATCTCTGTTGCCTTCTGCCGACGGAGTGGCAACGACAGACATCAAGGCGAACACAAAAAACGGACCGGCTGAGAGCAATCGATGGGCAACCTGTTTTGCCCCCAAATTTCTCAGCAACTTGAAAGCCATACCTATCACATCCTGAACACGCCGAACGACGCACGTTCGGGGATGAGGGCGTTGAGGGTGGCGGCGAGGGCGAGGCCAAGGACGTCGCGGGTTTGGGCGGGGTCGATGATGCCGTCGTCCCACAGCCGCGCGGTGGCGTGCCACGGGTTGCCTTGCGCTTCATAGTCGTCGCGGACGGGTTGTTTGAAGGCTTCGGCCTGTTCGGGGGTCCATTGGTCAGCGTCGCGGTGGACGGTGGCGAGGACCGATGCGGCCTGCTCGCCGCCCATCACGCTGATGCGGCTGTTGGGCCAGCTGAACAGGAAGCGCGGGGAGTAGGCGCGGCCGCACATGCCATAATTGCCGGCGCCGAAGCTGCCGCCGATGAGGATGGTGATCTTTGGCACCTGCGCGGTGGCGACGGCGGTGACGAGTTTCGCGCCATGCTTGGCGATCCCTTCCGCCTCATACTTGCCGCCGACCATGAAGCCCGAGATATTCTGCAGGAACAGCAGGGGGATGCGGCGCTGGCAGGCGAGCTCGATGAAATGGGCGCCCTTCTGCGCGCTTTCGGAGAAGAGGATGCCGTTGTTGGCGAGAATCGCGACCGGCATTCCCCAGATGTGGGCGAAGCCGCACACGAGGCTCGAGCCGTACAGCGCCTTGAACTCGTGGAATTCCGAGCCGTCGACGAGGCGGGCGATGACTTCGTGGACGTCGTAAGGCGCGCGGACGTCCTCGGGGATGATCGAATAGAGGTCTTCGGCGTCAAACGAGGGCGGGCGGGGTTCGCGGGTGTCGATCGCGGTAGTCGAAGCCGGCAGCGTCGAGACGATGTCGCGGACGATGGTCAGCGCGTGCTCGTCATTTTCGGCGAGGTGATCGACCACGCCCGATTTGCGTGCATGGAGGTCGCCGCCGCCAAGCTCCTCGGCGCTGATTTCCTCCCCCGTTGCGGCCTTCACCAGCGGTGGACCGGCGAGGAAGATGGTGCCCTGTTCGCGCACGATCACGCTTTCGTCGGACATCGCCGGGACATAGGCGCCGCCGGCGGTGCAGCTGCCCATGACGCAGGCGATCTGGGCGATGCCTTGCGCGCTCATCTGTGCCTGGTTGTAGAAGATGCGGCCGAAGTGGTCGCGGTCGGGGAAGACCTCGGCCTGGTGCGGGAGGTTGGCGCCGCCCGAATCGACAAGGTAGATGCAGGGGAGGCGGTTGGCCTCGGCGATTTCCTGGGCGCGAAGGTGCTTCTTGACGGTCAGCGGGTAGTAAGTGCCGCCCTTAACCGTCGCGTCGTTACAGACGATCATCACCTGCCGGCCCGACACGCGACCGATGCCGGCGATGAGGCCTGCGCCGGGGACTTCGCCGTCATAGAGGTCGCCCGCCGCGAGCTGGCCAATCTCGAGGAAGGGTGAGCCGGGGTCAAGCAGGCGTTCGACGCGGTCGCGGGGGAGCAATTTGCCGCGCGACACGTGGCGTTCGCGCGATTTCTCGGTCCCGCCCAGCGCGGCCTTGGCGACGTCGGCACGAAGCTTC
>NZ_JANYGG010000084.1 GCF_025362505.1 Sphingomonas sp. | reverse complement strand
GAACTCAACATGGTCGCGGTGACCGACTGGATCGACCCCGCCGAGCTCACCGGCGCAGCGTGCGCGGTAATCCAGGTCGACGCGGATACGCCGGCCTCGATCAAGCGCTTCGAACGGCTTGCCGCTGCGACCGAGACCCCGCTGCTGGCGGCCTCGTTCGAACCACCGCTGGCGCTCGTCCGCGCGCTGATCCGCGGCGGCGCGCACGATGTCATTCCCTTGCCGCTCGACCTCGCAGAGCTCGAGACCTCGCTCCAGCCGTTGCGCGAGCTCGCCACCGAGCGCCGCCATTCGGGCAGCAACGGCCGACGCAAGCTCGTCACCGTCATCAAGGGCGAGGGCGGGGTCGGCGCCACCTCGCTCATCGCGCAGGTCGCGACCCGCTTCGCCGCGCGCGAAAAGGCCGCCGGGCGCGAGGCCTGCCTGATCGACCTCGATGTCCAGTTCGGCGACGCGGCGTTCCAGCTCGGGCTGCAGCCGGCGCTCAACCTCGCCGACCTGATCGAGGCCGGATCGCGGGTCGACGGCGAATTGCTCCGCGCGACCACTGCGGCGCATCCCAGCGGCCTTTCGATCGTGGCGGCGCCGCGGCAGATCACTCCGCTCGAAAGCCTGGCGAGCGACCAGATGCTCGGCCTCGTCGAAACCGCGATGCGCGAGTTCGGCACGGTGTTCGTCGACCTCCCCCACAATTGGAGCAACTGGTCGCTGTCGCTGCTTGCACGGTCGGACATCGTCCTGCTCGTCACCGAATTGCGCATTGCCAGCCTGCACCGCGCCAAGCGCCAGCTCGACCTGATCGCCAGTCAGGACCTCGGCAACCTCGACGTCCGCATCGTCATCAATCGCGCCGAGAAAGGGCTGTTTCGCTCGCTCAAGGCCGAGGATGCCGAGCGCGTGCTCGGACGGCCGATCTCCTACACCGTCGCCAACGATCATGAGACGATGTCGGCGGCGATCGAACGCGGAATTCCGGTCGCCGAGATACGCCGCCGCGGACCGCTCGCGCGCGACCTCGATACATTGACCGCCGGCCTTGTCGCCGCGTTAGGCGTGGAGCAAACATGATGTGGCAGATCCGTAAACCGACCGATCGCGGCGTCGGGGCTACTCCGGCCGAGGCCGATCCGGAGCGCGATCTCGAACATCGCCGGCTGATGACCGTCGGCGATGCCGGCGCCTTCGCCAAGCGCGACATCCATACCGACCTCAAGGTGGAGCTCCACCAGCGGCTGCTCGACCTGATCAACCTGTCCGCGCTCGACACCATGTCGCGCGCGCAGATCCAGGACGAGGTCGGCGACATCATCGAGGAGGAGCTGGCCAAGCAGCGCCACGCCCTCAACGCCGCCGAGCGCCTCCTGCTGACCGACCAGGTGCTCGACGAACTGCTCGGGCTCGGGCCGCTCGAGCCGCTGCTCAAGGACGCCACGATCACCGACATCCTGGTCAACGGCCACAATCAAGTGTTCGTCGAACGCTACGGCCAGCTCGAGCCCTCGCCGGTGCGATTCAAGGACGAGCGCCACCTTTTGCGGATCATCCAGAAGATCGTCTCGGCGGTCGGTCGGCGGGTCGACGAAAGTTCGCCGCTGGTCGATGCCCGGCTCGCCGACGGCAGCCGCGTCAACGCCGTCGTCCCGCCGCTCGCACTCGACGGCTCTCTGCTGTCGATCCGCAAGTTCGCCAAGATACCGATCAGCCTCGACCGGCTGGTCGAGATCGGCTCGGTCCCGGCACAGGTTGCCGAAGTGCTGAAGGCGATCGTCGGCGCGCGGCTCAACGTGCTCATCTCGGGCGGCACCGGGTCGGGCAAGACGACCATGCTCAACGCCATGTCGGCCTTCATCGACGACCGCGAGCGAATCGTGACGATCGAGGATTCAGCTGAACTCCAGCTCCAACAGGCGCATGTTGCCCGGCTGGAAACCCGCCCGGCGAACATCGAGGGCAAGGGCGAGATCGCCCAGCGCGACCTGGTCAAGAACGCGCTGCGCATGCGGCCCGACCGGATCATCGTCGGCGAAGTTCGCTCCGGCGAAGCGTTCGACATGCTCCAGGCAATGAACACCGGTCACGACGGGTCGATGACCACGGTCCACGCCAACACCGCGCGCGACAGCCTGTCGCGCATCGAGCAGATGGTCGGCATGAGCGGGATCGACATCCCGATGCGCTCGATCCGTGCCCAGATCAGCTCGGCGATCCACATCGTCGTCCAGGTCGCTCGCCTCGCCGACGGCCGCCGCAGATTGCTCAGCCTGAGCGAGCTGACCGGCATGGAAAGCGACGTCATCACGATGCAGGAGATCTTCCGCTTCCGGCAGACCGGGATCGGCGGCGACGGCCAGGTACTCGGCCGATTCGAAGCGACCGGAATTCGCCCGCGCTTCCTCGATCAGGTCATGGCGCATGGCAAGTCGCTGTCGCCCGAGCTGTTCCGGCCCGATGCGAGTTTCGACTGATGGCCGACAGCTGGATCCGCATCCTGTTCCTGGTGTGCGTCTTCGCTGCCGTGCTGCTCGGCGTCGAAATGCTCGTCGGGCTGCTCGCCGCGCGGCGCAGCAAGGGCAAGGCGATCAACCTGCGCTTGCAGATGATCGACCGCGGCGTATCGCGTGCCGACACGATGAGCCTCCTTCGCCGCCATTCGTCGGCGCTATCGGAAAGTCTTCCGGACTTCTTCACCGGGCCGGCGCGCAAGGTCGACAGAATGCTTGTTCAGGCCGGCATCACGATTCCGACCGGTCGATTGCTGACCCTGCTTGGCGCCGCGCCAGTAGCCTTGTTCGTGATCCTTGTCATGCTCGCCGCTGCGGTCGGATCGCTAGGCGCAGGGCGCATCTTCCTGCTGCTCGTCGTCGCGATCGCGTTGGGGCTGGCCCTGCCGCTGATGTTCTTCAGCATGCGCGCGGCCAAGATGCGCAAGAAGATCATCGAACAATTTCCGACCGCGCTCGACGTATTCGTCCGCGGCCTTCGTGCGGGCCATCCGATCGCCGCTGCGCTCGACCTGCTGACGGTCGAAATGTCCGACCCGATCGGCAGCCAGTTCGGCCTGGTGGTCGACGAAGTGACCTATGGCGCCGACCTGCGCGACGCCCTCGAGGCGATGGCCGACCGCTGGGACCTCGATGACATGCGGATGTTTGTCGTCAGCCTGTCGGTGCAGAGCGAGACCGGCGGAAACCTTGCCGAGATCCTCGAAAATCTGTCGACCGTTATCCGCGAGCGAGCGTCGATGATGATGAAGGTGCGCGCGCTGTCGAGCGAAGGGCGCATGTCGGCGATCATGCTCACCGTCCTGCCGGTTGGCTCGTTCATCATGCTGTTCATTCTCAACCCGGGCTTTTTCCTCGACGTCGCCGACGACAGAATGTTCATCCCCGGCTTCGGCGGGCTCATCCTGCTCTACATCACGGGCGTGCTGATCATTCGCCGCATGGTCGATCTGAAGGTCTGAAGATATGACCGAACTCCTCGTCAATTATCCATCGCTGCGGTGGGCGCTGCTGGTCTTCCTGTTCCTGGCGGTGGCACTTGCCAGTTATGCCATCGTGACCCTCGCGGGGCAGCGCGGCGAAACCCGGCGACGGCTGGCGGGCGAAACGAGCGGCCCCACGGTGGCGCAAGCCGCGGATGCCAATATCGCAGCGGGATCGCTGCGTTCCGACACGACGCAAGGCCTGTGGGTCAACCTAATCGGCGCGATCGAGAAGAGCGGCATTCCGCTGGTCGACAGCAAGGATGAGACCCTCAGGACGAAGATGGTCGCCGCCGGCTTCGCTTCGCCGCTCGCGCCGCGCGTCTATTCGCTGGTTCGCCTCGGACTGGTCATTGGCCTTCCCGTGCTCTTCTTCGGTTGGCTGGCGCTGACCGGACAACGCCCCAGCGTCGCCAAGCTTTACCTCTATTCAGTCGTTGCCGCCGCGATCGGGCTGTACATTCCCACGCTCTACATTCGCGCTCGCGCGGCGCGGCGACAGACCGAATTGATCAATGGGTTTCCTGATGCGCTCGACCTGATGCTGGTGTGCGTCGAGGCCGGGCTAGGGCTTGAGGCGGCGTTCAGCCGGGTGGGCATGGAGATGACGCGCTCGCACCCGCTGCTCGCCGAGCAGCTCGGCGCCGTCGTCCTCGAGCTGCGCGCCGGCCGCAGCCGCGAGGACGCGCTGCGCCGCATGGCCGACCGGGCCGGCGTTGACGAAATCCGCGCTTTCGCGACGCTTCTTATCCAATCGACCAAGCTCGGTTCGTCGATCGGCCAGACGCTGCGCGTCTACGCCGCCGAAATGCGCGAGAAGCGGCGGATGCGGGCCGAGGAAAAGGCGCATAAACTTCCGGTCCTCCTGTCGATCCCGCTCGTCGTATGCATGCTGCCGGTGATGATCGGCGTGCTGATGTTGCCGGCGGTGATCCGGGTAGTCAGAGTGTTGCTGCCGGCGTTGGCCGGACGTGGGGGAGGCTGATCATGAGATGCAGGAAGGTTGTCGCCGTTGCGGCACTCGCGCTGTTCGCCGCGTCGTGCGGCACGTCGGGTAAACTCGCGATCAAACCCTTGCCCAGCGCGCTCGCCGAAGGCCGTCACCCGGTGTCGTTTCGCGTCGCCGAGGCGCTTGGTCAGTTCGCGCTCGGCAATGTCGCCCTGGCGCTCGAATCCTATCGCAAGGCGCTCCGCGACGAACCGGCGAGCATCGACGCGCTGACCGGCGTCGCCGCCTGCTACGACGCGATGGGGCGCTACGATATGTCGCGCCGTTATTATGAGGAGGCGCTGGCGCTCGCCCCGGCGGACACCCGCCTGCTCCGCATGCTCGCTGCCTCGCTGCTCCAGCAAGGTCGCGCCGAGGAAGCCGCCGCGGTTCGCCGCGAGGCTGCGGCGCGGATCGCGCTGGTCGCCGCCGGCTCCGCCGCGACCGTGAGCGCCAGCCCCTCGGCGCTCGTGGCATCGTCGAGCATAAACCTGCCGCCGCCCCTGCCACTGCCCGTTGCGCGGCTCAGCGGCGAGACGACCGTCCAGCTCCCGGTCGCCCGGCCGCTGCCGCTGGCGATTGCCGCTTCGGCCAAGGACGCGCGCGGCACCCCGCACCTCGAACGATTGTCGCTCGGTGAAGTAGCGCTGGTCACCGTGCCAACGCCGGTTCGTCAATCGACCGTCTACGCCCGGACTTTCGGCGCGTCGCCGACGCGCGCCGCTGCGACGACGACGCCGGCACGGAGCCTGGCCCGAGCCAAGGCGGTGCCCGCTCCGTTGCTCGTGCTGAACGCAGCGCGGAGCCAGGGTCTGGCCGGGCGCGCGCGGCGCTATCTATCGAGCCGCGGCTTCGCCCAGGCGTTCGTCGGCGATGCACCGAAAGTCCGGGCGCGGACGGTGATCATCGCGCCCGCATCCGAGCGAGCGCGGGCCGTGAAGCTCGCGCGCAGTTTCGCGGTCGTTCCGTTGATCATCGAAGGGCGACGGCTGACCGTCGTGCTCGGTCGCGATGCCATGAGCCAGCCGGCGCTACGGGTCTGATGCTGCTCCTCGCCGCCGCACTGGCCGCGGCAAGCCCGGACATCCCGCTTGGCGAAGCGCGCCACGCGCTGACCGCTGGCCGCCTCGACCAGGCGCGGACGATGATCGCCAACGCCGTCGCCGCCGGCGCTACGGGAGAGCCGGTCGACCGCCTGCTCGCCGACCTCGCCTTCGCCCGCCACGACGACGCGCAGGCCCTCAACCTCTACCGCGCCCTCCTGCCAAGCCACCCCGACGACGCCGCAATGGCCGAGCAGGCCGGCATTGCCGCGCTTCATATGCGCGATGTTCGAGAAGCAACGGCACTTCTCCGCACGGCGACTGCCCTGCCCGCCGCGAGCTGGCGAGCCTTCAGCGCGCTCGGTGCCGCGGCCGATGCGCGCGGCGACTGGGCCGACGCCGACGCCGCCTACGCCCGTGCCCTGACCCTCGCCCCCGACCGCGCCGAGGTCGCCAACAACCGCGGCTGGTCGCTGATCCTGCGCGGCCGGTGGCGCGAGGCGGAGACCGAGCTGGGGCGGGGCGCGTCCCTCGACCCCTCGTTGCGGCGACTCGCCAACAACCTGCAACTCGCGCGCGACGCGCTCGCGACGAACCTGCCGCCACGCGGAGCCGGCGAGAGCGACGAAGCGTGGGCGGCGCGGCTCAATGACGCCGGGGTCGCCGCCGCGGCGCAGGGCGAGCGCGGTCGCGCGATCGCCGCTTTCTCGCAGTCGATCGCGGCACGCCCGGCGTGGAATGCGCGCACCGCCGCCAACCTCGCCGCGGTCGAGGCCAGCCGATGAACCTGGTCACGCTGGCCCCCTTCTGGCTGGTTTTCGCCCTGCAGTTGACCCTGATGGCGGCCGCGCTCGAAGACGGCTGGCGGCTGCGTATCTCCAACCTCATTCCACTCACGCTCATCGCGCTCGCCTTCGTTGCGATCGTCATCGCTGGGCCGAGCATTTCGCTGTGGCAAAACCTAGTCCTGTTTGCGGTGCTGCTCCTGGTCGGGACCTTTCTGTTCTCGGCGCGCTTTCTTGGCGGCGGCGACGTCAAGCTGCTGGCCAGCTGCGGCCTGTGGTTCGACCTCGCGAGCGGATGGAAGATGCTCGTCGCAGTGGCGATTTGCGGTGGATTGCTGGCTATCCTGCTCCTGTCGATCCGACCAGTAATGCCGGCCGTCGCGCGCGGGCGGTTTGTTGCACTCCAGCCCCGCGGTGGCATTCCCTACGGGATCGGCATCGCCGCGGGGACGGCGGTAATGATCTGGCTGCTTCGTTGAGGCTGCCCATGCCTCCGAGAATGGCGTTTGCGTTGACCGGCCTGCTGCTGACGAGTGCGGCGCCCACGATCCGCTACGGCGATGGCGCCTGGGCGACCTTTGCGCGCGGGACCACGTGCGACGCAACGAGTCGGGCGGCGCGTGTTGCCGCCGATCGTGCCGAGCAGGCCTATCTCGCGATTAGTTTCGACCGATCGGGCAACCGCCACGGCCAGCTTGCGGCGAAGCTCAGCCGTCCACTCCGGCCCGGCGCGACGGTCATGCTGTCGGTCGCTAACCAGCCGTTCCTACTCGCCGCCCGCGACCGCTTTGCGTGGAGCCGAGGCCCGGCGCAGGAAGCCGCGATTATCGCCGCGATGCGCTCGGCCAGCTCACTCCGCATCGAGGCTCGATCGCCAACCGGTGGACGGTTCGTTGACAGCTATGCGCTCGATGGCGCGCCCGGCGCGATCGACGCCGCCGCCGCCTGCGCCGCACGAGCCTAGAAAAACAAAGCGATCATCGCTAGATGGGCGCTTCGTCATGAGCGCCGACACCTCCCTGATGCCGATTCCCGGCCCGATCGACCCCGTCCCCGTGGCGCGCCCGGTCACGCCGCGCGCCGATGGTCGGGTCGAGCTCGTCGGACTCGCCCGCGACGCGATCCGCGACGCATTGGAGGAAGCTGGCCTCGAACCGCGTCAGGCCAAGCTCCGCGCCAAGCAATTGTGGCACTGGATCTACAACCGTGGCGTCTCGGATATCAGCCTGATGACCGACATCGCAAAGGTGCAACAGCCATGGATCGCCGAGCGGTTCATCATCACCCGCCCCGAGGTGATCGAGGCGCAGGTGTCGACCGACGGCACGCGCAAGTGGCTGCTGCGCACACACGACGCCCATGATTACGAAATGGTGTTCATCCCCGACGCGGACCGCGGCACGCTGTGCGTGTCGAGTCAGGTTGGCTGCACGCTCAACTGCCGCTTCTGCCACACCGGGACGATGCGCCTCGTCCGCAATCTCGAACCGGCCGAGATCGTCGGGCAGGTCATGCTGGCGCGCGACGCGCTCGGCGAGTGGCCGTCGGCTCCAGAAGGCCGGATGCTGACCAACATCGTGATGATGGGGATGGGCGAGCCGCTCTACAATTTCGAGAATGTCCGCGATGCACTCAAGATCGTGATGGACGGCGACGGGCTCGGGCTGTCGAAGCGCCGCATCACGCTGTCGACCTCGGGAGTCGTCCCGATGATGGCCCGCGCCGGCGCCGAGATCGGAGTCAACCTCGCCGTCTCGCTCCACGCCGTGACCAAGGAAGTGCGCGACGAGATCGTGCCGATCAACCGCAAGTATGGCATCGAGGAGCTGCTTCAGGCCTGCGCCGACTATCCCGGCGCCAACAATGCCCGGCGGATCACGTTCGAATATGTGATGCTCAGGGACAAGAACGACAGCGACGCCGATGCGCGCGAGCTGGTCCGGCTGATCAAGCATTACGATCTGCCGGCGAAGGTCAATCTGATCCCGTTCAACCCGTGGCCGGGCGCGACCTACGAATGCTCGACGCCCGAACGGATCCGCAGCTTTTCGAATATTATTTTCGCCGGTGGCATCTCGGCGCCGGTCCGCACGCCGCGGGGCCGCGATATCGACGCGGCGTGCGGGCAGTTGAAGACGGCTTCCCAGAAGAAGAGCCGCGCCGAACTCGACCGGCTGGCCGAGGAAAAACAGGCGGCGCTGGAGGCCGAGTGAGGCTTGCGCGGCACGCGCCGCCCCGGCACATCGGGCGCGCACTGCATGAGGGTATTAAATGTCGTTGATCGGAAAGCTGCTCGGGACTCTCGTCAACAAGGGCCGCCTGACCCTCGTCACCGCCGACGGCAAGCGCGAGACATTCGGCCCCGACGCTAACGCCAAGCCGATCATCGTCCGCTTCACCGATCGCAAGGTCGCGTTCGACATCGTCCGCAATCCTCGGCTGGGGTTCGGCGAGGCCTATATGGACGGGCGGCTGCTGGTCGAGGAGGGGACAATCCTCGACCTGCTCGAGCTTATCGTCGGCGCCAACCGATGGGAGTTCGGGGGCAAGGGTCGCAAGATCATGTCGACCGGCAAGATGAGCGAGGTCGTCGCGCTGTTCCGCCGCAACCCGGCGGCCAAGGCCAAGCAGAATGTTGCGCATCATTACGACTTGTCCGACGAGCTGTACGACCTGTTCCTCGACGACGATCGCCAGTACAGTTGCGCGTATTACACCGACCCGAAGAACAGCCTCGAGCAGGCGCAGGCCGACAAGAAGGCGCATATTGCCGCCAAGCTTCACCTAAAACCGGGTCAGCGGGTGCTCGACATCGGCTGCGGCTGGGGCGGGATGGCGCTCTATCTCAACAAGGTCGCGGGGGTCGAGGTGCTCGGGGTGACGCTGTCGGAGGAGCAGCTCAAGGTCGCGCGACGGCGCGCGGATGAGGCCGGGGTCACCGACCAGGTCAAGTTCGAACTCACCGACTATCGCAGCCTCACCGGCACCTTCGACCGGATCGTTTCGGTCGGCATGTTCGAGCATGTCGGCGCCGCGCATTACGACGAGTTTTTTGCGACCTGCAAGACGCTGCTCAAGCAGGACGGGGTGATGCTGCTCCACACTATCGGAAAGCTGGGGTCGTCCGGATCGCCTGATCCGTTCACCGACAAGTGGATCTTCCCCGGCTACCACCTGCCGTCGCTGTCGCAGATGTCGGCGGCGAGCGAGAAGGTGCGGCTGATCGCGAGCGACGTCGAGACGCTACGCATCCATTACGCCTACACGCTGCGCACCTGGCTCGAACGGTGCGAGGCGCGCCAGGTGGAGATTGTCGCAATGTACGACGAGCGTTTCTTCCGCATGTGGGAATTTTATCTCGCGGGGGGGATCGTGATGTTCGAGAACGGTTCGGCGTGCAATTTCCAGGTACAATATATTCGCGACCGCTACGCGCTGCCGATCACCCGCGATTATATGGTCGAGGCGGAGGCTCGCTACCGAGGCTCCGCCTGATCCCTTACTTCCCGTGCAATTCCGCCAGCAGCGCGGGCGCCGGATAGAGTATGCGCAAGCCCTCCTCGAGCGCGGCCGTCGAGACCGCTACGGTGCGGTTGTCCTCGCCATTATAGGCATAATTGCCCGCCAGGCTGTGGATATTGCCGTCGAACGCCGCGCCGATGACGTTGCCCGCGCGGTCGATCACCGGTGAGCCTGAATTGCCGCCGATGATGTCGTTGGTGGTGACGAAGTCATAGGTGACATCGGGGTTGAGCTTCGCGCGGTTGGTGTCGAAGGCGGTCGGCAGGTCGAACGGGGCCGAGCCGGTTGCGCGGTCGTAGATCCCGCCCATCAGGGTGCGCGTGGGGACCATCTTGCCCCGCTCCATCCACCCCGCGACCTTGCCGTAGCTGATACGCAGCGTGAAGGTCGCGTCGGGATAGAGGGTGTCGCCATAGGCAGCGAAGCGGGCATCGGCGATCTTGCTGCGCGCGGAAGTAATCGGACCGGTGTACTGCTCGTCGACCAGCGCGATGATTTGGCGATCGCGCACGTCGAGCTTGCGTGCGAGGACGATCAGCGGGTCGGTCGAGGCGTCGATCGCCGCCTTGCCGCCTTGCCACAATGTACGCCGAAAGACGGGGTCGCCGAGACGCGTTCCCGCGACCAGCCGCGCGGCGAGGCCCTCTGGCGATTCTCGGCCGAGCAGCAGTTTGATATCGGCATCGTCGGGGCCGAGATATTCGCGCGCCTTGGACAGCCAGAATTCGAGCTTGAGCTGGTCGACCCATGGGGTGACGGGGGTCGCGTCGAGAAGCTGTTTTTCGAGCAGCGGGAGCGCACTGTCGCTGTAGCCAGGGAGGCGCTCGCCGTTGGGCCTGGTGCGTTCCTCAGCGGCGCGGACGAGGCGCGCAGCATAGCCGTAGAGGTCGCTGCGCGGGCGGAGGAAGCGCTGGGTGAGATAGAGGTTGCGATAGGCGGCGACGGCGCGGTCGGCGTCGGCCCAGGGATCGCCGATCGCCGCATTACCGCGTGAACGGCCACGAAGGGCGGCCTCGGCGGCGGCGAGCTTGGCGCTGAGAGTGGGATCGCCCAGCGCCTTCACGCGGCCGATGTAGACCTTGAGGCTGTTCTCGACCCCGTCGAGGTCTTCCTTGCCTTCACGGGCGCGCTGCGGGCTTTGCGCCATCGCCGAGAAGAGGCGGCCGCGTAGCTCGGAAAAAAGGAGCGAGTCGAGCGGCGCGGTGACTTGGCGCGCGAAGGCGAGTTGCGATCCCGTCAGCAGCCGCTCGGTGGTGCCGGGATTGCCAACGACGAACGTCGCCTCGCCGTCGACCGGCGCGCGCGCGGCCCAGGTCAGGTGCCGCGAAGTCGCAACCGGCTTGCCATTCTCATAGGCCCGCAGGAAGCTGCCATCGAGCGCATAGCGCGGGAAGTTGAAATTGTCGGGATCGCCGCCGAACTGCTCGGCGCGAGACTCGGGCGCCCAGACGATGCGGACGTCGGAATATTTGCGGTAGGTGTAAAGCTTGAACTGGCCGCCGCCGTAGAGCGTGACGACCTGGCAGCGGGTAGTGGCGCGGTCGGGGCAGCCCGCCCCCTCAATCTGTGCATTGGCGGCGGTGCGCGCCTTGACCGCGGCAAGCCCGGCGGCGGCGCCGACCGCGGCCTTCACCTGTGCGGTGACGTCGCGGATCGAAGTGACGACCTCGGCCTGCTGGCCGGGGCAGAGGCGTTCCTCCTCACGGGTGCGTGCGGTGTAGCCGCGCGCGAGATAGTCATGGGCGTTGTCGGACAGGTCCTGGAGGCAACTGGCGACGCAATGGTGGTTGGTGAGGATGAGACCGCTGGCGCTCACGAAGCTCGCCGAGCAGCCGCCGGTCAGGCGGACCGCCGAGGCGCGCACCCGGTCGAGCCAGGCCTGGTCGGGGGCGAAGCCATAGTCGGCTCGCATCTTGGCGGCGGGGAAGGCATCGAAGGTCCACATGCCTTCGTCTGCGCGCGCGGCGGCGAGGGGAAGCGACAGCATCGTGCCCAGCAGGGCAAAGCGGGTGGTGAGGCGCATGAGCTTCTCCAAAATGCGTAATCCTCTCACATCGGAGCAAAAAGCAGCGCCCGGCGCAAGCCATAACGCTCCTCCCGGGTTCGCGGCTTTTGATGTCGTGGCGATCGCCGTTCATCCTGCCCGCCATGAACGTGCTGCCTGCATCGCGCTTGAATGGCTCGTCGGGCAGTGGCAGGGCGCGCACGGACTCAGACGAAGGACAAGATCGCCCATGGCCGACCGCTTGCGCCGCGTGGTGCTCGCCTTTTCAGGCGGGCTCGACACCAGCGTCATCCTGAAGTGGTTGCAGACCACCTACAAGTGCGAAGTGGTGACCTTCACCGCCGACCTCGGCCAGGGCGAGGAGCTCGAGCCGGCGCGCGCCAAGGCCGAGCTCATGGGCGTCAAGCCCGAGCATATCTTCGTCGACGACCTCAAGGAGGAGTTCGTCGGCGACTATGTCTTCCCGATGATGCGCGCCAATGCGCTGTACGAAGGGCTGTACCTGCTCGGTACCTCGATCGCGCGGCCGCTGATCGCCAAGCGCCAGATCGAGATCGCGCGAGAGGTCGACGCCGACGCGGTGAGCCACGGCGCGACCGGCAAGGGCAATGACCAGGTCCGCTTCGAGCTCGGCTATTATGCGCTCGCGCCCGATATCAGGGTCATCGCCCCGTGGCGCGAATGGGACCTGACCAGCCGCACCGCGCTGATCGAGTTCGCCGAGAAGCACCAGATCCCGGTGCCGAAGGACAAGCGTGGCGAGAGTCCGTTCTCGACCGATGCCAACCTGCTGCACACCTCGTCCGAGGGCAAGGTGCTCGAGGATCCGTGGGTCGAGGTGCCCGATTACGTCTATTCGCGGACCGACGACCTCGTCTCAGCGCCCGATACGCCCGAAGAGATCACCGTCGAATTCAAGCGCGGCGACGCGGTGGCCGTGAATGGCGAAGCACTGTCGCCGGCGAACCTGCTGGCCAGGCTCAACGAGCTCGGCAAGCGCCACGGCATCGGCCGGCTCGACCTCGTCGAGAACCGCTTCGTCGGGATGAAGAGCCGCGGCATGTACGAGACGCCGGGCGGGACGATCCTCCACGCCGCGCACCGCGCGATCGAGCAGCTGACCCTCGACCGCGGCGCGGCGCACCTCAAGGACGAGCTTATGCCGCGCTATGCGGAGCTTCTTTACAACGGCTTCTGGTTCAGCCCCGAGCGCGA
>NZ_JANYGG010000083.1 GCF_025362505.1 Sphingomonas sp. | reverse complement strand
GAGTCGGCGCTAGGGTAATACTTCAATTGTCCACCAGACTGCGCGTACCAGTCGAACAAGACTTCGTTGGGAGCCTCTGGATCATATCCCTTAAGCGCCTTACCCCGATATTCCCATTCTATGTCAGTAGGAAACACCAGGGGAAAGGCGTGGAACTGAAACAATCGGGGGCGACCGTCTTGCCATTCACGATATGAAAGGCAGAGATAGATCGAGTGGAGCAGATCGAGAACGTGTCCCTTGTTGGCGCGTTCGAACAGCACCTTACCTTCCTCATGCCATTCATTGACCGTCGCCAGGACACAGCTTCCGACTACATTCGGATCAGCGCCTGCTCGGAAGTCCTCGATAGTTAAGGAGTGTTTTCGCTCAAGCGCGTCGAACATTTTGGCAGGTGAGTTTGCAATTTCCATGTACGTTCGGGCGCCACCCGAAAGTCCGTCAAAGTTGCGCTTGGAAAGCTGTTTCGACTTGATGGAGAGCCCGTAACTTAGCCGAGCAGTTTCTAGCGATGGAGCAATTACATCGAAGATTGACTTGCTCTCGGGTGGCGGTTCCCCGGTAAAAAGTTCCGCGACAACGCGCTCCATTTGGCGCCAGTTCGCTCGTGTAAAGCCGTCAGGATCTCGCTCCGTTCCGCTCCCATCGCGATATGTGCTCAGCATTAGGCGTATGGCTTGCACCTCAGCCTGCGTAGGGTTCCTAGTCGCGAATGGAAACGTCACCTATCTGCCCCCGAGATTTTCGGAGTCTGCTGACAGACAAATGCAGCGGAGTCATCTCGAAGTTTAATTCGCTTCCAACGCGAACGTCTTAACGATGCTCATACTTCCATAGACGTAACACCGTCACGTAGACCATCCGGCTTAGGAGCGCCTGCGAAACTTTGGCGGAAGCGGTGGGATTCGAACCCACGGACGGGTTTCCCCGTCGCTGGTTTTCAAGACCAGTTCCTTAAACCACTCGGACACGCTTCCAAACCGCTTCAGCGGCGCGGCTAGGATTGCGCTAGACGGCGCGCAGGTCGCCGTGCAATAGCAAATCACCGCTTGCTGTTAACGTATTGTAACCACACTCCTTTTTCGTTCCTTCACGCTTCGAGGGGCGCGAACCCCCATAAGCTTTCAAGACCAGTTCCTTAAACCACTCGGACACTCTTCCCTGCCGTCGCGAAGACCGGTGGCTTGCACCGCTCGGCCACCGATCCGCGCTTGGCGAGCGACGCGGCTAGCGCGGAGGGGGCAGTGTGTGCAAGCGGCGCGATGAACTGCGATGGGCATGACGCGTTGGGGCCGGTAGCAGGGTCACAAGAAGGGCGGGGTTGGTTTGCGTCGAGCCGGACAAGATTATCGGAGGCGGATGATGCTCGCGGCGGTCGCGCTGGTGACGACCCCGTCGCTCGCCCAGCGCGATCCGCTCGCCCCCTTGCCCGAGGCGGCGCCCCAGGTCCTGCCCCAAGTCCTGTCACGATTGTTGCCGGCCGCTCCGGCGCCGGTCAGGCCGCCGATGCTGGTGCCCGTCCCGGTCGTCGTCCATCCGGGCACGCCGCCGCTCGTCCTTCGGACCGGCCAGATGGGGTTCGCCTCCTACAAGCTGCAACTGACCGATCGCGCGCGCCGCGACGGGATCAGCGAGACCTCGATAAGCTCGACCATCCCGTGGCTGTCGCTGAACGCGCGCGTGATCCAGCTCGACCGGGGGCAGCCGGGCAACATCGGCAATCCCAACAGCACGCCGCCGTTCGCCCCCTATCGCCGCGATCACGTCAGCGCGTCGCTCATCTCGCGCGGCCGCTCGGTCTACGCGGCCAATTACCCCCGACTCGCCGGGATCCAGGCGCGCACCGGGGTCGACGCGGCCATCCCGATCGCCATCTTCGGCCATGAAACCAGCTATGGCATCGTCACCGGCGGGTTCGACCTGCTCGATGCGCTCGCCACGCTCGCCTATGAAGGCCGCCGCCGCGAGCTGTTCGAAAGCGAATTCGTCGCCGCGCTGCGTTTGCTCGATCGGGGCACGCCACGCGCACGATTGAGAGGCAGCTGGGCGGGCGCGACCGGCTATCCGCAATTCATGCCCTCCGCCGTCCTCCGCCTCGCGACCGACGGCGACGGCGACGGTCGCGCCGACATCTGGTCGAGCGAGGCCGACGCCTTCGCCTCGATCGGCAATTTCCTGAAGGATGCCGGGTGGAAAGCGGGCGTCCACTGGGGTGTCGCGGTGCGGACCCCGCCGGGCCTCGATCGCCTGTCGCTGCGCAACCCGGTCGTCGCAACGCGTTGCCCGCGGGTCTTCGCCCGTCACAGCAAGTGGCTGACGATGCGCGAATGGCGCGCGCTCGGCGTCGTTCCGCGCGGCCGCTCGCTGCCCGACGACGAGCCGGCCTCGTTGCTCGAACCCGATGGCCCCGGTGCCACCGCCTATCTCCTGACGGCCAACTACCGCAGCATTTTGAGTTACAACTGCTCGAACTTCTATGCGCTGTCGGTTGGGCTCCTCGCCGACGCGATTGCCGCGGGTTAAGGCTCGCCAGCCCCGCACCGCCGGGATAGAGAGGAGGCAACCTCTAGTCCTCCGGGAGTCGCCCCCTTGATCCGTGCCGTCCTGCTTTCCTCCGCCGCCGCGCTGACCCTGTCGACCGCCGCGCCCGCCGCCGCTCCGCCCTATGATACCCCCGCGCCGGTCGCCTACCTGATCGACCTGTCGTCGGGCGCCGAGCTGCTGGTCAAGGATGCCAACCGGCGCATGCCGCCCGCGTCGATGGCCAAGATGATGCAGACCGAGCTCGCCTTCGAACTGATCGACCAGGGCCAGTTGCCGCTTGCCAAGATGTGTACCGTCCAGCCCGCGACCTGGCAGAAATGGCATGGCCCGGCAGCGGGTTCGACGATGTTCCTGTCACCGGGTGAGCAAGTCAGCGTCGAAAATCTGCTCCACGGGGTCGTCACCTTGTCGGGCAACGACGCCGCGATCGTGCTTGCCGAATGCGTCGCCGGCACATCCGAGGCGTTCGTCGCGCAGGAGAATGCGCTGGCGAAGAAGATCGGCCTGACCAACAGCTATTTCGGGACCCCCAACGGCTGGCCCGACAATGGTGTCACGATGGTCACCGCGCGCGACCTCGCCAAGCTCGCCCGCGCCAGCATCGAGCGCCACCCCGCGCTATACCGGAAATTCTACGCCCAGACCTCGTTCACCTGGGGCAAGACGCTGGGCTCGGGCGCCGACATCAAGCAGGACAATCGCAACCCCCTGCTCGGGCGCGTCCCCGGTGCCGACGGGCTCAAGACCGGCCACACCGACGAGGCGGGCTATGGCTTCGTCGGGTCGGCCGAGCAGAATGGCCGTCGGCTGATCGTCGTCATGGCCGGGATGACGAGCTTCAACCAGCGCATCGCCGAAGGCGTTCGCCTGATGAACTGGGGCTTCAACGCCTGGACGACCAAGCCGCTCTACGCCGCCGGCGCCAGGGTTGGCTCGGCCAAGGTCCAGCTCGGTTCGGCCAAAGAGGTCAGCCTCGTCGCGCCCGGCAGGATCGCGCTGACCATGCCCGCCGGGCTCGGCAGCCAGATCAAGTCGACGCGGATCCGCTACGACGGGCCGCTGAAGGCCCCGATCGCCAAGGGCGCGCATGTCGCCGACCTCGTCGTCACCACCGACCATGGCCCGCAGGTCATGCCGCTGGTCGCCGGCGAAGCGGTCGCCGAGGCGGGATTCTTCGGTCGTGCGTGGATCGGCCTCAAGCAGATGCTGGGCATGGCGTGACCCCGGTTCGTGCCTGACGGACGGTTCATCAGCCTCGAGGGCGGGGAGGGGGTCGGCAAGACCACCCAGCTGCGCGCACTGGCGACCGAACTCGGCAAGCGCGGGATCGAGGTCGTCACGACGCGCGAACCGGGTGGCAGCCCGGGCGCCGAGGCGATCCGCGGCCTGCTGCTGAGCGGCGAGGACGGCCGCTGGTCGCCGCGCGCCGAAGCACTGCTGTTCGCCGCGGCCCGCGCCGACCATGTCGAAAAGACCATCCGTCCGGCACTCGACGCCGGCAAATGGGTCATCTCCGACCGCTTCCTCGACAGCAGCCTCGCCTACCAGGGTGGCGGCACCGATCTCGGGGTCGACGCGGTGCGCGGCCTGCACCGGTTCGGCAGCGCCGGGTTCCTGCCCGACCGCACGCTGGTCCTGCTCTTGCCCGATCGCGCCGGAGTCGCCCGGGCCAACGAGCGCGACGGCGACGAGCCCGACCGCATCGGCCGCCGCGACGCCGACTATCACCTCGCCGTCGACCGCGCCTTCCGCGCACTTGGCGCCGAGGAACCCGAGCGCGTCCGGCTGGTCGATGCGTCGGGCGAACAGCGCCAGGTCACCGAGCGTCTCCTCGCCGAACTCGCGGACCTCCTGCCATGATCGTCGGGCAGGATCGCGCGGTCGCCCAGTTCACCGACGCGATGCGCTCGGGCACGCTGCATCACGCCTGGCTGCTCGCTGGGCCGCGCGGGGTCGGCAAGGCGAATTTCGCGCGCGCCGCGGCGATGCGCCTGCTCGCCGATGCCGCCGGTCCGCCCGTCGACCTGCCCGGCCTCGGCACGCCCGCCGACCATCGCATCGCGCACCTCCTCGCCGCGGGCAGTCACCCCGACTATCGCGAGCTCGAGCGGCTCGAGCGCATGACCGGCGGGCTCGCGCGTAACATCAGCGTCGAGCAGGTGCGCAGCCTCGGCGACCTGTTGGGCGCAACGCCGTTCCTCTCGCCGTGGCGCGCGGTGGTGATCGACGCCGCCGACGATCTCGAACCGTCGGGCGCCAACGCGCTCCTCAAAATGCTCGAAGAGCCGCCCGCCAAGTGCCTGTTCCTGCTCGTCGCGCACAACCCCGGACGGCTGCTCCCGACGATCCGCTCGCGCTGTCGAAGGCTTGATTTTCAAGCAGTTGACGATGACGCCATGACGTCAATACTGATCCGCGAGCTAGCCGGGACGAGCATGGACGAGATCGCGCGGCTGGTGTCGCTCGCCGGCGGGTCGGTCGGCCGCGCTATCGCCTACGCCGGGCTCGACCTCGCCCCGCTCGAAACTGGCGCACTGGCCATCCTGCGCGAGGGCGACCCGTCCAACGCGCGCCGTTCGAAACTCGCGCAGGGTATGTCGGCGAAGGCCGCCGCCGAGCGCTACGCCGCCTTCCTGCAACTCGTCCCCTCGCTGATCGCCCGCGAGGCGCGCCGGCTCGACGGCCCGCGCCAGGAGCGCGCGCTCGACGCCTACGCCCGCGCCCGCGAGACCGCCGCCATCGCTCAGCGCCTGTCGCTCGACCCCGCCGCGACCGTCTTCCAATTGGGATCGATCCTCGCCTCGGTTCCTTGAAGCGCGGGCATGGCCCGGCTAGGGCAGGCCGATGTCCGAACCCTATTACATCACCACCGCGATCAGCTATCCCAACGGCGCGCCGCACATCGGCCACGCCTATGAAGCGATTGCCGCCGACGCCATCGCGCGCTTTCAAAAGGCCCGGGGCCGCGACGTCCGCTTCCAGACCGGGACCGACGAGCATGGCCTCAAAATGGCCCAGGCAGCGCGCGCCGAAGGGACTGATCCGGCCATTTACGCTGAAAATATGTCAGCCAAGTTCAAAGCGATGTGCGATGCGCTTAATGTCAATTATGATCGCTTTATCCGCACGTCCGAGCCCGACCACCATCGCGCCAGCCAGGCGATCTGGCAGGCGATGGAGACCAACGGCGACCTCTACCTTGGCCGCTACGAAGGCTGGTACTCGGTCCGCGACGAGGCCTTCTACGAGGAAAGCGAACTGACCGAAGGCGAGGGGGGCAAACTCTCCCCGCAAGGCACGCCGGTCGACTGGACCGTCGAGGAAAGCTGGTTCTTCAGGCTCTCCGCCTACCAGCAGCGCCTGCTCGACCATTACGCCGCGCACCCCGAGTTCATCCAGCCCGACAGTCGCCGCAACGAAGTGCTGCGCTTCGTCGAGGGCGGGCTCAACGACCTATCGATCTCGCGCACCAGCTTCGACTGGGGGATCAAGGTTCCCGGCGGCGACGGGGCCCACGTCATGTACGTCTGGCTCGACGCGCTGACCAACTATCTGACCGGTTTGGGCTATCCCGACGGCGGCGAGCTGTTCGACCGTTACTGGCCGGCCAACGTCCACCTCATCGGCAAGGACGTCGTGCGCTTCCACGCGGTCTATTGGCCGGCCTTCCTGATGTCGGCGAAGATCGCGCTGCCGAAGCAAATCTACGGTCACGGCTTCCTGCTGAGCCGCGGCGAGAAAATGTCGAAGAGCGTCGGCAACGTGGTCGATCCGCTCGACCTTGCCGCGCGCTACGGGGTCGACGCGCTGCGCTATTTCCTCCTGCGCGAAGTGACCTTCGGCCAGGACGGCAGCTACAGCCACGAAGCGATCGTGGGCCGCGTCAACGCCGAACTCGCCAACAGCTTCGGCAACCTCGCCCAGCGCAGCCTGTCGATGATTTTCAAGAACTTGGGCGGCGTTCTTCCGGTGCCAGGAGAGGCCGAGGAAGATCATAGCCTCCTCGAAACCGTGCGCACCGCGTGCCGTGGCACACTCCCCGCCGAGTTCGAGTGCTTCGCTTTTGCCGCTGGACTCGAGGCATGGATGGCGGCGGTGTACGCCTGCAACGCGTACGTCGACACGACCGCGCCGTGGGGGCTCAAGAAGACCGACCCCGATCGTATGGCCGCCGTCCTCGGCACGCTCGTCGTCGCGATCCGCGAACTTGCCCAGGCCGTCGCGCCGATCATCCCGGGATCGTCGGCGAAGCTCATCGCGCTGATCGACAGCGGGGAAGGGGGCCAGCCGATTGCCCAGCCGACCCCAATCTTCCCCCGCCTCGAACTCGAAGAGGTCGCCGCGGCGTGAGCCTGATCGACAGCCACTGCCACCTCAACTACGCCGGGCTCGTCGAACGGCAGGGCGAAGTACTCGAACGCGCCCGCGCCCGCGGCGTCGCCGGCTTCCTCAACATCTCGACCCGGCAGAGCGAGTGGGCCGACATCGTCGCCGTCGCGGAGCGCGAGCCCGACGTCTGGGCGAGCATCGGCGTCCACCCGCATGAAGCCGATGCGCACCCCGATCTCGGTGCTGCCGCACTGATCGACGCCGCCGACCACCCGCGAGTCATCGCCATCGGCGAATGCGGCCTCGACTATTATTACGACAAGTCCGACCGTGCGGCCCAGCGCGAGCGGTTCGGCGCGCACATCGAGGCGGCGAGGGCGACCGGCCTGCCGCTCGTCGTCCACACCCGCGATGCGGAGGAGGATACCGGCCAAATCCTCACCGCCGCAGTCGCCAGGGGCGGCGTCACCGGCGTCCTCCATTGCTTCACCGGCAGCGCCGACCTTGCGCGCAAGGCGCTCGACCTCGGCTTTTTCATCAGCCTGTCGGGCATCGTCACCTTCAAGAATGCGCGCGACCTGCAGGACACCGCGAAATTCATCCCCGCCGATCGGCTGCTGGTCGAGACCGACGCCCCGTTCCTCGCCCCCGTCCCCAATCGAGGCAAAACCTGCGAGCCGGCATTCGTCGCCGACACCGCCGCCTTCGTTGGGACGCTGCGCGATAAGCCGCTCGATCAACTCGCCGCAACCACGACCGCCAACTTCTTCAAACTCTTCGCGAAAGCCGCTGCGTGAAGCTGACGGTGCTGGGCTGCGGCACTTCTTCGGGGGTGCCGCGCATCGGCAATGACTGGGGCAGCTGCGATCCCAGGAATCCGCGCAACCGCCGCACCCGCTCCTCCTTATTGTTTGAAAGCGCGGGCAAGCGGCTGCTCGTCGATTGCGGGCCCGACCTTCGCGAACAACTGCTCGCCGCCGACGTTGTGGCCATCGACCGAGTGATCGTCACTCACGATCATGCCGACCATCTACACGGGATCGACGATTTGCGCCCGGTCGCGCAGGCCAGCGGCCACGCCATTCCGCTCGCCGCGCGTCCCGACACGCTCGAACGGATCGTTCGTCGCTTCGGCTATGTTTTCGACGGCAATCCGCTTTATCCGGCAGTGCTCGTCGCCAATCCGGTCGAGGGCGGGGAGGAGCACTTCGGCGCCGCCCGGCTCAACTTCGCCGACCAGCCCCACGGCGGCATCACCTCACTCGGCATCCGCTTCGACGAGGGCCCAAACTCGGCCGCTTATTCGATCGATTTCCATCACATGACCGAAGACATGCGGGCGCTGTATCAGGGTGTCGACCTGTGGATCTGCGACTGCCTGCGCCGTCGTCCGCACCCGACGCATGCCCATCTCGACGCGGTGCTCGGCTGGGCGCACGAATTAGGCGTCGGCCAGTTATTGCTTACCCACCTTGATAATTCGATGGACTTCGCCGACCTCACTGCCACGCTTCCGACATGGGCCAGCCCGGCCTTTGATGGCCTAGAGTGGTGCAATGTGTAGTTTCAAATGACCAATGACCTCATGCTCGGCGGCCTTTACCTCCTGATGGCGATGATGCTCGTTCTGGGATCGCTCATGTCGCGCAGGGAGCCTTGGGCAAAGCTCGTGAAGGTGGCCCTGATGTGGGTCACCATCTTCGGTGCGGGCTTTATCCTGTTCACATTTCGCGATAATCTCGGCTTCGTCGCACAGCGGCTCAAGGCCGAAGCGCTCGGCACGCCGGTGGTCGAGGGTCGCACCGTTCGCATCCCGATGGCGATCGACGGCCATTTCTGGGTCGATGCGACGATCAACGGCGTGCCCGCGAAGTTCCTCGTCGACAGCGGCGCGACGGTCACCACCGTCGGCAATGCGCTGGCGGTTGAGGCTCGGCTCAACCGCGACGAAGCGCGCGATCAGCTCGTTCGCACCGGCAACGGCATCGTCAAAGTCTCGAGTGCGCGCGCCGACACGATCGAGGTCGGCTCGATCGAACGTCGCAACCAGCGCGTCTATGTCGCTGATAATGATGACCTAAACGTGATTGGCATGAGCTTCCTGTCGAGCCTGACGCGGTGGGGGGTCGAGGGCCGCTGGCTGATCCTCGAACCTTGATCCACGCCACTACCTATCTTGGACTTTACATAATGAATATTATCATACTTTCTGGGGCAGGATGGCGAGGGGGCTCTGCGACCCCTCAGATGCGCGATGTTTGAGAAGTTCGCGCAAAACCTCGATCGGCTTGTGAAGATCATGGAGCACCTCCGCGATCCGGTCACGGGTTGCGACTGGGACCGCGTCCAGACCTTCGCCACCATCGCGCCCTACACCATCGAGGAAGCCTACGAAGTCGCCGACGCGATCGCGCGCGACGACATGGCAAGTCTCGCCGACGAGTTGGGCGACCTTCAGCTCCAGGTCGTGTTCCACTCGCAGATGGCGCGCGAGGCCGGCCACTTCACGCTCGACGACGTCCTCGCCGGCGTGTGCGACAAGCTCGAGCGCCGCCACCCGCACATCTTCGGCGACGCCGCGGCGAGCCCTGGCTGGGAGGCGCTCAAGGCCGCCGAACGCAACACAAACGAGGACCAGAGCGCGCTGGCCGGTGTCGCGCTCGCTCTCCCCGCGCTCGAACGCGCCGCCAAGCTGCAGAAACGCGCCGCGCGAACCGGCTTCGACTGGCCCGACGAGACCGGTCCGCGCGCCAAGATCGAAGAGGAGCTCGCCGAGCTCGCCGAGGCCGCGCCAGCGGACCGCGCCGAAGAGCTTGGCGACCTGCTGTTCGCCGTCGTCAACCTCGCACGTCACCTCAAAATCGACCCGGAAGATGCCCTTCGGTTGGCCAACCGTAAATTCGAACGCCGCTTCCGCGCGATCGAAACCGCGCCTGGGTTCAGTTCGCTCAACCTGGAGGACATGGAGCGCCTGTGGCAGGTCGCGAAGGCCGATCAGAGCGCCTGAAAACGGGCCCAATTATCGGCCGACAGCTTGACCGCGAGATGCATCATCTCCCCTTCGTTTCGCTGGTCCAGCACATCGCCGCGAGCATGAAGCCACGCCAGCCGCACCCCGTCCGATGCCGACAGCTTGAGCCGGTGGATGACCGACCCTTCCTGCAACCGCTGCCCGATCTCGGCGCGTAACGCCTCTACCCCCTCGCCGCTCAGCGCCGACAAGGTCACGACATCGTCGCGTCGCGTCGCCTCGTTGAGCAAATGCTCACGCTCCTCGGCGTCGAGCAGGTCGAGCTTGTTCCATGCCTCGAGCCGCGGCGGCGAATCCTCCTCGTCGAGCCCCAGTGACGCCAGCACCGCCACGACATCGGCCGCCTGCGCATCACTGTCGGGATGAGCAATGTCGCGAACGTGGACGATGAGGTCGGCCGACGCCACTTCCTCGAGCGTTGCCCGAAACGCCGCGACCAGCTCGGTCGGCAGGTCGGATACAAAGCCGACCGTGTCCGACAATATCGCCTTCTCGAACCCCGGTATGCGCACCTCGCGCATCGTCGGGTCGAGCGTCGCGAACAGCAGATTTTCCGCAAACACCGTCGCGCTCGTCATGCGGTTGAACAGCGTCGACTTGCCGGCATTGGTATAGCCGACCAGCGCGACCACCGGCCAGGGCGCGCGCTGGCGCCGGTCGCGATGAAGTCCACGGGTCCGCTTGACCTGTTCGAGCTCGCGGCGAATCTTCGCCATACGGTCGCGGATCTGGCGGCGATCGGCCTCGATCTGGGTTTCGCCCGGGCCACCGAGAAAGCCGAAGCCACCGCGCTGGCGCTCGAGGTGGGTCCAGCTGCGCACCAGCCGTCCGGCCTGGTAATCGAGATGCGCGAGTTCCACCTGCAAGCGCCCCTCGGCGGTCGCGGCGCGCTCGCCGAAAATCTCGAGGATCAGGCCGGTCCGGTCGATGACCTTGGCCTTGGTCAGCTCCTCGATCGACTTCTGCTGGACCGGGGTGAGCACGGCGTCGACCACGATCAGATGTGCATCGCCTTCGCGCGCAAGTTGCCCGATCTCCTCGACCTGCCCCTTGCCGAACAGGCTGGCCGGCCGCACCGCGCGCAGCCGATACGCTTTGCGCCCGACGACATCGATCCCGATCGCCGCCGCAAGTCCCGCCGCCTCATCGAGCCGCGCCTCGGTCGATCGCATGACCCGCTCGCCGGCGCGTTCGGGCAGGACGATCAGCGCCTTTTCGCCGCGTGAAACCCCCTCGCCCTCGGCACGGTCGAAGACGCTCAGCTGCCGTCCCCTTCCTCTACGCCATCTTCGAAGTCGTCGTCGTGGGCAGCGTCCTCCTCGTCCGCCGGATCCTCGCCAGACAAGTAGAGCGGACTGTTCGGCTGCAACGTCGACATGGCGTGCTTGTAAACCAGCTGGACCTGCCCGCTGCGCTCGAGCAGCAGCGAAAACTGGTCGTGGCCGGCGACCGCTCCCTGCAGCATGACGCCGTTGACCAGGAAGATCGTCATCGGTTCATGCTGCTTCTCGGCGGCGATCAGGAAGATGTCCTGCAAGCTGGTCGCTTTGCGCGCCTGCGTCTCGCGCGTGCCGCGATCGAGCCCGGCGAGAAGGTCGACGGGCACATTCGCCGGCATGATCGTCGAGATCGAATGCTTGTAGACCAGCTGGCTCACCCCGTCGCGGCGAAGCAGGATCGAGAAGGGATCGAACCAGGTGACGATGCCCTGCAGCTTGACCCCCTTCATCAGGAAAATCGTCACCGGTGACTTCGCGCGGCGCACGCCATTGAGGAAATGATCCTGCAGCGAGAAAGACTTATCAGTCATTATTCGTCGTCTTCCCTCTTGTCGCCCAAACCGAGCGCCTTCAGTTTGCGGTGCAGCGCCGAGCGTTCCATGCCGATGAACGACGCGGTGCGCGAGATGTTGCCCGAAAATCGCCTGATCTGGATCTTGAGATATTCACGCTCGAAATTCTCGCGTGCCTCGCGGAGCGGCGAGCCCATGATCGCCATCGATGCGGTCGATACGCCAACCGTGCCCGGGCTGTCGATGATTTCGGGCGGCAACAGGTCAACCTCGATGCATTGCGCGCGGCTGCCCGGTGCCATGATCAAGGTGCGCTCGATGATATTGCGCAACTGGCGAACATTCCCCGGCCAGTCGTGCGCCTGCAGCGCGGCGGCCGCCTCGGCGGACAGGGTCGGCGGCGGAATCCGGCGGTCGGCAGCGAAGCGGGCGAGGAAATGGTCGACCAACTCGGGGATGTCCTCGCGCCGTTCCTTGAGCGGCGGCATCCGCACGGGGACGACGTTGAGCCGATAAAACAGGTCTTCGCGGAACCGTCCCGCGGCAATCTCGTCGGCCAAATTGCGCGAAGTCGCCGACAGGAAGCGAACGTCGACCTTGACCGGCCGCTGGCCGCCGACCCGCGGATAGCTCTGGTCGGTCAGTACGCGCAGGATCTTGCCCTGCGTCGTCAGCGGCATGTCGGCGATCTCGTCGAGGAACAATGTACCGCCGTGCGCCTGTTCGAGCAGCCCCGGCCGCGCCACGCCATCGCGCTCGGTGCCGAACAATTCCTCCTCGACCCGATCGGGACTCATCATCGCGGCCGACAGCACGATAAACGGGGCGTTGGCGCGCGGGCTCCAGTTGTGGATGGTGCGGGCGGCGATCTCCTTGCCGACCCCGGCTGGTCCGGTGATCATCACCCGGCTGCCGGTCGGGGCGACGCGCTTCAGCACTGCCCGGACGGTATTGATCGCGACCGACGAGCCGTTAAGCACGTCCTCGGGTCCGGCCCGCTCGCGCAGGCTGGCATTCTCGCGCTTCAATCGCTCGGTTTCGGTCGCCCGCCCGACGAGGTGGAGCAGTCGCCCGGCTTCGAACGGTTTCTCGATGAAGTCGACCGCGCCCTCGCGCACCGCGGCAACCGCCGTGTCGAGGTTGCCGTGGCCCGAGATCATGATCACCGGCAGCGTCGGATCGCGCCGCTTGACCTGCTCGAGGATCTGCAGCCCGTCGAGCTTCGAGCCCTGCAGCCAGACGTCGAGCAGCACCAGCGACGGGCGCCGCTCCTCGATTGCGTCGAGCGCGGCGGTGCTGTCGGCGGCGGTGCGGACGGTATAGCCTTCGTCTTCGAGCACGCCGGCGACGAGGTCGCGGATGTCGGCTTCATCGTCGACGACGAGCACTTCAAGCGCCATTTGGATCTTCCCTATCTTCGCGCATACGGACCTCCTCAGCCCCCTCCCCGGCTTTGTCGGCGAGGGCGGCGAGGCGGGCCGAATCGAACGCGATCCGGACCCTTGTTCCACCGCCATCTCGGTCTAGAAATACAATCGTTCCAGAGTGTTCCTCGATGATCTTTTGAACAATTGCGAGCCCGAGCCCGGTGCCCCTGACGCGGGTCGTCATATAGGGCTCGGTAAGCCGCTCGCGATCTTCCGGTAACCCCACGCCTGTATCACTGATCTCGACTACCAACTCGTCCGACGCCTGCGAAATCGACAGCGCAACCCGGTCGCCGTCGGGGCTGGCCTCGCCCCGCGTGCGGCGCGCTTCGATTGCTTCGACGCTGTTCTTGACGATGTTGGTAAACGCCTGGCTGAGCTGGCGGCGATCGCAGACGAGACGAATGTCGGCCATCTCCGGGTCGATCGAGAAGCCGATGTCGGGATGCGCGACTTCGTGCAGGAACAGGGCGTTGCGCGCTATATCGTGGACATTTTCGTCGCGGAACACGGGCTTGGGCATGCGCGCGAAGTTGGAGAATTCGTCGACCATCCGCCGCAGGTCGCCGACCTGGCGAATGATCGTCTCGGTCAACCGGTCGAACGTATCGCGGTCCGAGGTCACTTCCTTGCCATAGCGGCGCTGGAGCCGCTCGGCGGCGAGCTGGATCGGGGTCAGCGGGTTCCTGATCTCATGCGCGATGCGCCGCGCGATGTCGGACCAGGCGGCGCGGCGCTGGTCGGACAATTGCTCGGTGATGTCGTCGAACGTCAGTACGGTGCTTCCGCCGTAGAGCACGCGCTTGACCGCCAGCGTGCGCTGGCCGCTTCCGGCGGCCACAAGCACATTGGCTTCCCGCGCCTCGCCCGCCAAGAATTCGGCGAGATCGGGCGAAAGGTCGGCGAGGCGGCGACCTTCAAGCCCCTGCCCGCCTGACTGGAGCAATGTTTCGGCCGAGCGATTGGTGAGCAGGATCTGGCCCGCGCCATCGACCGTCAGCACGCCGGCGGTGACGCTCGACAGCACCGCCTCGATGAACGCGCGGCGGGTGTCGAGCTGGCTGTTCGCGGTGATCAGCGCGCTGGTCTGCGTTTCAAGGCGACCGGCCATACGATTGAAGGCCGTCGCGAGCGTACCAATCTCGTCGGCGGTCTCGCTGACCGGCACCCGCACCGAGAAATCGCCTTCCTCGATCCGCCCGGCCGCATTGACGAGCGATCCAACCGGCTGGACCAGTCGATCTGCCAGCTTGAGCGCCGCGAGAATTGCCAGCCCGACGATGATCAGCGCGCCGAGATAGAGCGCCACGTTGAAGCGCAACTGATTGACCCGCGAGCGGTTGAGCAAGGCGCGATAATCGCCGAGCACACGGCCCGCGCCGTCGATCTGAGCGCGGACACCGGGATCGATACTCTTGGCGACATAAAGATAGGTCGACTGACCAAAATCGAGCCGGGTGAGGACCGCGACCCGGCCCGGGCTGGCGACTTCGGCGACCTTGTCGGACTTCAGCTTCGCCAGCGCATCGCCGATCCGCTTCTGGTCGATCATCCCTTCGTAGATGTTGACCGCGGCGAGCGTCTGGACCTGTCCCGATGGCTGGACATTGAGCACCGCCGCCTCGTTGAGGCTGCGCACATAGGTCTGGTAGCTGACCCCGGTCGCGAAGCGCGGGCTGTCGATCGGCAATTGCTTCAGATAGCCGCCAAGGTCGCCCGACATCGTCACCGCCTCAGTTCCGAGCCGGTGAACCTCGTTGGCATAGGCCCCTTGCGCCAGCGACACCGTATTTTCGAGCATCGTCCGCGCGCGGTTCGAGAACCAGAATTCGAGCCCGCTCTGCAGCAGCAGCGAGGCAAAAATTGCGACGACCACCGTCGGCACGGCGGCGACGAGCGAGAACAGCGCGACGAGCCGCGTGTGGAGCTGGCCGGTGCCGACTCCCCTGCCCTCGGCGTCGCGCCTGGCGGCATCGCGCGCGACAAGCACCATCAACACGATCGCGGGAATGAGGTTGGCGATGAGCAGCAACGCCATCAGTGGCGGCGAGATCAGCGTGCCCGGCTCTGCGCCGCGCGGGATCAGCGCGATCGTTCCGAGCAGAACCCCGGCCAGGACGAGTGCCGCCGCCAGCTTGGCGAAGCGGTAGAAGCGCCCATTCGCTCGCTCGCTCGCGAGCCAGCCGGTCGCGGGTCCCAAATCAGAATCGGCTGCGCGGGCATCCATCGCGGCCAGCCCTAGCATGACCGCGTTGCATGAAAAACACAGTGTGCGATATTTTCTTAAGCGGCGGCCTGAACGAGCCACGGCGCGTAGAATTCGCGGAGCATGGCGATGACGGTCGCCGGATCGTCGACCGCATTGACGCGATTGCGAAATTCAGCCGAGCCGGTCAGGCCCTTGGTGTACCAGCCGAGGTGCTTGCGCGCGATCTTGACCCCGGCTTCCGCGCCATAAAGCGACAGCATGGCGTCATATTGTTCGAGGATCACACCGAGCTGTTCGTCGAGCCCCGGGGTCGGGCGCGTCCCGTCCGAGGCGAGCGCGCTCATCACCTGGCCGAGCAGCCACGGCTTGCCATAGGCGCCGCGACCGATCATCACCCCGTCGGCACCCGACTGGGCAAGCGCCTCGCGCGCGTCCTCGATCGAGCAAATGTCGCCGTTGACGATCACCGGCAGCGAGGTCGCCGCCTTGACCTTCGCCACGAACGTCCAGTCAGCCGAGCCCTTGTACATCTGGCAGCGGGTGCGGCCGTGGACGGTGATCATCCTGATTCCGAGATCCTCGGCGATGCGCGCGAGTTCGGGCGCGTTGAGGCTGTGATGGTCCCAGCCCATGCGCATCTTGAGCGTCACCGGCAGCTCGACCGCCTTGACCGTCGCGTCGATGATCGCAGACGCCAGCGGCAGGTCGCGCATCAGCGCCGAACCGGCGTCGCCGTTGACGACCTTCTTGACCGGGCAGCCCATGTTGATGTCGATGATCGCCGCGCCGCGCTGTTCGTTGAGCTTCGCCGCTTCGGCCATTTCATGCGGCGAGCAGCCCGCGAGCTGAAGCGAGACGGGCTCCTCGGACGGGTCCCACTCGGTCTTCTGGAGCGATTGGCGCGTTTCGCGGATCATCGCCGCCGAGGCGACCATTTCGCTCACCGTGAGGCCGGCGCCATAGCGTTTGACGACTTTGCGGAACGGCAGGTCGGTCACCCCGGTCATCGGCGCGAGGATGACGGGCACGTCGAGGCGGAGCGGGCCAATCGAGATCGGTTTGAGCTGCATGGGAAGCCGCGCCTTTACAGGAGGGGGGCGGCACGGGCAAGGCGCGCGGGATGACCGTCACCGCCCTGATCGTCGCCGCCGGAGCGGGAAGCCGGATGGGCGGCGAGTTGCCGAAGCAATTTCGCCTGATCGGAGGCAAGTCGGTGCTTCGTCACGCGGTCGATGCAATGGCGGCGCATCCCTGTGTCGATGTCATCCGCGTCGTGATCGGTGCCGGGCAGGAGGCACTCGCAAGCAAGGCGCTGGGCGAGGTCGATGTCGGCGCGTTCATCATCGGTGGAACGGAACGGGCGGAGAGCGTGGCGAAGGGGCTCGCGGCGATCGAGAGCGAGATTGTGCTGGTTCACGACGCGGCACGGCCGTTTTGCCCGCCCGCGGTTATCGACCGGCTGCTTGCTGCGCTCGAGAAGCATCACGGCGCGGTCCCGGTTCTTGCCGTCGCCGACAGCCTTGCGAAGGGCGACACGCTGCTTGGCGAGGCGGTCGACCGCAAGCGGCTGCTCCGCGTGCAGACCCCGCAGGCCTTCTACCGCGAGGATTTGCTCTATGCACTCGAGGAAGCGGGCAAGCGGCTCGCCACCGACGAAAGCTCGGTGATGGTCGCCGCCGGGCTCAAGGTCGCGACGGTTGAAGGAGATCGCATGCTCGACAAGCTCACCACCCCCGCCGACTTCGTCGAGGCCGAGGCGCGCGTTGCCGCGCTGCTGGTCAGCCGGACCGGAATGGGGTTTGACGTCCACGCGTTCGAGGGGCCCGGGCCGTTGATGATGGGCGGGATCGAGATCGCCCACGATCGCGGGCTGGCCGGGCACAGCGACGCCGACGTCGTGCTCCACGCGATCACCGATGCGCTGCTCGGCGCGGCGGGCCAAGGCGACATCGGCGAGCATTTCCCGCCATCCGATCCGCAATGGAAGGGTGCCGCCTCCGACCAGTTCCTCGCCCACGCCGCGCGGCTGATCCGCGACCGGGGCGGGATCATCGACCATGTCGACTGCACTGTGATCTGCGAAGCGCCCAAGGTCGGACCGCACCGCACCGCGATGCGCGCCAATGTCGCGCGCATTCTCGGTGTCGCCGAGGGCGCGGTGAGCATCAAGGCGACGACCACCGAGCAGCTCGGCTTTACCGGCCGGCGTGAAGGCATCGCCGCGCAGGCCATCGCGACGGTGCGCCTGCCCGCGCCACCTGCTACGGCGCCGCAATGACATCGGTCCTGCACGACTCGCTGGTCGACCTCGCGCGCCGGGTAATCGATGAAAATCGGTCCGCCGGGAAGCGCATCGTCGTAGCCGAAAGCTGCACCGGCGGGCTGGTGTCGGCGGCACTGACCGAGATTCCCGGCTCGTCCGACGTGTTCGATGGCGGGTGGGTGACCTACTCCAACGCCGCCAAGATTGCCGACCTCGGGGTTTCGAGCGAAGTGCTCGACACGTTTGGCGCGGTCAGCATCGCCGCCGCCTGGGCGATGGCGCGCGGCGCACTGGCGGCGTCCACCGCCGACCATGCCGTCGCGATCACCGGGATCGCCGGGCCGGGCGGCGCGACCCCGGGCAAGCCGGTTGGAACCGTCGTCTTCGCCCGCGCCGAGCGGGGCGGCGATCCGAACGATATCGTCACCGACAGCCGATTCTTCGAGAATGAGGACCGCAGCGGGGTGCGGCTTCAGGCGGCGCTTTGCGCGCTCGAGCTGTTGCTGCCGTAAAGCGCCTCCGCGCGAGTTTCGAACGCGCCGGTCATGCGCCGCAGTGCGCGGTCGAACATCTGCCCGGCGATGGCTTCGAAAATGCGCGACTTGAAGGCGAAGTCGACCGAGAAATGGAGGTTGGTGCCGCCGTCAGGAGCCGGATCGAAGTGCCACTCATTCTTGAGATGTTTGAGCGGGCCTTCGATATAGTTGACGGTGATGCGGTCGGGCGCCTGTTTGGTCACGCGGCTCTTGAAGCGCTCCTTGAACGCGGTAAAACCGACGACGAGGTCGGCGATCGTCTCGGCCTCGCTCGATGAGCGAACCCGCACCGCGACTACCCACGGCAGGAACTCGGCGTAGCGGCCGACGTCGGCGACGAGGTCGAACAACTGCGCCGGGGTAAAGGGCAAATGCTTCGTTTCGCTGTGCCGCGGCATCAGGTGGTGGCGGCCCCTGCCCGCGCCAGTTGCGCCTGGCGCGCGGCGCGCATTTTCTCGAAGTCGTCGCCGGCGTGATAGCTCGAGCGGGTCAGCGGCGAAGCGGCGACGAGCAGGAAGCCCTTGGCGCGGGCGATCGAGGCATAGGCCTTGAACGCATCGGGGGTGACGAATTCATCGACCTTGGCATGGCGCGGGGTCGGTTGGAGATATTGGCCCATCGTCAGGAAATCGATCCCGGCCGAGCGCATGTCGTCCATCACCTGGTGAACTTCGAGGCGTTGCTCGCCCAGTCCGACCATCACGCCCGACTTGGTGAAGATCGACGGGTCGAGCCGCTTGACCGTCTCGAGCAGCCGCAGCGAGGCATAGTAGCGCGCGCCGGGGCGGATCGTCGGGTAGAGCCTCGGGACGGTCTCGAGGTTGTGGTTGTAAACGTCGGGTCGGGCCGCGACGATCGCCTCGACCGCGCGGTCATGCTTGTTGCGGAAGTCGGGGGTGAGGATCTCGATCGTCGTCGTGGGCGTGGTGCGGCGGAGCGCCTCGATCACCTTGACGAACTGGCTCGCCCCGCCGTCGGGCAGGTCGTCGCGGTCGACCGAGGTCACGACGATATGCTTGAGCCCCAAGGCGGCGGCGGCGTCGGCGGTGTGCTGAGGCTCCAGCAAATCGACCGCGCGTGGCATGCCGGTCTTGACGTTGCAGAAGGCGCAGGCGCGCGTGCAGGTATCGCCGAGGATCATCACCGTGGCGTGCTTCTTGCTCCAGCATTCGCCGATGTTGGGGCAGGCCGCCTCCTCGCATACCGTGGCAAGGTTGAGCGAGCGCATCAGCCGCTTGGTCTCGGCATAGCCCTCGCTGGTCGGCGCCTTGACGCGGATCCAGTCGGGTTTGCGTTGCCTCGGGGCAGTGACAGGGGCGATCAGGGGAGTGGTCATGGAAGCGGCAGATAGGCGCTCGCCCCCCGATTGCCAACACGGCCCGAGGCCATAAGCAAGCGTCACAGCCGGGGCTGGCATGATCATTGCGGCACTGGGCTCACCGATCATCCTGTTCGTCGTGCCCGGCATGTTCGCCGGTTTCGCGCGCTCCGACCTCGCCATTCCGGAAGCGATGGCCAAGCGCCGGTCGAACCGGATCATGGAGCGAAGATGGGCTGAGTCCCTTGCTTGACAGCCACCGCCTGCTTCTGACCATAGGCGAAGTCGACGTGATCCGGGGTGACCGCTTTTAATGCCAGAATTCCAGCGCTTGCTCGAAGGCTACCAGCGCTTCCGTGAGGTTGAATATCATACCGAACGCCAGCGGTGGGAGGAACTCGCCGAGGGGCAGGAACCACCGGTGATGATCATCGGCTGTTGCGATAGCCGCGTCGATCCGGCGACGATATTCGATACCCGGCCGGGCCAGGCCTTCATTCTGCGCAATGTCGCCAATCTGGTGCCACCATATGAGACGGGCGGCGGCTTGCACGGTGCGTCGGCCGCGATCGAGTTCGGAGTGACCAGCCTCAACGTGGCGCACATCGTCGTCGTCGGGCATGGTGCGTGCGGCGGGATCAGCGCGGCGCTGAATGAAACCGACCGCGACGGCGGGCATAGTTTCATCGATCAGTGGATCAGCATCATCGATGTGCCGCGCACGCGGATCCTCTCCGATACGATGATCGTCGACAAGCAACTCGCCCTGGAACTGGAGGCGGTCAAGCTGAGCATGGCGAACCTGCGCACCTTTCCCTTCGTCCAGGAACGGGTGGCGGCGGGCACGCTCAAGCTCCACGGTTGCCACTTTACCATCGCACAAGGGCAATTGTTCGTCCTCGACGAAACGGAAACGACCTTCCACCCGGTCTGAGGAGTTGGGCGCCGGCGAGGAACTCCGCGCCGACGCTCAGTCATGGTAAATTAGCAGCGGGTATTATAGTCATAGATCGCGTTGCCGTTCCTATCGACATAGTAGCAATAGCCGCGCGTATCGCGGTAATATTGCTTGCCCTTCACGACCGCGCCGAGCACGCCGCCAAGTACTGCGCCGGCGATCGCGCCTCCGGCGACGCTAACGCCTGGAACGACCGCGCCGATGACGCCGCCGGCAACGCCGCCGATGACCGCGCCGGTGACCGCGCGACCGGCCTGGGTCTGCTGGCCGCTGCCGTAACCGCCGTTGTTGTAGCCGTACTGATCATAGGGGTTGGTCGCACAGGCCGACAGCGACAGTGCGCTGGCCAAGGTCGCGCCGAGTATAAGCTTTTTCATGTTCGTTCCTCTTAATCACCGTCCAATGCGGCAAAAGCGTCCGAAGGGGTCATTTCGTTCCGCCGCCGATGCGGTATGATCATCGAAACGGAGTCAGAAGATGAATGAACGATTGTCCGCGTCAGACCCAAGCCTCAATATCGCATTGCTGATCGACGCAGATAACGCCTCGCCCGAACACCTCGACGAAGTGCTGCTGGTGTTGAGCGAGCTCGGCACGATCAATATTCGCCGCGCGTATGGCAATTGGTCGAAACCCAGCCTCAAGACATGGGGCACGCTGACCGGGCTGCACTCGATCGTCCCGATGCAGCAGTTCGACATCGTCAAGGGCAAGTCGGCGACCGACATGCGGATGGTGATCGACGCGATGGACCTGCTTTACCGCGGTCACGTCGATGGATTCGGGATCATGTCGAGCGACAGCGACTTCCTGCCCCTCGCTCAGCGGATCCGCGAAGACGGGTTGCCAGTCTATGGCTTTGGCACGACCAAGACCCCCGTCAGCTTCCAGCAGGCGTGCACGCGCTTTTTCGACGTCGCCGCGCTGGCGATCGATGAAGCCGAGGCTCTCGAGGCGCCCAAGGCGAGCGAAGGCCAGCGGACGGTCGACGCCGAACTGCTCAAGATATTGGGATCGGCCTACAAGGCTTCGAAACGCGACGAGGAAGGCTTCGCTTCCCTGTCCGAAGTCGGCCAGCGCGCCACCGCCGTATCGAGTTTCGCGGTCCGTAACTATGGCTTCTCGCGACTGTCCGACCTGATCAAGGCGGTTCCCAATTTCGAGGTCAAAACCGGGACTGACGGGCGGCTGGCGGTGAAACGGCTGCGCTGACAGGAACGCGCATCCCGCCTGTTTGTTGTGTTCGGCACCCCTTCATCGTCAGTGGCCTGCTTTTACTCCGCCGCGCTGGCCTGGAATCTCTCCGCCGTTGACAGACCCTACTGGCCGGACACGGCGGGATAGGCTAGCATCGCTGTCTTGGCAGATAATTGTCGATGCCTGCGGGAACAGCGGGCAGGGGAATTGTCGGCGGATTGTGTAGCGTGACGAGGAGCGTCGCTGCTTCCGCGTCTCCCTGCACCAACGGGAGGTGGATGATGATCGACCAGGATTCGACGGGGCTCGATGGCCGTTGGACAACGTATGCGCTGAGCCTGCTGCGCATCGTGACGGCGCTGTTGTTTCTTCAGCATGGCACGAGCAAAATCCTGTCCTTTCCCGCAACCGCCGCAAGCGACCCGTCGATGTGGTCGCTGTTCTGGGTCGCCGGGTGGCTGGAACTGATCGGGAGCCTGCTGTTGGTCGTCGGCCTGTTCACCCGCCCGGTCGCCTTCCTGCTCACCGGCGAAATGGCGATCGGCTACTGGATAGTCCACGCGCCGAAATCGGTCTTCCCAGTGCTGAACGGGGGCGAATCGGCGGTCTTGTTCTGCTTCGTCTTCCTGCTGTTCGCGGCGACCGGTCCGGGCGAGTGGAGCATCGATGAGGTCCTGCGCAAGCGGCGAAGCGACAGCGACGGCTACTCTTCGCCCAGGATGTAAGCGCCACTGCCAGGAAGCGGCCTACCGCGTGAGCTTCTTGTAGCTCATGCGGTGCGGGCGGTCGGCTTCGGGCCCCATGCGGCGGCGTTTGTCTTCTTCGTACGCTTCGAAATTGCCCTCGAACCATTCGACGTGGCTGTCGCCCTCGAACGCGAGAATGTGCGTCGCGAGGCGATCAAGGAAGAAACGGTCATGGCTGATGACCACCGCGCAACCGGCGAAATTCTCGAGCGCTTCCTCGAGCGCGCGCAGCGTTTCGACGTCGAGGTCGTTGGTCGGCTCGTCGAGCAGCAGGACGTTGCCACCCTCCTTGAGCATCTTGGCGAGGTGAACGCGGTTGCGCTCGCCGCCTGACAGCTGGCCGACCTTCTTCTGCTGATCGACACCCTTGAAGTTGAACGCGCCGACATAGGCGCGGGTCTGAAGCTCCTGCTTGCCGATCGTCATGAGCTCGGCCCCACCCGAGATTTCTTCCCAGACATTCTTGTTCGGGTCGAGGTCGTCGCGGCTCTGGTCGACGAAGCCGAGGCGCACCGTCTCGCCGATCTTGACCGCGCCGTCGTCGGCGGTTTCCTGACCGGTGATAAGCTTGAACAGGGTCGACTTGCCCGCGCCGTTGGGCCCAATGACACCGACGATCCCGCCCGGCGGCAGGTTGAACGACAGGTCGTCGAACAGCAATTTGTCGCCATAGGCCTTGGTTAGGTTAACCGCCTCGATGACGTTGCCGCCGAGCCGGGTCGGGGTCTGGATGACGATCTGCGCCTTGCCGATGGTGCGCTTCTCTGATGCTTCGACGAGCGCGTCGAACGCCTTGATCCGCGCTTTGGACTTGGTCTGGCGCGCCTTGGGGCTCTGCCGGATCCACTCGAGTTCCTGAGTGATCGCCTTCTGGCGCCCTTCGTCCTCGCGGCCTTCCTGATCGAGCCGTTTGGCCTTCTTGTCGAGATAGGTCGAGTAATTGCCTTCGTAGATAAAGTATTTCCCGCGATCGAGTTCGAGGATCCAGTTGACGACATTGTCGAGGAAATAGCGGTCGTGGGTGACGAGGATGACGTTGCCGGGATAATCGACGAGATGTTTTTCGAGCCACTGGACGCTCTCTGCGTCGAGGTGGTTGGTCGGTTCATCGAGCAGCAGGATGCCCGGCTTCTGGAGCAGCAGCTTGGTCAGCGCGACACGGCGCTTCTCGCCGCCCGACAGGTTTGTGACGTCGGCATCGCCCGGCGGGCAGCGCAGCGCGTCCATCGCGATCTCGAGCTGGTTGTCGAGCGTCCAGCCATCGACCGCGTCGATCTTTTCCTGCAGCTCGCCCATCTCGGCCAGCAGCGCGTCGAAGTCAGCATCGGCGGGAGGATCGCCCATCAACATGCTGATTTCGTTGAATCGATCCATCATCGTGGCGACGTCCTTCACGCCTTCACGGACATTCTCCATGACAGTCTTGGTCGGGTCGAGCTGGGGCTCCTGCTCAAGATAGCCGACGGTGATATGCTCACCGGCCCAGGCCTCCCCGACGAACTCGGTGTCGCGGCCGGCCATGATCTTCATCAGGGTCGACTTGCCCGAACCGTTCGGGCCGACGATGCCGATCTTGGCGTCGGGGTAGAATTGCAGGCTGATGTTGCTCAGCACCGGCTTGGGAGCGCCGGGGAAGGTCTTCGACAAACTCTTCATCACATAAGAAAATTGGGCAGCCATGGCGGCGCGAGTCCTTCAACGAAAGCGATTTGGCAACGATAGGGATTTGCAGCGCCGACTAGCCGAGGAGTGGACGTGAATCCAGTGCGCTGTGGTCAAACCCGCCCGACCATCGCGGTCGCATCGGGAAATATGTACCCGGCGAACTGCTCGCGCAGGGTGCGCTTGAGCAATTTCCCGGTTGCGCTGTGGGGCAATTCGTCGACGAACTCGATGGCGTCGGGGAGCCACCATTTGGCGACCTGCGTAGAGAGGTAGGCACGGAGGGCGTCGGCGGTGACGTCACTCCCCTCGCGGCGCACCACCAGCAGCAGCGGGCGCTCGTCCCACTTGGGGTGCGGCAGCCCGATCGCCGCCGCCTCGGCGACGCCTGCGCAACCCAGCGCGGCATTTTCGAGCTCGATCGAGCTGATCCACTCGCCGCCGGACTTGATCACGTCCTTGGCGCGGTCGGTGATCTGCATCGTGCCGTCCGGATGAAGCGCGGCAATATCGCCGGTGTCGAACCAGTTGTCGGGCCCGACCGCGTCGTGGGTCTCGCGAAAATAGCGGCGGATGACCCACGGCCCGCGCACCTGCAGCCGGCCAGACCGGCCGCCATCGCGCGGAAGGACTGTGTCTTCCTCGTCGACGATCCGCATCTCGATGCCGAAGGGAACGCGACCCTGGTGCGAGACATACTCCAATTGCTCGGCAGGGTTCAGCTTTTCCCACCCCGCGGGCCGCCCGCCGAGCGAGCCGATCGGCGATGTCTCGGTCATCCCCCACGCATGGCCGACCTCGACTCCGCGCCGGGCGAACCAGTCGATCATCGCGCGCGGCGCCGCCGATCCGCCGATGGTGACGAACTTCAGCGCACCTAACTCAGCGCCGGTGCGCTCGATATGCTCGATCATCCCCAGCCACACCGTCGGCACCCCGGCCGAGTGGCTGACCGCTTCATCGCGGAACAGGTCGCACAGCTGCGCCGGGCGATAGTCGGCCGACAGCACCAGCTTGCAGCCGGTCAGAGGCGCCGCCCACGGCACGCCCCACGCGTTGGCGTGGAACATCGGAACGATCGGCATGACGCACGCCCGCGCCGACAGGTTGAAGCAGTCGGGCGCGACCTCAGCCAGCGCGTGGAGCATGGTCGAGCGATGGGAGTAGAGCACGCCCTTGGGGTTGCCGGTCGTTCCGCTGGTGTAGCACAGCCCGCACGGGTCGAGTTCGTCGCCCTCGACCCACGCATAATCGCCGTCATGGTCGGCGAGCCAGGGATCGAATGAGACATCACCCTCGGCGCCGGGCCCATCGAAGCAGACGAACCGCTCGATCGTGCCGAGCTGCGGCCTGACCCGTTCGATCGTCTCGGTGAACGCCCGGTCGTAAAGCAGCACCCGATCCCCGGCATGGTTGGCGATATAGATGAGCTGGTCGTCGTGGAGCCGCGGATTGATGGTGTGGAGCACGCCGCCCATCCCGATCGCGCCATACCAGGCGATGAGGTGGGAGGCGTGGTTCATCGCGAGCGTGGCGATGCGGTCTCCCGGCTTCAGCCCGGCGGCCTCGAGCGCCTGCGCCATGCGCCGCGCGTCGTGCGCAACGGAGCGCCAGTCAGTGCGGGTAATCTCGCCGCCCGACCAAGCGCTGACAATTTCGCGTGACCCGTGTTCGCGCGCGGCGTGGTCGACCAGTCGCATAACCCGCAGCGACCAGTCCTGCATTGCTCCCAATGATGTCACCGAGCGTTCCCCAAGCCACGCGTTCAACCGAGCGCGCGCACCTTGCCCGCAACCGCCCCGTTAACGCAAGCCGGGCCGACTCGCCGGCACCGGAACGCCTTAGAACGGCATCTTGAACCCCGGCGGCAGCGCCATCCCCGACGTCACCTTCTGCATCTCGAGGCCTGCGGCGGCGTCGGCCTTGGTCCGGGCGTCGTTAATGGCGGCGGCTATCAGATCCTCGCACATCGATTTCTCGGACGGCTGCATCAGTGTGTCGTCGAGCGTAACGCCGAGAATGCGCCCCTTGGCGGTCGCGCGGATCCGCACCAAACCACCGCCCGAAACGCCCTCGACCTCGATTGTGTCGAGCTTGTCCTGCGCACGCTGGAGTTCGACCTGAGCCTCCTGCGCCATTTTCATGATGTCATCAAAGTCGGGCATGGGCGGGGCCTTTCGTGGTCAGGGTTTCTAGTGTCGCGTCGGGAAAGGCGGCGAGCAGCGCCTTCATCGCCGGCTCTTCGAGCACCGCGGCACGCTCGCGCTCCTCGGCCATGCGCGTTTGCTCGTGCAACGAAGGTTCGCCGCCGGCATCGGTAAACCTGATTTCCCAATCAGTTCCGGTGGTTTCCTTCGCCTCGGCGGAAAGTTCGCGGGCGAAGTCAGGCCCGAGCGGACGCAGCGGGCGCAGCACCAGTTCGCCGGGCGCATAGCTGACGAGCCCGACATGATCGCGCAGCTGGATGCCAAGCCGCATCCGTCCGGCATCTTCGAGCTGCTCGACCAGCGCCGGGAAGTTTTCGGGCAATCGTGAGGCCGGCGCCTGCCGGGGCGCCGAAGTGCGCGCGGCCGGAGCGGTGGCACTCATCCCGTCCCCGGTCGCCAGCCGCGCCATTAGCGCCGCGGGATCGGGCAGGTCGGCGGCATGGACCAGGCGCAGCAGGGCCATCGTCGCCGCTTCCTGCGGATCCGGTGCGACGGTGACATCCTGCAGCCCCTTGAGCAGCAATTGCCACAACCGATGAAGCACCGCCCAGCCGAGCTTGCCGGCGGATTGTGCGGCGGCCTCGCGCTCCTCGGCGGACTGGAGCAGATCCTCCGGCGCGCCGGCCTTGGCGCGAGTCACGGCATGGACCGTCTCCATCAGCCCACGCATCAGCGCCGCCGGGTCGAGCCCGAGCGCATGCGCCTCGTCGAGTTGCGCCAGCGTTGCCGCGGCATCGCCCTCGAGCAACACCGCGAACAGCCGTCGCACTCGCCCGCGATCGGCCAGCCCGAGCATGTCGCGGACCTCGGCTGCGGTGACCTTCCCCTCCCCATGCGCGATCGCCTGGTCGAGGATCGACAACCCATCGCGCGCCGATCCCTCGGCGGCGCGGGCGATGACCGCGAGGGCCTCGGGCTCAACCTCGACCCCTTCGGCGGCCGAAACCTTCGCGAAAAGATCGGTCAATGACTCGGCCGAGATGCGCTTTAAATCGAACCGCTGGCAGCGCGACAGGATCGTCACCGGAACCTTCGCCACCTCGGTCGTCGCCATCAGGAATTTCACATGCGCGGGCGGTTCCTCGAGAGTCTTCAAAAGCGCGTTGAACGCCGGTTTTGTCATCATGTGGACTTCGTCGATGATGTAGATTTTGAACCGGGCGGACACGGCGGAATAGCGGACTGATTCAATCATTTCACGAACGTCGTCGACGCCATTGTGCGAAGCGGCGTCAATCTCGAGGACATCGATAAAGCGTCCCTCGGTTATCGCACGGCACGGGTCGCAGACGCCGCACGGTTCGATCGTCGGACCGCCGGTGCCGTCGGGCCCGATGCAATTGAGCGCCTTGGCGACGAGGCGTGCGGTCGAGGTCTTGCCGACCCCGCGCACGCCGGTGAGCAGGAAGGCATGCGCGATCCGGCCGCTCGCGATGGCGTTGCCGAGCGTGGTGACCATCGCATCCTGGCCGATCAGCTCGCCGAACGACTGCGGGCGGTATTTACGGGCGAGGACGCGGTAGGCGCCGGGCACTGGCGGGGGCGCTTCCGGCAGGTCGAGGCCGAGGCCGGGTGATTCGTCGTCGGTCATTTGCGATGGTCTAGGCGAGTGGTCGCCCATCGTCATCCCCGCGCGCAGCTGCTCTTGGTCGCGCGAAGGGTGGGAGCCGGAACGACCCGGAGCGAAATCCTTGTGGCTGCTTCCTTCCGGATCTGACCAGGTTGGGGACAGCACCGCCCGCCCGACTCCCGGGCGGCATATGGGGGAATTGGCGCGCTCGATCAACCATCACCAGGCGCGCCGCTTCGGCCTACCTGTTGTGGCGGGTGCGGCAGACATGGACCTTCTTGCCGTGGCGCATCTGGGTGTAGCATTTGCGGTGCATCTTGTGGTTGCCGCGCATGGTCGTGTGGGTCACGCTGCCGGTCTTGCGCATGGTCGAGCTCGTCATCGTACTGTTGTGCATGACGCTGCCGGTTGTGCGGTTCATCTCCATCGGCGGCTTGGTCGTCGTCGACTGCATCGTCGTCGTGGTCGACTGGGCGAGCGCGCCGGTAGCGAGCAGGCTGGCGGCGATACCGATCAATAGTTTCATGTGTCTCTCCCTCAGGGCCATTACGCGACCCAACAATATAACCATCGAACGCGCACTTGCGTTCCTGCCGACGGCGCCGGTCTTTGGCCTGCCGACGGCGCCGGTCTTTGGCCTGCCGACGGCGCCGGTCTTTGGCCTACCGGCGGCGCCAGTCTTTGGTTGCACTGGGCATGCGCACTGTCAGCTGGCCTTCGGGCAGCGCGACCTGGCACGCGAGGCGCGAGGTGCGGGTCACCCCGACGGCGAGGTCGAGCAGGTCGTCCTCTTCCTCGCTGGCGCGCGGCAGTCGCTCGAAATCCTCCGCCGCGATGATGACGTGGCAGGTCGAGCAGGCCATCTGCCCTTCGCACGCGCCCTCGAGCGGCTGGCCCTCGGCCTGGGCAAGGTCGAGCAGGTTGGCCCCGGCAGGCGCCTCGATGTCGCGCTCGACGCTGCCGTCGACGCGAAGGAAACGGACGCGGGTCATGCCGGCAGGACCGATTGAGAACGGGCGGCTTCGTCGAGCCGGGTGCAGGCGGCAATCATGTCCTCGAGCGTCGTGTAGCGCCCAAAGCCGAGACGGATCGAGGAGCGTGCCGCGCGATCGTTCAGTCCGAGTGCGCGCAGTACATGGCTCGGCCGCCCCGAACCGCTGGCGCAGGCCGAACCGAGCGAAAAGGCGATGTCGCGGCAGTCGGACAGCAAACGCGCCCCATCGAGCCCCGACCGCGAGAGGTTGAGGTTGCCGTGGTAGCGCACCGCCGTGCTGCCATTGATCGTCCAGTCGGAGCCGAGCGTTTCCCGCGCCGCATTCCACAGCTGTTCGACGTGCACCGCGTCATCGTCCGCCCGCGCGAGCGACAGCGCCGCCGCCGCGCCGAAACCGACGCACAGCGCGGGCGACGAGGTCCCCGAGCGCAGTCCCTGTTCCTGCCCGCCACCGTGAAGCAGCGGCGCCGGCTCGCACCCGTTTCGCATCCACAGCGCACCAATGCCCTTGGGACCGTGGACCTTGTGTGCCGAGACGGCGATGAGGTCGGGCCCGTCGGGGATCGGCACCCGCCCCAGCGCTTGCACCGCATCGCACAACAACATCGCGCCAGCTGCGTGCGCGAGGCGGGCGAGGTCGGCAATCGGCTGAATCACGCCAATCTCGTTGTTGACGAGCATCGCCGCGACGAGCGCGGTCTCGCCGTCGATCGCGGCCTCGGCCAGCGCGAGATCGACCAGTCCGTTGGCTTCGACCGGAAGGCGGATGACCTCGACCCCCTGCTCCTTGAGCCAATCGGCGGTGTCGAGCACGGCGGCATGTTCGGTCGCGATCGTAACCAGCTTGCGCCGCTTTGAGCGCTCGAAAATCCCCTTCAGCGCCCAGTTTATTGCCTCGGTCGCGCCCGAGGTGAAGGCGAGCTTCCCGCCCGTGGCACCAATAGTGCGGTCGACCTGGCCCCGCGCAACCTCGATCGCCGCCGCCGCCTCGCGCCCGGCCCGCGACGGGCTGTGCGGGTTGGCGAAGCGCTCCTCGATCCACGGCGCCATTGCTTGCGCGGCTTCGGGCGCGACCGGGGTGGTCGCCTGGTAATCGAGATAGATCATGCGGCGCGCTGGCGCTGGGCGATGCGCGTGAATTCGGCGAGGAACGCATCGATCTCGACCTCCCTGGTGGCCGGCCCGAAGCTGATTCGGATCGTGCCCCCGGCGATGTCCGGCGCGACGCCCATCGCGGCGAGCACCCGGCTCGGCTTCATCGACCCCGACGAGCAGGCACTTCCCGCGCTGACCGCGAAACCGGCGAGGTCGAGCTGGACGAGGAGGCTCGCCGAACTTGCGCCGGGAATGGCGACCGCGCCGATCGTGGCGATGCGCGGGCTGTTGTGGGCGATGATCACCCCGCCCGCCGCCCGAACGTCGTCCTCGAGCTGCTGGCGAAGCGCGGTTAGGCGCGGCATCGCGTCGCGGAACGCACCGCTCGCCAATGCCGCGGCAAACCCCGTCGCCGAGGGCATATCCTGCGTTCCGCGGCGATACCCTTTCTCTTGCCCGCCCGACGGTTCGAGCGTCGCAAGATCGCGCACCAGCAGTGCCCCTACCCCCGGCGGCCCGCCCAACTTGTGCGCCGAAACCGCGATGAAATCGGCGTCGGGCAGGTCGAGCTTGCCCGCCCCCTGCGCGCAGTCGGCCAGCAACAGCGAGCCTGCCGCCCGCACTCGCGCACCAATTTCTCCGAGCGGCTGGATCACCCCGGTCTCGTTGTTGACCATCTGGATCGCGACCAGTGCGGGACCGGCGCCAAGCGCCGCGTCTAGTTCGGCGAGATCCACCACGCCCTCGCGATCCACCGAAATGACGCGCGCCTGCTCGCCCATCGCGTAAGGTACGATGTCATGTTCGGTCGCACTCAGGATCCGCCCGGGAACCTTCGCCCTTTGCGCGGCAATCGTCACCGCTTCGCTCGCGCCGGAGGTCAGGATGACGTCATGCCGCCACCCCAGCGCCTCCGCGATCGTCTCGCGCGCCCGCTCAAGCGCCGCCCGCGCTGCGCGCCCGTCGGCATGGGGCGAGCTCGGATTGGCCCATGCCTCGAACGCCGCCGCAACCGCCGCTCGGGCTTCGGGCAGCACAGGGGTCGTCGCGGCATGATCGAGATAGGTTCGGCGGCTCATGCCGGTGGAATACCCTGAAGATTGCGCTTGGGGTCGCCAAGCCTATATAGCTTCGGCGTTCTCCCGCCACCCTCTAGCGTACCGAGCCCCATGCCCGAAGTTATTTTCCCCGGTCCCGAAGGCCGTCTCGAAGGCCGTTTCAATCCGGGGCCGCGCCCGCGCGCGCCGGTCGCACTGATTCTTCACTCGCACCCGCAGGCCGGGGGCACGATGAACAACAAGATCGTGCAGCTGCTTTATCAAACGTTCGTTCGTCGCGGCTTTGCGACCCTCCGCTTCAACTTCCGCGGGGTCGGCAAGAGCCAGGGGCTGTTCGACAATGGCATCGGCGAATTGTCCGACGCCGCCTCGGCGCTCGACTGGGTCCAGTCGATCCACCCGGAAGCGGAGACGACTTGGGTCGCCGGAGTCAGCTTCGGAGCGTGGATCGGAATGCAGCTGCTGATGCGCCGCCCCGAGATCAAGGGTTTTATCTCGATCGCCCCGCCGGCCAACATGTACGACTTCAGCTTCCTCGCGCCTTGCCCGTCGTCGGGCATCATCGTCCAGGGCGAGGCTGACGAGGTCGTCACCCCGATCGCGGTCCAGAAGCTGGTCGACAAGCTGCGCACCCAACGCCACATCACCATCCACCACGACACCATCCCGGGCGCCAACCACTTCTTCGCCAACGAGATGCCGCTGCTGATGGGCAGCGTCGACAATTACCTCGACATGCGGCTCGACAAGGATTTCAAGCGCTGATCGTGAGCCGCTGATCAGAGCGTCCAGATCAGCACATTCGCGATCAACACCAGCGCGGCGGCGACCATCAGCAGCCCGCGCTGGCGGGTTCCGGGATCGCCCTTGAGCGCCAGTCGCACCCCAACTCCGCCCAACAGGAAGGCGGCGATCATCGCAAGCGCCATCCCCGCATTGCTTATTGCGTGCATTTTTCCTGCCCCTTTTTATGATCGGTTAACCGACTTCGCCTAATATACGCTCATGCCCGAGCTCCAACGCCAGGTTCGCCTAGACGAGGCATTCGAACGGATCGAAGAAACGATCTTGCCGTGCATTGCCATGCTGCTGGAATCCTTGATAGATGCCGCGGCCGGCATTGGAACGACGGATCCCAAGGCGCTCGCCGCCGAACTTCGAACCCTCGCCGCCGAGCTCGAAATGCTGACCCAGGCGGTCGAGCGATACAACCCGGTTCAGGTCGATCCGGGTGAGGTTCGCCTCGCCATCGGCTGAGCATGGCCTCATCGGCAGGTTCGTTGCCGCCTGCCTCAGCCTGCATGGCCCAAGAGACTGATTTCACGAGACTATCGGCAAAGCGAGTGGAGCGTCCGCTAAATCGTTCCGCTTCACGATCCGCGCGGTTCCATTAGCTGTTGCATCGTCGGCCCCCCGCCCATATATCGCCTCCCTCGCTGCCCCATGGGACTTCCAACCGCAAGGCAGCTTTCGTGAACTGACTGTTGGAGGTCCCTTGAATTGCACAAGCATCATCGCGCGCTGGGGCTAGCGAAAGCCCCGTCCGTCGGCATCGCCAATGCTGCCGAGATCGCCAAGCTCCGTCCGGTGCAGCCGGTTACGTTGCTACGTCCGCATGCCGCCCGTCGGGCCGCCCGTTACTTCGTCGAGAAGTTTCCGGGGCGCGCCTTGTATGCGGTCAAAGCGAACCCGTCGCCGGAGTTGCTGAAGCTCCTGTGGGCGGAAGGCGTGACGCATTATGATGTCGCTTCACTCGGCGAAGTGCGCCTGGTGGCGGAGACGCTGCCGGAGTCGACCCTGTGCTTCATGCACCCGGTCAAGGCCGAGGAAGCGATCGCCGAGGCTTATTTCAAGCATGGCGTGAAGACCTTCAGCCTCGACGCGATGGGCGAACTCGACAAGATCATGAGCGCCACTCGCGGCGCGACCGATCTCAGCCTGCTCGTGCGCATTCAGGTCAGTTCGGACCACAGCAAGCTCAGCCTCGCGACTAAATTCGGCGCCGATCCGTCAGAGCTTACCCGCCTGCTGTTCGCTACCCGCCAGGCGGCGGATGCGATGGGCATCTGCTTCCATGTGGGAAGCCAGGCGATGAACCCGGCGGCTTACTCTGAAGCGATGAGCCGGGTGCGTGACGCGATCGTCGACGCGGCGATCACGGTCGACATCGTCGATGTCGGCGGAGGTTTCCCGTCGTCCTATCCGGGGATGGAGCCGCCGCCACTCGAAGCCTATTTCGACGTCATTCACCGGACGTTCGAGGCGCTGCCGATCAGCTATTCGGCTGAGCTGTGGTGCGAGCCGGGGCGGGCGTTGTGTGCCGAATATGCCAGCGTGCTGGTGCGCGTCGAAAAGCGCCGCGGCGATGAGCTGTACATCAACGACGGCGCCTATGGCGCGCTGTTCGACGCGGCGCATATCGCGTGGCGCTATCCGGTGGCGTTGGTCCGCGAACCAGCGAGCGACGTGCGGTCGATGCCGTTCAGCTTCTACGGCCCGACGTGCGACGATCTCGACCATATGGTGGGTCCGTTCGAACTGCCCGGGGATGTCCGTGCCGGCGATTACATCGAGATCGGCATGCTCGGCGCCTATGGCTGCGCGATGCGCACCCAATTCAACGGGTTCACGGTCGGCGAGAATGTGATCGTCGAGGACGAGCCAATGGCGAGCCTTTACGGAGCGGTCGCGACGGAAACGCGTTCCAACGTCGTGAAGCTGTAAACTTCGATCGTCACCCCCGCGAAAGCGGGGATCCATCTCGAGCGGCTTGACTCCTTGGCGGCGGTCAGGAGATGGGTTCCCGCGTTCACGGGATTGACGCGTTGTGGGTATTCCCCGTCCCCTTATGACGGTGAGTCCAAGCGAAGTGGAAGACTGACCATGAACACCCCGATCAACGACACCCGCAAGGCCGAGCTGCTCTCGAGCGTCGTCGAGCATATCGACATCACCAGCTTCGACGCGCGCCCGATCGTTGAGGCGATGGGCAAGATGTCGTTCACCAGCCGCGACCTCGCGCGCGCCACCAGCCTGTACAACCAGATGCTCGAGGACGAGAGCTGCTCGATCATCCTCGTCATCGCCGGCTCGACCTCGGCCGGCGGTTGCATGGACTTATATGCCGAGCTCGTCCGCTCCAATATGGTCGACGCGATCGTCGCTACCGGCGCCACCATCGTCGACATGGATTTCTTCGAAGCGCTTGGTCACAAGCACTACCAAGCGCTTGAAATCCCTGACGACGACACGCTGCGCTCTCTCTACATCGACCGCATTTACGACACCTATATCGACGAGACGCAGCTCCAGGATTGCGACTTCACGATCGGCAAGATCGCCAACAGTCTCGAGCCCAAGCCCTATTCGTCGCGCGCGTTCATTCGCGAGATGGGCAAGTGGCTATCCGAGGGCAACGGCAAGAAGGACAACAGCCTGGTCAAGCTCGCTTACGAGCATGACGTCCCGATCTTCTGCCCGGCATTCGTCGACTCGTCGGCCGGCTTCGGCCTCGTCAAGCACCAGGTCGACCGCATGAAGGAGGGCAAGCCTTATATGGTGCTCGACGCCATCGCCGACTTCCGCGAGCTGACCGACATCAAGATCAAGGCGGGCACTACAGGCCTGCTGATGATCGGCGGCGGGGTGCCGAAGAACTTCACCCAGGACACCGTCGTCTGCGCCGAGATCCTCGGCCATCACGATGTCGAGGTGCACAAATACGCGGTGCAGATCACCGTCGCCGACGTGCGCGACGGGGCCTGCTCGTCGTCGACGCTGCAGGAGGCGGCGAGCTGGGGCAAGGTGTCAACCGCGATGGAGCAGATGGTGTTCGCCGAAGCGACCTCGGTCCTGCCGCTGCTGGCCAGCGACGCCTGGCACCGGGGCGCGTGGAAGACTCGGGCGAAGCGCGCCTTCGCGAAGATGTTCGACTAGGATCCTTCCCCTCCCGCCAGCGTGGGAGGGGGAGGGTTGCGTTCCGCCAACTTCTCACCCACCTTCTCCCCTTCACTAGGGGGAGAAACACTGATGACTCATGACCCGCTGCTCGGACCGATCGTCGCGCTCGTCGCCTGGTCGATCGTAATGCTGTGTTGGATGGTGGTCACGCGGATGCCGGCACTCAAGAAGGTCGGCATCGACCTCTCGACCATCGTTGGCGGCAAGCCCGGCGCACTCGACGGGGTCGTCGACGACAAGGCGCAGTGGAAGGCGCACAATTATATCCACCTGATGGAACAGCCGACGCTGTTCTACGCGATCGTCTTCGCGCTGATCCTGATGGGCCAGAGCTTCCCGCTCAACGTCGGGCTCGCCTGGACTTATGTCGGCCTCCGGATCGCGCACAGCATCGTCCAGGCAACGTGGAATCGCATCCTCGTTCGCTTCATCCTGTTCGCGCTGTCCACGCTGTGCCTCCTCGCACTGACGCTCCACGCCGCGATCGGCCTCCTCCACAGCTGACGCGCCTCAGCGGCTGAAGCAACTGGCCAGTTCGATGTGGGTCGACCAGCGGAACTGGCCGACCGGCTGCACCCACAGCAGCCGGTAGCCGCCGCCGACCAGCGTCTCGGCATCGCGCGCGAAGGTTGCCGGGTTGCAGCCGACATAAGCGATGCGGTCAACGGTCGAGGCGGCGAGCGTGGCGACCTGCTCGGCCGCGCCGGCCCTCGGCGGATCGAGAACGACGGCGTCGAAGCCACTGAGTTCGTTCGCTTGAAGCGGGTTGCGATAGAGGTCGCGGTGCGCGGTTGTGACGGGGCGCCCTGCCATGCTTGCAGCCGCCTTCAGCGCCAGGATTGCCTCGCGCGATGCTTCGGCGGCGGCGACTTCGCCATCGACAGCGAGCGCAAAGGTCCCGAGCCCGGCGAACAGGTCGGCGAGCTTGAGCGCACCGTCGGTCGCCTCGCGAACCGCCGCGACCAACGCCGCCTCCCCTCCGCTCGTTGCCTGAAGGAATGCGCCGACCGGCAGGGCCACCCCCACCTCCGACAAAGTCACCGTTGCCGGCACCGGCTCGTAGCGCACCTCGGCGCCATATCCCTCGTCGAGCGAAAGCCGCGCGAGGCGATGTTTTTCGCCGAACGCGGTGAGCACCTCGGCCGCCGCCAGCCCATCCGCTTCGACCCCGGCAAGACCGACGTCGACCCCCTGATCCGCCAGGGTCAGCTGGACGCTCGCCATCCGCTTTGGCTTGAGTATCGATGCCAGTAAACCGCGCAGCGGTGCGACCAGCGCGAACAGTTCGGGAGCGAGGACATGACATTCGCGCAGGTCGACGACCCGCTTCGACTGGCCTTCGTGAAACCCGATCGCCACCCCGCCGCCCGAGCGGAGCGCATGGAGCGAGGCGCGGCGGCGTGAGCGCGGCGGCGAGAGCATGGCAGAGCGAATCTGTGTCTCGATCCCGTGCTGCGCGAGCGCGCCGGTGATGCGCTGCTCGCAGTAAGTGGCGTAGGCGGCGTCGGTGAGGTGCTGGAGCTGGCACCCGCCGCACTTGGGGAAATGGCGGCACGGCGGCGCTTGATGACCGAGGCCCGGCTCGATCGTGCCGTCGTCAAGGAGCAGGTCGCCCGGCGCGGCAAAGGGGGCGTGGCGCCCGCTCGCCGTGACCCCGTCTCCCCGCGCCGCGATGCGGACGATCGGCTCGCTCACTTGAGCGCTTCGATCAAATCGTCAGCGATCATCGTCGGGCCGGCCCGCTCGGCGGCGCGGCCGTGAAGCCAGACGCCGGCGCAGGCCGCCTCGAACGAGGGCAGGCCCCTTGCCCGCATCGCGGCAATGATCCCGGCAAGGACATCGCCCGTTCCGGCGCTGGCGAGCCAGGCCGGCGCGGGCGGGGCGAAGCCGACGCGACCGTCGGGCGCGGCGACGATGGTGTCGGGGCCCTTGTAAACGATGACGGCGCCGCTGGCCTGCGCGGCGGCGAGAGTCTGGTTCACCTTGCTTCCGGGGAGGGCGCCGAACAGCTTGGCGAACTCGCCGGCGTGGGGGGTGACAATGGTGTCATGGCCGCGAAGGCGCTCAGGCTCGCCGACTAGGCCGATCGCGTCGGCGTCGATCAACACCGGGCGTCCGCCGGTCAGCGCGAGGGTCAGGACCGGCGGGATGTCACCGAGACCGGGGCCGACGACGAGGCAGCCGATCTTCGGGTCGCTGACCTCAGCCGTCTCCGTCTGGACGATCGCCGACGGGAGGTTGTCAATCGGTCGCGAGGTGCTGATGCGGACATAGCCTGCGCCAGCACGAGCGGCGGCGTGGGCCGAGAGCGCGATCGCACCGGGCATCTGGCCGGCGAGCAAGTGGACCAGGCCGCGGCTGTATTTGTGGCCGGCGGGGTCAAGTGCGGGGAGGTCGGGCTCGCCGATCTCGAACCAGCTGGTGTCGGTGCGAATGCCGATGTCGGCGAGGACGACCCGCCCGCAGTGGTACATCGCCGGGGCGAGGCGGTGGGCGGGCTTCAGCGCGCCGAAGGTTACGGTAAGCTGTGCCTCGACTATCTCGGAGAGCAGCGCGCCCGAATCGCTGTCGACCCCGCTTGGCAGGTCGCAGGCGACGCACAATCGCGACGCTGACGAAAGTCTGATAAGTGCTTCGAGCGCAATGCCTTCCACGCCTTTTTTCAGGCCGGTTCCAAACAGGCAATCGATCAGCAGCGGGGCTCGCGATGTCATCGCCGAGAGTGGTTCGACCCCGCCGTTCCACCGTCCCGCCGCCCATCTCGCCGCATCGGTTTTCGGATCGCCCAATGCGGCCACTCGCACCGCCACGCCGCGTTCCGCGAGGTGCCGCGCGGCGACATAACCGTCTCCGCCGTTATTGCCCGGCCCGCACAGGATCAGCGTGTCCATGCCGCCCGTGAACCGCCACGCAGCCTCGGCCAGCGCGGCCCCGGCGCGCTCCATCAACTCGGTCTCCGACGTGCCGGCGGCGATCGCGGCCGCATCGGCGGCGCGCATCGCGGCGGCGGTGAGGATCGGGCGCATCAGCGAAGCACCGTGGCGAGGTGCCACCATTCAGCGGGGACGGCGGCAGCGGCGGAGTCGCGGCTGGCCTCGCCGTCGAACAGCGCGAAGCAGGTCGCGCCCGAACCCGACATGCGGACGACGGTCGCGCCCGGTTGTCCATCGAGCCAGTCGACCAGCTCGCCGATGACGGGAACCAGCGTTCGGGCGGGCGCTTCGAGGTCGTTTCGTCCGTCCCGCCATTCGCCAAGCGGACCGAGGTCATTGCCATCCCAGCCTGCGAAGACGTCGCGGGTCGACAAGGCGATGTGCGGAGCGACCAGCAACACGGGCGCTCCCGAAATGCCCGCGTCCAGCAGGCGCAATGCGTCGCCCGTCCCCTCGCCACGTGACGTCATGCTCAGTAAACAGGCGGGAACGTCGCTGCCGAGCGCCGGGGCGACACGGGCTGCATGAGCCGGATCGATGCTCCACAGCCTGGTCAGCAATCGCAGCGTCGCCGCCGCATCCGCCGATCCACCACCGATGCCGGAGGCGACCGGCAGCTTCTTGTGCAGCCGCAAGGCGGCATTGGCCGGGATCCCCGCCGCATCCGCCAGTGCCCGCGCCGCGCGCACGACGAGGTTGTCGTCCCCGTCCGCCAGCGCATCCGCGAATGGCCCGTCAACGGTCAGGCTCAGCCCCTCGCCAGCCATGGCCTCGACCCGGTCGCCATCCAGGCAGAAGGCGAACACCGTCTCGATGTCATGGCGTCCATCGGGCCGACGCCCGCGGATGTGAAGCGCTAGGTTGAGCTTTGCGGGGGCAAGCTCGGTCAGCACCGCGGGAACGTCCTCGCTCAAGGTGCGGCCGTCGCGGGTCCCAGCCCTTGCTCGATCTTGGCCTTGATCCGCGCCGCTTCCTTGTCCTCGGCGGTGACCAGTGCCGCGCGCCACGCGAACCGCGCCTCAAAGCGCCGCCCGGCGGTGTACAGCGCATCGCCGAGATGCTCGCCGATCTCGCTCTGCGCCGGATCGCCAGCCGCCGCCTTCTCGAGCGTCGCGATCGCCTCGCTGACCTTGCCGCGCTTGTAGAGCGCCCAGCCGAGCGAGTCGGTGATCGACGCGTCGCTTGGCCTGAGTTCGCTGGCCTTGCGGATCATCGCCTCGGCGGCGTCGATATCCTCGCCGTGGGTCAGCTTGGCATAGCCGAGGAAGTTAAGCAGCAGCGGCTGGTCGGGCGCGAGCGTCATCGCCTTTTCGACCGCCGCGCGCGCTTCGGGCCAGCGGCCGGCTTCTTCCAGCGAGCTTCCCGCGAGCAGGTAGGCGGTCCAGGCCTCGCTCGAGCCCGGTCCGTTGGCGGGCATCGCGGCAACCGCGCGGAGATAGGCGTCGGCCGCCTCGCCGTGGCGTTCCATCGCTTCGTACGTATCGCCGAGCCGGACGAAATCGACACTGTCGGCGTCGCGCGCTGATGCCGCCGCGCGGGCGATGGCGAGCGCATCGTCATCGCGCCGCGCCTTCAGCAAAGACCGCACCCGCGCGTCGCGCGCCTGAGCGATGAGGAAATCGTCGGCGGGGACAGTTGCGAACGCCGCCAACGCGTCGTTGCTGCGCCCGGCCTGGTCCAGCAGCAGGCCGAGCACGATCGACGATTCGTTGTTGTCGGGCATCGCGTAACGCGCAACCTGGGCGAGCGCGATCGGCAGGGCCTGGTCGTCCTGGCGATTGAGGCTGATCGCCAGCCCGAGCAGCACTTCGGCGAGCGCGCTGACCGGCGTATCGATTCGGCGGCCGATCGACTGACCGGCGGCGATGCGAGCACGCGCGACGGCGAGGCCCCGCCCCTGCCCTTCGAGCATCACCAAGGCGCGTGGCCGATCGCCGGCGGCTCGGAACGCTTCCGCCAGTTCGAGGCGAACTCGGGTCTCGCGACCGCCGGCGCTGGCGACGGCGCGGCGGGCGAAGGGTTCGGCTTCGGCGGAGCGATTCAGCGCGGCGAGGATCAGTGCGCGCTGCTCGGGGACGAATGCGCCGAGCGGGCCGTTGGCGGGAATGAGGCCGATGGTCGTGACCGCGCCTGCATCTCCGCGCATGACCTGGTCCCAGGCGCGAACCAGCGGGCCCATGAACGACAGGTCGGGTGTCTGGCCGGGGGTCTCGAGCGACGCCAGCGCCAGAGTGACCCGGCCCGCGCGCAGGTCGTCGGCAACGAGCAGGAGCCGCGCGTCGAGCGACAATTCCTTTGCCGGAAGGCCCCGCGCGACCTTGAGCGCCAAGGGGAAATTGCCCGCCGCAATCGCGCCATCGAGTGCGCGCTGGGCGATTGTCGGGTCGGCCGGATCGGCGGCGGCGAGACCGGCGAACAGCTGGGCCGCGCGCGCCTCGTCGCCGACCGCCTCGGCCGCACGCGCCTGAACATAGGCGCGCAGCAAATCGTCGCCGGGCGGACGCCGAACCGCTGCCGCCGACGGAGCGGCGACGGCGGCGGCGAGGACGAGCGCCAGTGCAAGACTACATGTTCGGGTAATTGGGGCCTCCGCCGCCTTCGGGCACGACCCAGTTGATGTTCTGGGTCGGGTCCTTGATGTCGCACGTCTTGCAGTGGACGCAGTTTTGCGCGTTGATCTGAAGCCGCGGATCGCCTGTCTCCTGTCCCACGATCTCGTAAACGCCCGCCGGACAATATCGGCTCTCCGGGCTGTCGTAGAGCGCGAGATTGACGGTGATCGGGACGCGAGCATCCTTCAGCGTCAGGTGGACCGGCTGGTCCTCCTCATGGTTGGTGTTCGACAGGAACACCGACGACAGTCGGTCGAAGGTCAGCACCCCGTCGGGCTTCGGATAGGTTTTCGCATGGACCTGATCGGTGCGGCGGAGCGTCGTATGGTCGGCGTGGTGCTTGAAGGTCCACGGCACACCGATGCGCAAGTGATTGAGCCAAAGGTCGAGCCCGGCGTAGATCGTCCCCGCGGTCGCGCCGAACTTGGTCACGGCGGGCTGGGCGTTGCGGACGGTCTTGAGTTCCTTGGCGATCCAGCTTGAGCGCAGCGCCGGCTCATAGTCGGTAAGTTCGTCGCCGCGACGATCCGCGACAACCGCGGCGAAGGCGGCCTCGGCGGCGAGCATGCCCGACTTCATCGCGGTGTGGCTGCCCTTGATGCGCGGCACGTTGAGAAACCCCGCGGCGCAACCGATCAGCGCCCCGCCGGGAAAGGCGAGCTTTGGAATCGCCTGCCACCCGCCCTCGTTGATCGCGCGCGCTCCGTACGAGACGCGCTTGCCCCCGAGGATCTCGGCGGCGATCGCGGGATGGGTCTTCCACTGCTGGAACTCCTCGAACGGGGACAGCGTCGGGTTCTGGTAGTCTAGTGCGATCACGAAGCCCAAGGCGATCTGGTTATTCTCCTGATGATAGAGGAACCCCCCGCCCCATGCGTCGTCGAGCGGCCAGCCCTGCGTGTGGATAACGCGGCCGGGCTGATGCTGCGCGGCAGGAACGTCCCATAGCTCCTTGGTCCCGATACCATAAACTTGCGGCCCGCTCTTGGCGCGCAAGTCGAATATCCGCGTCAGTTCCTTGGTCAAATGGCCCCGCGCGCCTTCGGCCATAAAGGTGTAGCGCGCGTGGATCTCCATCCCCGGCTGCCAGTCGGGCTTGCGCGTGCCATCCCGCGCGATGCCCATGTCACCGGTCGCGACGCCCTTCACCGAGCCGTCGTCGTTGAACAGGATTTCGGCTGCGGCGAAGCCGGGGAAAATCTCGACCCCGAGCTCCTCGGCCTGTCCCGACAGCCAACGACAGAAGTTGGCGAGGCTGACGGTGTAGGTGCCCTTGTTGTCGAGGAACCCCGGCATCATGAGGTGCGGAAGGTTGTACTTGCCCTTTTTCGTGAGCACCCAGTGGAGGTTCTGGGTCACCGGGACGGTGAGCGGCGAGCCCTTGTCCTTCCAGTCGGGGATCAGCTCGTCGAGCGCGATCGGATCGACCACCGCGCCCGAGAGGATATGCGCGCCGATCTCGCTGCCTTTTTCGAGGATGCAGACGGAGATCTCGCGGTCGGCGGCTACGGCAAGCTGTTTCAGGCGGATCGCCGCTGAAAGCCCCGCCGGCCCGCCGCCGACGATGACGACGTCATACTCCATCGATTCGCGCTCGCTCACCGCAATTCCTCTCGGCCTATCCCGTCCAGCCCTGCCAATTCCTTGACCGCATCGTCAATGGTCGTGACAAGGCGGCGATGGTAGTGAGCACCGACGAATTAACCTGCGGCGATGCGGCGAAGCTGTTGCGCTGGTGGCTCGACGCTGGGGTCGATGTGGCGATTGCCGAGGAGCCGCGCAACTGGCTCAAGGCTGCCGGGTCGTCGCGCGGCGCTCAGGTCGCACCGGAAATCGCGGCGCCGAGCCCGGCGGAATTGCCCGCCGATTATGAAAGTTTCCGTGCCTGGCTCGAGACTAGCACCGGCCTGCCGCTCGATCACAGCGGCGCGCGGCGCATCCTGCCGCACGGGCTGCCCGGTGCAAGGATCATGCTGCTGAGCGACGTTCCCGCGCGCGAGGACGCCGCCGACAGCCAGCCGATCGGCGGCGAGGCATGGTTGCTCGCTAACCGGATGCTCGCTGCGATCAAGCTCACACCCGACGATGCCTACAGCGCGTCGCTCGCCTGCTTCCATGTCCCCGGTGCGCGGCTCGGCGACGCGGAACTGGAGCGCTGCGGCGAGATCGCCCGGCGCCATGTCGCACTGGTCAAGCCCGAGCGGCTGCTGCTGTTCGGTGAGGCACCTGCCCGCGTCCTCCTCGGCCATTCGCTGCGCGATGCGCGCGGCCATGTCCACAAAGTCGAGGGGGTGCGCACCGTCGCGACTTACCACCCGCGCTGGCTGCTTCAGCGGCCGGCCGACAAGGCGCTGGCGTGGCGCGACCTGTTATTGCTGATGGACGAGGCTTGATGCTGTCACTCACGCTGCTCCTGCTTGCGTCCCAGCAGGATCCCCTCGCCCCGCTCGAAACCGCACCAACGATCAGCGCGCCGGTCTCGAAGCCGATTGTGCTGAGGCCGCCGGTCGTGGCCAGGCCGCCGCTTGTTGAAAAGCCGCCGCTCGTCGTCAGGCCACCAATCTCATCGCCGCCCGCGGTAACGCCGCCAACCATACTTCCCGCTGTCCCGCTTGTCGTCCCGAAGGATTGGCCAGCGGTCTTCGCCGCGATCCGGACGAGCGACTGGGCGGGGGCCGCCGCCGGGATCGCCGCGCTCCCCGACGGTCCGTTGAAGCCGGTCGCGAAGGCCGAACTCTACACCGCGAAAGGATCGCCCGCGGTCAGCGTCGACGATTTGCAGGCGCTGATCGGAGCAGCCCCCGAGCTTCCCCAAGCCGAACAGCTCGAGCGGCTTGCCGCCAGCCGCGGCTCGATCCAGCTGCTCGCCATCCCCGAGCAACCGGTCATCGGCCTCGGCGCCGGGCCGCGCCGGGGACGCGCGAAAGCGGTCGTCGGCGACCCGATCGCGGACCAGCTTCGCCCAATGCTCGATCCGCTGCTCAAGTTCGATTCGGCCGATTCAGCCGAGGCGCTGATGCTGCAGAGTACGCTGTTGATGACTCCCGAAGGCCGCGCCGAAGCCGCGCAGCGCGTCGCGTGGAGCTTTTACGCGCTCGGCCGCGATGCCGATGCGGTGCGCGTCGCCGAGGCCGGGCGGGTCGGCGCGACCGGGGACTGGGCGGTCGCGGCGTCGTGGGTCTCGGGACTGGCGTCATGGCGTCTCGGCGACTGTACCGCCGCTCAGGCGCGCTTCCGCGACGTCGCGACCCAGGCGCGCGAAACCGAACTGTCCGCCGCAGCCTATTACTGGGCCGCCCGCGCCGCTCAGACCTGCCGCCAGCCTGAAGCGGTTGGGCCGCTGCTGAAAGCCGCCGCTCGCTCACCCGAAAGCTTTTACGGCCTCGTCGCGCGCGAAACGCTTGGCCAATCGACCCGCCTCCCCGCCGCGGCACCGGCCGATACCAGTGCAGTCGAATCTCTCCCCAACGTCCGACGCGCGGTGGCATTCGCGGCGATCGGCGAACGCGGACTCGCCGAGGAAGCGCTGCGCCACCAGGCGCGCATCGGCCGCCCGTCTGACCAGCGCGCATTGATCGCGATCGCGAGGCAGCTCGATCTCGCCGGGGTACAATATTGGCTCGCCACCAACGGCCAGCCCGGAACATCGGTCGAGCCCGCCTTGCGCTACCCGCGCCCACGGTGGACCCCGCAGAACGGCTGGCGGATCGACCCGGCGCTCGCCTATGGCCACGTCATCCAGGAATCGAATTTCCGCAGTGGCGCGGTGAGTTCGGCGGGCGCGGTCGGGCTGATGCAGGTCCGACCGGGTACCGCTGGCGACACCGCGAGAGCACGCGGGACCGCGTTCGATCCCTCCTATTTGACCGATCCTACCGTCAATCTCGACTATGGCCAGGCGTTCATCGAGCTGCTGCGCACCCACCCCGCCACGCGCGGCCAGCTCCCCCGCGTGATCGCCGCCTACAATGCCGGCCCGCTTCCGGTCGACCGGTGGAGCGCGATCAACGACAAGGGCGATCCGCTGCTGTGGATTGAGAGCATCCCCTATTGGGAAACCCGCTATTACGTGCCCGCGGTGTTGCGCAACATGTGGGTCTACCAGGGGCTGGCCGGCGCCGAGCAGCCGAGCCTGAAGGCCATCGCCGAGCATAAATGGCCGGCTTTCCCGACCAACCGTTAGCGACACCAGCTTGCGGCGGAACGGCTATTGTTCCTTGTCTGTTCTCACAATATGATCCGTCCATGCCGGTCGAGTCGAAACAGGGGCGCGGGACGACGCGCAATGCGACGCCGACGCGGTTCAACCTGCCGCAGCGGGTGGCCGACGGCGACTGGCTCGACAGCGTCGAAGGCCTCGACGGGATCGCACCGCGACGGACCACGGTGACGATCGAGAAACCCAAGTCGATCCTGACTCGCAACGCCTCGCCCGACATCGGTTTCGACCGCAGTGTCAATCCCTATCGCGGGTGCGAGCATGGCTGCATTTACTGTTTCGCCCGGCCGACCCACGCCTATCACGACCTGTCGCCGGGAGTAGATTTCGAGAGCCGGCTGTTCGCCAAACCTGACGCCGCCAAGCTGCTCCACGCCGCGCTGTCGCGCCCGGGCTATGAGGCAAAGCCGATCGCGCTCGGCACCAATACCGATCCCTACCAGCCAATCGAGGAGCGGTTCCGGATCACTCGCTCGATCCTCGAATTGCTGCTCGAGACGCGACACCCGTTCACGATAACGACCAAGTCGGACCGGGTGGTGCGCGACCTCGACATCCTTGTGCCCGCCGCCAGACTCGGCATCGCGGCGGTGGCGATATCGGTGACGTCACTCGACCCCGCGCTCCACCGCACGCTCGAACCCCGCGCGCCGTCAGCGGCCAAGCGCCTCGCCGCGATCCGCACGCTGGTCGACGCCGGCGTGCCGACGATCGTCGCGATCGCCCCGGTGGTGCCGCGGATCACCGACCATGAACTGGAAGCGATCGTCGAGGCCGCCGTCGCCCACGGCGCGCGCGGCGGCTTCTATCTGCCCGTCCGCCTCCCGCACGAAGTCGCGCCGCTGTTCCGCGCGTGGCTCGACGATCATTTCCCCGACCGGGCGGCCAAGGTCATGGCGACAATCCGCTCGCTGCGGGGCGGGCGCGACAACGACCCCGATTTCTTCAGCCGCATGCGCGGCCAAGGAGTGTGGGCCGACTTGCTGCGCACCCGGTTCGAGAAAGCGAGCAAGCGCTTCGGCCTAACTCAGACGCGCTTCAACCTGCGGACCGACCTGTTCGAACCTCCGCCCGGCGACCAATTACGGCTGCTTTAAGCGACCTTACGGAGCCGAAATGGCCTCCGCCGCGTTAATGCGCCAAACCAAGGAGACAAACATGCGTGCCCTGCTTCCGCTACTGCTGCTGCCCGCGATGGCGCTCGGCGCCTGCGAGGTGACCAAGGATCCGCAGAATAACAGCTCGACGGTGACCCTGTCGGGCGATGCCGCGAAGAACGGCACGGCGTCGGCGCTCAACGGCGCGTCGAAGGCGGTCGACAGCGCCGCGATCAAGATCAACGACGTCAGCAACAACGCCGGCGAGGTCCGCACCGGCCTGTCGAACCTGACCGCCAGCGCGAACAAGCTTGGCCAGTCGGTCGACCATGCCGCCGACAGCCTCGGCAATGCGGTCGACGGCAAGCACCGCGTCGAGGTTACGACCGGCAAGACCACGACCACGACCTCAACGACCGCGAAAAAGTAGGCGCGCCCGCGCGCTCGTGGGAAAAAGTAGCGCCGCCGCGCGAGACTTGTTAGAGGCCCGCGACCAGTCGGGGAGTGGCGCAGCCTGGTAGCGCATCTGCTTTGGGAGCAGAGGGTCGCAGGTTCGAATCCTGTCTCCCCGACCACTTTTTCCCCGGAAAGAGCCTATTTCAGGGGCTTCTGCGTATCGAGCGCCCGGGGCTGTGTATCCGCCGTGTATCCGAGTGACCCCGCCCCCGCGTCGACCACGGAGAATGAAGGGTATTCGCGAGCTTGCCTATACGCAGCGCTCATTCTTAAGCGGGTCTTAGGTTCGACCCCAGGTGCCTCCACCATTACTCCAGTAGCTTGACCTCGGCGAAGGCGATTGGGGGGCACCGACGCCCCACCGCATGCGCCTTTCCAGTTATTTCCGCGCAGCGTCCGCTGCTGAGCGAAGTTCGACGGCACGGATA
>NZ_JANYGG010000054.1 GCF_025362505.1 Sphingomonas sp. | reverse complement strand
CAGGATGGTGGGATCGTTCGGCGCCAGCGACAGCGCCCGCGCAATCGCGATCTTCGCCCGCGGCACGTCGCCCGCCGCGACCGCCAGCGTGGTCCGGAAATACCACAGGAACGGATCGCCGGGGACCAGCCGCGCGGCTTCTGCAGCGCGCGCCTCGGCGATGGCGATGTCGCCCGCCGCCTGAGCCGCCCGCGCCCGGTCGAGCAGCAATTCGCCGCGATCGAGCGCGGTGCCGCCGGGAATGGCGAGGCCCTGATCGAAATCCTTTGCCGCCCCGACGGCATCGCCGGCCTTGAGGCGCAGGTTGCCGCCGATCCCCCACAACGCGCGCGACCGGGTGGCGGTCGCCTGCGCTTCGGCGGTTTCGGCGGTCAGCGGCGCGGCGGCGGCGGCTGGCCCAGCGGTGGCGAGCAAAGGGGCGGTGGCGAGCAAAAGGGCGACAATCATGCGGCAGTCTCCACGAGCGGGGCGAGCAGCCGCAGCAGCGCATCGATCTCGCGCGGCTCCGACAGGCGATGTCCGCCGTCCTTGACCAGCAGCAGCTGGACATCGGCTGAACGCAATTGGCCGATCAGCTTCAACGGAACCCCGACCGGCACCGTCTCGTCCTTCTCTCCGTGGAGCAGTCGCACCGGGCAATCGACCGCGATCGGCAGCGACAACAGCCGCATCGCCTCGCCCGACTGCCAGAAGCCGCGGTGGGTGGTCCCGGGATCGGGTTTGCCTTCCTCGCGGTAAGGGTTGGGGCGAACGAGCTGGCCGTCGCGCAGCAGGGTAAGCTTGTCCTCGCTCGAAAAGCCCCAATCCGTAAAATCCGGCGCGGCGGCGATCCCGACCAGCGCGACGACGCGGTCGGGGCGCTTCAACGCCGCGTGGAGCGCGAGCCAGCCGCCCATCGACGAGCCGACGAGAACGAGCGGCCCCTCGGCCAGCAGGTCGATCGCCGCAACCACTTCGTCGAGCCAGCGGGCGAGCGTCCCGTCGGCGAACTCGCCGCCCGACGACCCGGTCCCCGAATAGTCGAGCCGCAGGCACCCGCATCCCGTCGCTTCGGCCAGGGCATCGACCGCGACCGCCTTTGTCCCATCCATGTCCGAAGCATAACCGGGGAGGAAGACGAGCGTTGGGCGGCGCGGGTCGGTGGCTGTCCGGTAGCGATAGGCGATGCGGCGGGCATTGCCCGGATCGAAATAGGCAAGGTCGGTCATTCGTCGACCTTAGCCAATCGACCGGCATTCGTCATTGCGGCAATCGACGGCGGCGGTGCGGCACCGAACCGAACGCGCGATGGGCGGCCCGCCGCTCGCTTTATCCATTCGTCGGCGAGGTGAAGATCGACTCGATCGGCAAGGCGAATAGTTCGGCGATGCGAAAGGCGAGCGGGAGCGAGGGGTCATACTTGCCGGTCTCGATCGCATTGACGCTTTGGCGCGAGACGGCGAGGCGATCGGCGAGGTCGCTTTGGCTCCAGTTGCGCTCGGCGCGGAGGACCTTGAGGCGGTTCAGCATGGCGCCGCGCCCGAGCCGAGCGTCACCCGATTGACCAGCGCGCCGACGCCAAGACCGACGAACCACAGCACGGCGACGTAGAAAGCATCGACGTGCCCAACCAGTCCGAAATTCTCGAAAAAGCCATAGATGGTGACGATGCTGAGCGTGAAGCCGGTGGCGATCAGCGACTGGCGGACGAGCACCATGCGGACATATTCGTCGGTCTCCTCGACCAGCAGCTTGCCATAGGCCCAGAACACCGCCGCAACCGCGATGCCCGGGATCAGCGCAAGCAGCCAGGCAAGCGGGTTGTCGTGGGGTATCTGGCCCTTGCCGACGAACTGGACCGCGGCAGGCAGCGACACCAGATAGACCCCCATCGCAAGGCCAACACGCCAAGTGTACGCGCGTTGAGCCGGAGAGCGAAAACGAATTGGCATGACAATGTTCCCTTTCAGTTTGTAAAGGGACATTTACATTCAGGTCGATATTTTGTCAAGCGACATTTACAATATGACAAGGTCGCTCGTTTGATGGCGGGTTGAGGGCGGACGCTGGCGCCGCTAGAGGCTGCCTATGTCCACCATGTTCAAAATTGTCCTTCCCGATGGTTCCATGCGCGAAGTGGCTGAGGGAAGCACGCCGGCAGACATTGCCGCCGCGATCGGCCCCGGCCTTGCCAAGGCAGCGCTGGCAGCGCGGGTCGATGGCGAACTGCGCGATCTCAACCGGCCGTTTGACGGCGACGCGAGCCTTGCCCTGGTCACGGCGCGCGACGAGAAAGATGCGCTCGAGCTGTTTCGGCACGACTATGCGCACGTACTTGCCGAGGCGGTGCAAAAACTGTTCCCGGGAACCCAGATCACATTCGGGCCGGCCACCGACGACGGTTTCTACTACGATTTCGCCCCGGCGCCGGGACGGGGCATGTTTACCGAAGAGGATCTGCCCGCGATCGAAGCCGAAATGCGCCGCATCATCGCCGCCGACGAGCCGCTGGTGCGCGAAGAGTGGCAGCGCGAGGATGTGCGCGCATTCTTCGAAAGGTCTGGCGAGCAGTACAAGGCCGAGTGGGTGATGGAGCTGCCCGAGGGCGAGGCGATCACCATGTATCGGTCGGGGCGCGCCGAGGATGCATGGATGGATTTGTGCCGCGGGCCCCATCTGCCCTCGACCGGGAAGCTCGACCCCAACGCGTTCAAGCTGACGCGGGTGTCGGGGGCGTACTGGCGCGGCGACCAGGCCAACCCGATGCTGAGCCGGATCTATGGCACGGCGTGGCTCAACAAGAAGCAGCTCGACGCGCATCTCGTCCGGCTCGAAGAAGCGGCCAAGCGCGACCATCGCCGGATCGGGCAGGAGATGGACCTGTTCCACCTCCAGGCCGAAGCGCATGGATCGGTGTTCTGGCACCCCAAGGGGTTTATCCTGTGGCGCGCGCTCGAAGCCTATATGCGGCGGCGATTGGACGCGGCGGGCTATGACGAGGTCAAGACCCCGCAGCTGATGGACGCGCGCCAGTGGGAGAAGTCGGGCCACTGGGGCAAATATCGCGAGAATATGTTCGTCGTGCCCGACGAGATCCCGCATGTTGGGGAAGAGGGCGTCGACGACGAGGTGCCGGTGCTCGCGGGGACGGGCGATCTGATGGCATTGAAGCCGATGAATTGCCCGGCGCACGTGCTGATCTTCAAGCAGGGCATCACGAGCTATCGCGACCTGCCGATCCGCATGGCCGAGTTCGGCTGCTGTCACCGCAACGAGCCGCACGGCGCGCTCCACGGGATCATGCGGGTGCGCCAGTTCACCCAGGACGACGCGCATATCTTCGTGCGCGAGGACCAGCTGATCGACGAGGTCCGCGACTTCTGCGACCTGCTCGACAGCGTCTATCGCGATCTCGGGTTCGACAGTTATGCGATCAAGCTGGCGCTGCGTCCGGAGAAGCGCTTCGGATCGGACGCGATGTGGGACTGGTCGGAGCAGAGCTTGCGCGACGCGGTCGGGGCGAGCGGGCGCGACACCGCCAAATATGGCTGGGAGGAATTGCCCGGCGAGGGGGCGTTTTATGCGCCCAAGCTCGAGTTCCACCTGACCGACGCGATCGGGCGCACGTGGCAGGTCGGCACGATCCAGACCGACACGGTGCTGCCCGAGCGGCTGGACGCCTCTTACGTCGGCGAAGATGGCGCGCGGCATCGTCCGGTTATGCTGCACCGCGCGATTTTGGGCACGTTCGAGCGGTTCATCGGCATCCTGATCGAGCATCATGCGGGGAAATTCCCGCTGTGGCTGTCGCCGGTCCAGGCGGTGGTCGCGACGATCGTGTCCGACGCGGACGGCTATGCCAGCGAGGTGCTGGCGAAGTTGAAGGCGGCCGGGATCCGCGCCGAGACCGACCTTCGCAACGAAAAGATCAACTACAAGGTGCGCGAGCATAGTCTCGCCAAGGTCCCGCTGCTGCTGGTCGTCGGCAAGCGCGAGGCCGAGGAGGGGACGGTCGCGATCCGCCGGCTGGGATCGGACGAGTACCAGAAGGTGATGAGCCTGGCCGACGCGGTGGCGATGATGGCGAGCGAGGCGGTGCCGCCGGATTTAAGATAGATTTTGTGTGCAGAACGGCACCGGCCCAGACAAAAAGCTATTGCATCGTCTGCCCTGAATCCGCGCCACCCGGCGCGAGGCGCTGGAACTGCATCAGCTGGACTACCAATTCGGCGCGGTCGGCCAGCGTCGGCGCCTCGAGCAGTGCCTGTTTCGCGCCGATGTCGAACGGCGCGACCTGGGCGATGGCGTTGACCAGCATCTCGTCGTCCAATCGCCCGACCGCGTCCCAGTCGACCATCAGCCCCAATGCGTCACCGAACTGCCGCGCCTCGCGCTCCACCGCCGCGCGCATTGCCAGCGCGAGTGGATCGGGATCGCTGTCGTCGAACTGGCCAAGCTCGATGTCGGCCTGGCGATAGCTCGTCCCGACGTCGGGTTCGGCGATCAGGCGAAAGCGCCGCGAGCCCTGCAGCACGACGTTGAACCGCCCGTCGTCGAGCTCCTCGACCCCGATCAGTTCGCCGACGCAGCCGACGCGATAGAGCGGCGGGTGGTCGCCCGGCTCGCTCGGCTGGATCATCCCGATCTGCGCCTTGCCCGCCAGCGCGTCGCGGATCATGTCGCGGTAGCGCTCTTCGAAGATATGAAGCGGCAACTGCGCGCGTGGGAACAGAATCGCGCCGGGGAGCGCAAAGATCGGGATCCGGACCGGCTTGGCACTCATGTGAACAGCAACGCCGACAGCCGCCGCCGCTGCGCGCGGCCCCACGGGTCCTCGTAACCGGCGGCCTCGAGCAATTGCAGCAGCCGCGCGCGCGCCGCGCCGTCATTGGCGGCGGGATCGCGCGAAATCGAATCGAGCAAGGCATCTGCCGCGCCGTCGCGGTCGCCACCGGCCATGTGCGCATTGGCAAGCTCGACCCGCGCGGCGTGGTCGTCGGGATCGGCGGCGATTTTTGCCTCGATCTCAGCGGTGTCGGCGCTGGCCAGCGGCACGTCGGACACCTCGAGCGCGGCGCGGGCGCGCTGGACCGCGGCGTTCTTCGCGACGTCGGCCGGCACCGCGTCGAGCACCGCGCGGGCCTCGTCGAACTTGCGGTCGGCGACCAGCGCGCGCACCAGCCCGCCGATCACCGCGGGATCGTCGGGCGCCATCTCTTGAATCTGGCGGAAGATCGATACCGCGCGCGGCGCATCGCTTGTCGCCAGCACCTCTTCGCCCATCGCGAGCAGCGGCTCGATCTGCGCCGCAAGGTCCTGCGCCGCGCCCTTTACCGGCAACTGGGCGAGGATCTGGTCGAGCGCTTTCTTGAGCTGCGCCTCGGTCCGATAGGCGGTCATGTCGGCGACCGGCTGGCCCTGGAACATCGCAAAGACCGTCGGGAGCGACTTGATGCGGAACTGCGCCGCGATCATCTTGTCCGTCTCGACGTCGATCTTGCGGAGCACCACGCCCTGGTCGGCATAGTCGGCGGCGACCTTTTCGAGCACCGGCGACAATTGCTTGCACGGGGCGCACCACTCGGCCCAGAAATCGAGGATGACGAGGCTGGTCATCGACGGGTCGATCACCTCGCGCTCGAACTTGGCGAGGGCCTCGCGTTCCTCCTCACTCATCCCAAGGGTCGCCAACGAAACGCCTCCAAGCCACTGTCGCTTGCCATATGTGCGCTTGGCGAGGGCGTCACAAGGGCGCGCATGCCGAGGCGGATGATGAGGCGGATCATGAGGCGGATGATGAGGCGGATGATGAGGCTGGGGCCGGTCGATGGCAAAGAAGGGTTGCCGCCCTCAAACCCCGATGCTAAGCGCCCCGCCTCACCCACCGTCCTCCCGCAAGGGCGGACCGGTTCGGCGCCGAGCGGGCGTAGCTCAGGGGTAGAGCACAACCTTGCCAAGGTTGGGGTCGAGGGTTCGAATCCCTTCGCCCGCTCCAGTCTTCAGCCAGAAATCCGTTGGAATCAGTCAACGGCCAGTCGCGCCCGGGTCACAGCGTGATGTTGTTGCCGCCATCCAGCTCGTGCTGGCGGATGACCGCGCGAACGACGTCGTTCATCAGGTTCATGCGGACGATCAGCGGGGTGGTGGTCTGTTTGATCATCACCGCGATGGCGTAGCTGCGCCCGTCGGGGGCGGTGACCACGCCGATGTCGTTATAGCCCGCCTGGACCGCGCCCAGCACCTGGCCGGTGCCGGTCTTGTGGCTGAGCGTCCAGCCGGGCTCGAGCCCGCCCTTAAGGCGGTTCGCGCCGGTCTTGGTGTGGCCCATCGTGCCGAGCAGGAAGGCGGTCGAGGAGGGGGACAGCAGTTGTCCGCGCTTGAGCCGGGCGAGCGCGTGCACGATCGCGGCCGGCGCGGCGCCGTCATAGGGCTCGTCGATGTAGCGCTGGAATAACGAACGGCGCAGCGACAGCGGCAGGGCGTTGCGGGCGCGTTCGAACCCGCCGCCGGTCGAAAAGTTCGGGCTCCACGTCAGCCCGGCGATCTTCGACTGCAGCGCGCGCTCGCCTTCATAGAAGCGGATCGCGCCGAGCCCCTTGGTGGCGATCATCGCGCGCACCGCCGACGGCCCGCCGACCGCGCGCATCAGCCGGTCGTTGCAGGTATTGTCGCTCATCGTGATGGCGTCGTTGAGCAGCCGGCCAAGCGTGGTCGTCTCGGCGCCCTTGTTGAGGATCGCCGCCGCGATCGGCTGGTGGAACAGGGTCAGGTCGGTGCGGGTCAGGGTGACAGGGTCGTCAAGCCGGACCGCGCCACGATCGACCGCGTCCATCGCGGTGATCGCGACCCACAGCTTGCTGACGCTTTGCTGGGGATAGAGTTCTTCGGAATGCCAGCCGGTCTGCCAGCCGTCGTCGACCGAGCGGACGGCGATGCCGATACGGCCACTAAAGCTGGCGCCGAGGGCCTGGATCCGGTCGCGCAGATAGGCCGGAGTCTGGGGAGCGTAGGCGACGGGGGAAGCGAGCGGCGGGGACTGCTGGGGGAATGACGGCTGGGGGTAAGGTATCTGATAGGGCATCTGGGCCATTGCCGCAGGGCCGGCGAGCAGCGCGCCGACCAGTCCGAGAGTCACTTTTGCCGTCATGCCCTACGCTACCTCTGCAATGTCGATCGCGGGTCTAGCCCGCCCAAGCTGACCGCCAGATGACCCGTGCCAAAGCGCAGGCGCGGGTTCAAGTCACTGTTTGAGGGTAGCGGCCGGGATCGGTGCGGGCGGCGGCGGTGCCTGAACCTGAGCCGGCACGGCAGTCGGGAGCAGCGCGGCGCTCTCAATCTCGTCGAGGGCGCGGTGGACGGCGACGAAGCGGCGCGCCGATGTGACCCATGGTTCGGCGCGGGCAACCCCGGGGAGGCGCATGGTTTCGGCCAGCGCGCCATCGACTTCGCCGCGGCGCAAGCGTTCCTCGGCGCGGTCGAAGCGGGCCTGGGGGCGGACCGACGGCATGTCGGCGCGCCGGATGCTGACGAGCGCGCCGAGCTCGCGGCGGACCCCAGTCCACCAGCTTTCCTCAGGTCCCGGGCGGCGCAGCGTATCGCCGAGCTGGTCATATTGGTCGATGAGGGCGTCGAGGCGGATCGGCTGGCGCGCGGCGGTGACAATGGTGGCGACGGCCTGTTCGTGGCCCGCGCCGAAGCGTTCGACCAGCAGAGGTTCGAGATAGCCGAGCGCCAGCCCGCGATCGACCGCGCGGCGGGCGGCGAAGGCAACGAGCAAGGCATCGGCGCGGCCGGCGGAGCCCTGTGCTCGCTGAGCGGCGTTCTCCACCGCAGCAAGGCGGCCCTCGACAGCGGCGAGACGCGCGGCCTCCTGCGGAGCTTCGACGATGGTCGCGTCTGCAGCGGGCTCTGGCGCGGTGCTGGCAAGGGGGCTGGCGGTGGGCGCAACCCCGAACAATTGCGCGGCGGGCGCCGAGCGGGCGAGCGCCCAGGTGGCGAGCGCGGCGCCGACGATCAGCAGCAGCAATGCGGCGGCGATGCGCGT
>NZ_JANYGG010000093.1 GCF_025362505.1 Sphingomonas sp. | reverse complement strand
CTGGCGGGCGGGTAAGGGCGCGATCATCATATTTCCAGACCAGGCCGTTCGGTACGCAACGGGTCGAATGGGCGGCGAGATGGTTTACCAGTTGGTGATCGAGCTGGGGAAACGCGCGCGCGATACGGTCAGCTGCGGCGGCAAGCGTGGGGTACACACGCCGCACCCGTGCCGGATCGGATCGCCGCTCCGTCAGCCACGCGCGCCACCGGTCAGCGAGCGGGATACCGTCGATGGGCGAATTACGGGTCAGCGGCAGCTCGAGGCTCTCGATCGCGACCAGCCGCCGAATCCGCTCGGGCATGATGGCGGCAATGCGCAGCGCCAGATTGCCGCCGAGCGAATGGCCAATGACATCGATCGGGCCGCCCTCGATCTGGTCGACGAGCAGGATGAGATCGGCGACGAAGTCAGATAATGTGTAATGGGCTTCGTTCGACCAGTCGCTGTCGCCGTGCCCGCGCAGGTCGGGGGCGATGACCCGATAGTCGGCGGCAAAGCGCGCGGCGAGATCGTCGAAGCTGCGCGACTGGTCGCGGCCGCCATGAATCAAAAGCAGCCGCGGCTTCTCGTCGGCTCCCCATTGCCAGTAGCAAAGTGTCAGCGGCCCGGAACGGTACGCGTGCTGGACGGGATCGCTCACGCCAATCCACCCGGATGGTCGCGCAATTCGCGGCGCGGTATCTTGCCGGTCGGGCCCTTGGGCAGTCGGTGAAGGACTTTGATCTCGACCGGCAGCTTGAACGGGGCAAGGTTCGCGTGGCAGCATTCAAGCAGCTCGGCGAGTGCGATCCGGTTGCCGAGCTTTGGCGCAACGAACGCCACTGGCACCGCGCCCAGTTCCGCGTCCTTGTGCGCCACCACCGCTGCCTCGTCGACCGCCTCGCAAGTGAAGACAATCTCTTCGATATCGGCGGGATAGATGTTCTGGCCGCCGTGAGCGGTATCGGCGGGCGCTTCGTAATATCCGGCCATGACATTGGGCCCGCGCACGGTGATCTCGCCGATTTCCCCATCCGAGACTTCGCGCCCTGATGCGTCGACGATGGCAAGCTCGATCCCGTCAAGCACGCGGCCGAATTGCGCGGCGGCGCGCGCGAGCAAGTGCGCGGACAGATTCACTGGGCCGCGATCCGATAGACGCGGCGGGCCGTTGCCTCGAACAGCGCAGCGCGCTCGTCGACCGAGAGGTCAATTGAGAGCAATTTGAACGCGTTCCACAAGGTGCGATAGCTCCACATCGCCTTGTCGACCGGGAAATTGCTTTCGACCATGCATCGCTCAGGACCGAACAAGTCGATGCAGGGGTCAAACAGCGGGCGCCATGCCTCCGCCAGTGCGCGGGAAGAGGGAGGACGATCGGCGAGATGCCACTGCGCCCCGCACACGATCATCCCGAGGCCGCCAAGCTTGACCGTAACGTTGGGACAGTCCGCGAGGCGACGCATGTCGGCGCGCCAGCGCGCGAGCAGCTCGTCGCGATCTGTGGCATGGGGACCGACACCCAGAACGCAGCCAAAATGGTTAAGAATGATTGGCAGGTCGGGCAGCGCGCGTGCGGTTTCGACCAACTCATCGAGCTGAACGTGATAAAGCATCGCGTCGTAGCTGAGGCCGCCCCGCGCGACTTCGCGAAGGCCCGCGCGGTACGCTGGTGAGTTGAGCAGCCCGGCGGGAGCGGGGCGAAGGACAATTCCGTCGGGAAAGGCCTCGTCGCGGGAAACGCTATGGCGGACACCACGAAAAGCGGGCGACGCCGCAGCGTGGGCGTCGAGTACTTCTGCGACCGCTTCCCCACGCGTGAGGTCGGCGAAGCCGACGATCGCCGCCGCAACATCAAGCCCTCGAGCTCTTGCGTCGGCCCGAATCGCTTCGACGCGGTCGGTTTCGCCAACCGGGCGGAGCGCTTCCGGGCCGGCGGTCCGATAACTGTAATGCGCCTCAACGAACACAGTCGCGACCACATCATGGCCACTGGCGAGATCATCGGTGAGCGCGTCGAGCAGATAGGGGTGGCCACCCTCAGTCCACAGATGATGGTGGGCATCGACGATTTGCAGCTCGGGTTCGAGCACCGCTTCGTCGCACAGCGCTAGCCACGTCGGGTCTGGTGGCGGATAGCGATACCGACCCGTGACATCCAATCCCATGCGCCTGTTCCTCGCCTCGTTCTTGCCGACTGTGTTTCGGAAAAAATACAAATGGCAAGAGTGAGATAACAGAGAAGGTTCCTGCCGTCTCGCCAATTAAATCTACTAAATCCGACAAATCGTCGAAAATTTCTTTGACTTTGTGCCACAGCCGCGCCAATCCACTGCGAGCCGGCGCAATCCGGCGAACGAAATCGACAAGAGCAGGCTGGAGGAACGTCCTCGATGG
>NZ_JANYGG010000045.1 GCF_025362505.1 Sphingomonas sp. | reverse complement strand
TACTTGTTGACCCCGACGATCACTGTCTCGCCCACATCGACCTTCGCCGCGCGCGCCGCCGCCGCTTCCTCGATGCGCATCTTGGGCAGCCCCTCGGCCACCGCGCGGGTCATCCCGCCATGCGCCTCGACCTCGTCGATCAGCGCCTGCGCCTTCTCCTCGAGCTCTCGCGTCAACGCCTCGACATAATAGCTTCCGCCAAGCGGATCAGCGACCGCGGTCACCCCGCTTTCCTCTGCCAAGATCAGCTGCGTATTGCGCGCGATCCGGGCGGAGAATTCGGTTGGCAACGCCACCGCCTCGTCGAGGCTGTTGGTATGCAGCGACTGCGTGCCCCCAAGCACCGCCGCCATCGCCTCGATCGTGGTCCGCACGACATTGTTGTACGGATCCTGCTCGGTCAGCGACACGCCGCTGGTCTGGCAATGCGTCCGCAGCAGCTTCGACTTTTCAGACTGCGCGCCGAGCCCGGTCATGATCCGCCCCCATAGCGTCCGCGCCGCGCGCAGCTTGGCGACCTCCATGAAAAAATTCATGCCGATGCCCCAGAAGAAGCTCAGCCGCGGCGCGAACTCGTCGATCGCCTGCCCCGCCGCCACCGCCGCCCGGACATAGGCCATCCCGTCGGCGAGCGTGTAGGCCAGCTCCTGCACCGCCGTCGCCCCGGCCTCGTGCATATGATAACCCGAGATCGAGATGCTGTTGAACTTGGGCATCTCGGCCGACGTATAGCCGATGATGTCCGAGACGATCCGCATCGAGGGCTCGGGCGGATAGATGTACGTATTGCGAACCGCGAACTCTTTCAGAATGTCGTTCTGGATCGTCCCCGAGAGCAATTTGCGGTCGACCCCCTGCTCCTCCCCCGCGACGATATAGAACGCCAGGATCGGCAGCACCGCCCCGTTCATCGTCATGCTGACCGACATTTCGTCGAGCGGAATGCCGTCGAACAGCAGCTTCATATCCTCGACCGAATCGATCGCGACCCCGGCCTTGCCGACATCACCGGTTACCCGCGGATGGTCTGAGTCATAGCCGCGATGAGTCGCCAGATCGAACGCGACCGACAGCCCCTTCTGACCCGCGGCAAGGTTGCGACGGTAGAAAGCGTTGCTCTCCTCGGCGGTCGAAAATCCCGCATATTGCCGGATCGTCCACGGTCGCCCGGCATACATCGTCGCGTATGGCCCGCGCGTATACGGTGCGACGCCCGGATAGCCCGGCTCGATATCGGCTGTATCTTCAGGTCCATAGACCGTCTTGAGGGTGATTCCCTCAATCGTCTCGCGGCTGAGGTCGGCGCCGCGGGCTTCCTTTGCGGCAAGTGCCTGCCATGCTTTGAAATCACTGGTCATGGGAAAGCGTTACCGCGACGAGCGCCCGTCTTCCACCCCTCCCTTTCAGGGAGGGGCAGGGGGGTGGGTAGCGAGCGAAGCGAGCCTGCTTCCCCGCGCGACCGGCCGCCTGCGGCGGCACCCGCCCCTCGATCCCCTCCCTTGCAGGGAGGGAAGGAAATCAGTGCGCCTGCTTGGGGCTCTCCATGATCTCGGTCAGCACGCCGCCCATGTCCTTGGGGTGGACGAAGAAGATCAGCGTCCCATGAGCCCCGATCCTCGGCTCGCCGAGCACCCGCGCGCCCTTGCCCTCGAACCACGCCTTGGCCTCGTGAATGTCAGGCACCTCGAAGCACAGATGATGCTGCCCCCCGAGCGGATTCTTCTCGAGGAACGCGGCGATGGGCGACCCCTCCCCCAACGGCTCGATCAACTCGATCTGAGCATTCGGCGCATCCACAAAACAAACCCGCACCCCCTGCGCAGGAAGGTCGAACGACTCCCCGATCACGGTGGCGCCCAGCACATCGCGATAATGCGCGATCGAAGTGTCGATGGAGGGTGTCGCAACCCCGACATGATTCAGCCGTCCGAGTTTCATTTCACTTTACCCCGTCATTGCGAGCGAAGCGAAGCAACCCAGTCTTCACTACCGCCACCATGAATTGCTTCGCTGCGCTCGCAATGACGAAGCGTAACCCTGGCTTTCACGACGCAATCTCGTCGTACAAATCCCGCCAATCGGGATTCATCGACTCGATCAAAGCCAACTTCTTCGCCCGCGATCCGCCCTTGATCTGCTCCTCGCGCGCGATCGCTCCGTCAATTGATCCACCATTCTCGTACCACACCAGCAATTTACAGCCGTACCGCTTCGTTAACCCCTCGACGACGCCCTCGCGATGCTGCCACGACCGCTGGACCAGGTTCGAGGTCACTCCAGTATAAAGCGTCCCGTTCCGCCCGTTCGCCATGATATAAACCGCCGGCAGTTTCATCAGGTCACCTTACCCCGTCTTTGCGAGCGTAGCGAAGCAATCCAGACCCCGTACCACACTGGATTGCTTCGCTACGCTCGCAATGACGACCAGCCGCTCACAACGGAATATTGTCATGCTTTTTCCACGGATTCTCGAGCACCTTGTTCCGCAATTTGCGTAACCCCAGCGCCACCCGACGCCTTGTCGAATGCGGCATGATCACCTCGTCGATAAACCCCTTGCTCGCCGCCACGAACGGGTTGGCGAAGCGCGCTTCATACTCCGCCGTGCGCTCGGCGATTTCCTCCGCCGTCTTCCCCCGAAAAATAATCTCGACCGCTCCCTTCGCCCCCATCACGGCGATTTCCGCCGTCGGCCACGCATAGTTCAAATCGCCGCGCAGATGCTTCGACGCCATCACGTCGTAAGCGCCGCCGTACGCCTTGCGCGTGATCACCGTGATCTTGGGCACCGTCGCCTCGGCATAGGCGAACAGCAATTTCGCGCCATGCTTGATGATCCCGTTATGCTCCTGCGCGACCCCCGGCAGGAACCCCGGCACATCGACGAACGTCAGGATCGGAATGTCGAACGCATCGCAGAAGCGAACGAACCGCGCCGCCTTTTTCGACGAGTTGATGTCGAGGCACCCCGCCAGCACCATCGGCTGGTTCGCGACCACGCCGACCGTGCGCCCCTCGATCCGGCAGAAGCCGATGATGATGTTGCCCGCGTGCTTGGGTTGAAGCTCGAAGAAATCGCCCTCGTCGGCGACCTTCCGGATCAGCTCGTGCATGTCGTAGGGCGTCGCGGCCGATGGCGGGACCAGCGTGTCGAGACTGTCCTCGATCCGATCCCACGCATCGTCGGTCGGCCGCTCGGGCACGTCGTGGCGGTTCGACAGCGGTAGAAAGTCAAAGAAATCCCGCGTCGCGAGCAGCGCGTCGATGTCATTCTCGAACGCGACATCGGCCACCCCCGACTTCTGCGTATGG
>NZ_JANYGG010000034.1 GCF_025362505.1 Sphingomonas sp. | reverse complement strand
CGTGCCGCGCACAATCCCTCGCCGATGACCGTTGGCGATCTGGCGACCTACAGCGCCAAGGAGCGCCCGCCGGTGTGCGGGGCGTATCGCGGGTACAGGATCTGCGGGATGGGTCCGTCATCGTCGGGCGGGATCGCGGTGATCCAGACGCTGAAAATGCTCGAGCGGTTCGACCTCGCCGCACTCGGCCCCAATTCGCCCACGACCTGGCATCTCATCGCCGAGTCGATGCGCCTCGCTTATGCTGACCGCGACAAATATCTCGGCGACCCCGACTATGTGTCGGTGCCGGTCGCGGGGTTGCTCGACCCGGCCTATCTCGCCGAGCGGTCGAAGCTGATTTCGGCGACCGCAACGAACAATGCCGTCACCGCGGGCTCACCTGCCGGCGCGCCGAAGATGGCGCTCGGGGTCGAGGCAGTCGAGCATGGCACCTCGTCCTTCGCGATTGCCGACCGCGCCGGCAATGTCGCCTCGATCACTTCGACGATCGAAAGTGGCTTCGGCTCGGGGCTGGTCGTCAACGGCTATTATCTCAACAACGAGCTGACCGACTTCAGCTTCGTGCCCGCGGTCGATGGCGTCCCCGTGGCGAACCGCGTCGAGGGCGGCAAGCGGCCGCGCAGCTCGATGTCCCCGACGATCGTCACCGGGCCCGATGGGCGCGTGCGGCTGGCGGTCGGCGCGGCGGGCGGATCGACCATCCCGGCGCAGGTGATCAAGGCGATCATCGGCGTCCTCGACTGGAAGATGAGTGCGCAGGCCGCGATCGCCGCACCCGAGATATTCGCGCCGAGCGGCCCCAACGTCTATGTCGAGCAGGGGTCGCCGCTGGAGGCGATGATCCCGGCGCTCAACGCGCTCGGCCACGCATCGGTCACGACGATCCCACCACAGACCTTCAAGGCGAACGCGATCGAGTGGGCCGGCGGCCGCTGGGTCGGCGCCGCCGATCCGCGCAGCGAGGGCGTGGCGGTGTCGCAATGACCGCAAGGCGAGGCGCGCGGGAATTCGAGCATTTCCCCAACCTCGTCAGCATGTTCTTCACGCGCGCCGAGCAGCAGGGCGATGAACCCTTCCTGTGGGCCAAGCACGACGACGAATGGCAGCCGACCAGTTGGCGCAACGCCGCGCGGCAAGTCGCGGCGCTGGCCGCGAGCCTCAAGGCAATCGGCCTCAATCCCGGCGAGCGCGTCATGCTGGTCAGCGAAAACCGCCCCGAATGGCTGATCAGCGACCTCGCGATCATGGCGGCGGGCTGCGTCACGGTGCCGACCTACACCACCAACACGACCCGCGATCACCAGCATATCCTCGGCAATTCAGGCGCCCGCGCGGTGATCGTGTCGTCGCAGAAACTGGCGAAGAACCTCATCCCCGCGGTGCTGTTTGCGTCGGAATGTCACCACATCATCTCGTTCGATCCGCTGTCGGTCCAGCAGTCACCCGACGTCGCACAATTCCATTCGTGGTCGGACATGGCAGCCGGTCCCGCCGACGTCGCCGCCGCGGGGGCTGCCGCCGCGACGATCAAGCGCGAGGACCTCGCCTGCCTGATCTACACCAGCGGCACCGGCGGCGCGCCACGCGGGGTACGCCAGCATCACGGCGCGATCCTCCACAATGTCGAAGGCTGCATCGACGTCATCGCCAATGATTTCGGCTGGGACGACGAGGTGTTCCTGTCTTTCCTCCCCGCCAGCCACGCCTACGAACATTCGGGCGGGCAGCATTTCCCGATCGGGCTGGGCGCGCAAATCTACTTCGCCGAGAGCCTCGAGAAACTCGCCGCCAATATCGAGGAAGTGCGCCCGACGCTGATGGTGGTTGTGCCGCGGCTGTTCGAAATGTTGCGCGCCAGAATCCTCAAGACGATCGAGAAGGACGGCGGACTTCGGGCCTACCTCCTTGCCCGCGCGATCACGATCGAGGGGCGCCGCGCGGCGGGAACGAAACGCCTGATCGACGCGCCGATGGACCGGCTGCTCGACTTCACGCTGCGCAAGAAGGTCCAGGCGAAGTTCGGCGGGCGGATCAAGGCGATGGTGTCGGGCGGTGCGCCGCTCAATCCCGAGGTCGGCAATTTTTTCGCCGCGACCGGACTGACGGTGTTGCAGGGCTATGGCCAGACCGAGGCGGGGCCGGTGATCAGCTGCAACCGCCCCGCCGCCGGGATCGCGATGGCGACGGTCGGGCCGCCACTCAAGAACACCGAGGTGCGCATCGCCGAGGATGGCGAGATCATGGTGCGCGGCGAGCTGGTGATGCACGGCTACTGGCGCGACCCCGAGGGCACCGCCAAGGTGCTGGGCGTTGCCGGTTCCGAATGGGACGGCTGGCTCGCGACCGGCGATGTCGGGCACCTCGACGCCAAGGGCCGGATCGTCATCACCGATCGCAAGAAGGACCTGATCGTCAACGACAAGGGCGATAATGTCGCGCCGCAGCGGGTCGAGGGAATGCTGACCCTCCAGCCCGAGATCGCCCAGGCAATGGTCTATGGCGACCGCCGCCCGCATCTCGTCGCGCTGCTGGTGCCCGAGGCCGAGATCGCCGGGCTGCCTGACCTCCAGCAACGACTGTCAAAGGCGGTCGACCGGGTCAACGCCGAGCTCAGCGTGATCGAGAAGGTGCGCCGCTTCGTCATCGCCGACGGCTTCACTGTCGAGAATGAGCAGCTGACCCCGTCGATGAAGATCCGCCGCCACGTCATCGGCGAGGCCTATGGCGAATTGCTCGACGCGCTTTATTCGAGCGCCAAGCGCTAGCTTCTCCGCGGTCGTTCGTAGGGGACGAACGAATCGAACGCGCAGCTGCCGACGGTGAAGCCGTTCTGCAGGTCGACCACGCGGGCGATGTCGCCGCGGCACAAGCCCATTCCGCCGAAACTGTGCGTGACCAGCGTATAACTGCCCGACCCGAGCGGCGAGCAACCGCCGTGTGGTGACTGGACGAACACGCGCGAGCCGTCGCGAAACAGGATCGTGTTGTCGTCGATGATCTGCATATCGCTCGACCGGGTGGACTGGAGGCAGTCGACCGGCTTGCCCGCGACCTTTCCCGCCAGCGCGCGGCGCACCTCATCCTCGTGGCGCGCGGTGCGCTGATAGGGCTGGGCGAGGTTGGCGGTGCAGGCGGCGAGCGCTCCGGCGGCCAGAGCGAGGGGCGCAAGGTGGGCGAGGCGGCGCATGACGGTCACTCCCGATAAAAGGCGGCATTACCCGCTAGTAACACAGCAAGCGCCGCTTCGGATGAAAGCAGGATTAACGAAAGCTGTCCTTGGCCGCGCGGCGCTCGGCGAACTCGGCAACGTCGCGCGCGAGGAGGAAGGGGTTGGTGGCAAGCTCGGCGGCAATCGTCGTCGGCACCGTCGCGCGGCCCTCGGCGCGGGCCCGTTCGACCTCGGCGAGGCGCGCGGCGATCGCGGCATTGCCGGGCTCCGCGTGGGCGGCGAAGCGGGCATTGGCCAGGGTGTATTCGTGGGCGCAATAAACCGCCGTCTCGGGTGGGAGGGTAGCCAGGCGGTTGAGACTGTTGAACATCTGCTCGGGGGTGCCCTCGAACAACCGGCCACAGCCCATCGCGAACAGCGTGTCCCCGACAAACGCGACCTTGTCCTCGCCGAACACCAGCGCGATGTGGCCGAGCGTGTGACCGGGAACTTCACGAACATCGCCCTTATGGGCCCCGAGGCGGACCTCGTCCCCTTCGGCAAGCTCGATATCCAGCCCCTGGATCTTCGCGGACTCTCTACGCGGCCCGCTGATTGTAGCACCGGTCGCCTCTTTTACCGCAAGGTTGCCGCCGGTGTGGTCGGGGTGCCAGTGGGTGTTCCAGACCTGCGAAATCTTCCAGCCACGCGCTTCGGCCACCGCGAGGACCGGGGCCGCGTCGCCCGGATCGACCACCGCGGTCTCGCCGCTGTCAGCGTCATGGACGAGCCACAGATAATTGTCGCTGAACGCCGGGACGCAGACGATCTCGAGCGGCATCACCACTCGCCCGTGTTGGCCATCGACGCCCACGGCTCGGTGGGGTCGAGATGGCCGTCCTGGAGCAGTTCGACCGAGATCCCGTCGGGCGAGCGGACGAACGCCATGTGGCCGTCGCGCGGCGGGCGGTTGATCGTCACGCCGGCGTCCATCAGCCGCTGACAGGTCTCGTAGATATTGTCGACGCGAAAGGCGAGATGACCGAAATTGCGCCCCCCGGTGTAGCCGCTCTGGTCCCAGTTGTGGGTCAGTTCGACCTCGCCGCCCTCATCGCCCGGCGCGGCGAGGAAGATCAGGGTGTATTTGCCCTGCGGCACTTCCATCCGCTGCCGCTCCTCGAGCCCGAGCAGCTTGAAGAAGGCGATCGTCGCGTCGGGGTCCGATACGCGCAGCATCGAGTGGAGGAATTTCATGGTCGGCGCGAGTCCCTTATGGTTTGGGGGCGGACTGCACCGTCAGCGGCACGTCGGCAAGCCCGAGCGCCTGTCTTGCCAGCCGACCCGTGGGGCCGTTGGGGTCGGCGCCAAGCGCTTTCTGCCACGCGGTTCGCGCCGCCGCATCCTCGCCGGCGAGGCTCGCGACGTGGCCGCTTTCGAACAGGATGGTGGGATCGTTCGGCGCCAGCGACAGCGCCCGCGCAATCGCGATCTTCGCCCGCGGCACGTCGCCCGCCGCGACCGCCAGCGTGGTCCGGAAATACCACAGGAACGGATCGCCGGGGACCAGCCGCGCGGCTTC
>NZ_JANYGG010000006.1 GCF_025362505.1 Sphingomonas sp. | reverse complement strand
GGACTGTGGTTTAGTGCGCCGCGTCCGGTTTCGGTGCCACCTTGCGCTTCGCCTCGGCCCAGATGTTCTGGTAGCTCAAGTAAGCGAGGATCGTCGCGATGAGCAGGAAGATGAGCACCGTGATCCCGGTCGCATGGCGCGCCTCGAGCTTGGGTTCGGCGGTCCACACCAGGAACGCCGAGACGTCCTTGGCATTCTGCTCGACCGTCGATTTCGTCCCGTCGGCGTAGGTCACCTGCCCGTCGGCGACGAGCGGCGGCGGCATCGCGATGTTGAGGTTCGCGAAATAGGGATTGTAATAAAGCCCGTTCGGCGTCTTGGCGTCAGGGAACTGCTTGAGCATCTCAGCTGGCTGGCTGGCATAGCCGGTCACCAGCGAATGGACGTAAGCGGCTCCGCCCTCGCGCGCCTTGGTGATCAGCGAGAAGTCGGGCGGCAGCGCATTGTTGTTGGCGGCGCGCGCGGCGGTCTCGTTGGCGTAGGGGCTCGGGAAATAATCGGCCGGCAGCGCTTTGCGCGTCGCGGGCTCGCCGGTTTCCGGGTTAATCGACGGCACTTCGGTCGACCACTGGTTGGCGATCGCCTTCACCTCGGCTTCGGAATAGCCGATCTCGCGCAGGTCGCGGAACGCGACGAGCTTCAACGAATGACACGCCGAGCAGACTTCCTTGTAAACCTGGAAACCGCGCTGGAGCTGCTGCCGGTCATACTTGCCGAACGGACCGTTGCTGGCGAGTTCAAGTTCCTTCGCCTCGCGATGGAAGATGCTCTCGGCGGTCGGCGCCGGCGGATCCGTGATGAACGACTTCAGATTGACGAACAGCGACAGCAACAGGACGCCGGCAAAGGCGATGCCGACGAGAAAGGCGAGCTTGCGGATCATGTCGGGTCCTTATTCGGCAGCCACGGGCGCGTGCGTGGTCGCGAGCCCGTAGGGAGCACTTTCCTGTTCCTCGCCATGCAGCACCGACGCCGAGATCGACGACGGCAATGGCAGCGGCCGCTCGAACTTCGACACCAGCGGCAGAATCACCAGGAAGTGGAGGAAATAATAGGCCGCTGCGACCTGGCCGAGCATCACGTAGAGTGGCGTCGCCGGCGCCCCGCCGCACCAGCCGAGTAAGATCACGTCGGCGACCAGCAGCCAGAAAAAGCGCTTGAACAGCGGGCGGTAATTGCCCGACCGCACCGGCGAGGTGTCGAGCCACGGCAGGAAGAACAGCAGCAGGATTGACGAGAACATCGCCACCACGCCCCACAACTTCGCCGGCAGGATGAAGTCGGTCGTGAAAGCGCGAAGGATCGCGTAAAATGGCCAGAAATACCATTCGGGAACGATGTGCGCCGGCGTCGACAGCGGGTTGGCCGGGATATAATTGTCCGCGTGCCCAAGGTAATCGGGCAAGAAGAAGATGAAGATCGCATAGAGAATCAGGAAGACGCCAACCCCGAACCCGTCCTTGGCAGTGTAGAAGGGATGGAACGGCAGCGTGTCCTGCTCGGTCTTCACATCGACGCCGGTGGGGTTGCCGGAACCGGGGATATGCAGCGACCAGATGTGGAGGATGACCACCCCCGCGATCACGAACGGCAGCAGGTAATGGAGCGAGAAGAAGCGGTTGAGCGCCGACTGGTCGGGCGCATAGCCGCCGAGCAGGAAGATCCGCAGCGGCTCGCCGACGATCGGGAAGGCCGAGAAGAAGCCGGTGATGACCTGCGCCCCCCAATAGCTCATCTGCCCCCACGGGAGCACATAGCCCATGAACGCGGTCGCCATCATCAGCAGGTAGATGACCAGACCGAGCATCCAGATCAACTCGCGCGGCGCCTTGTAGCTGCCGAAATAGAGCCCGCGGAAAATGTGGACATAGACCACCACGAAGAACATGCTCGCGCCATTGGCGTGGGCATAGCGCAGCATCCATCCGGCGTTGACGTCGCGCATGATGTGCTCGACGCTGTTGAACGCCCCGTCGGCGGTCGCGAAATAATGCATCGCCAGGACGATTCCGGTGACGATCTGGGTGGCCAGCATCAGCCCCGCCAACACGCCGAAATTCCAGAAATAATTGAGGTTGCGCGGCACCGGATACCCGCCGCCAAGCGCTCCATAGACCAGCCGCGGAAGCGGCAGGCGCTGGTCGAACCAGCGGCTTAAATCGCTCTTGGGTTCATATTCGCGGGCCCAGCCAAAGCTCATGTCGAATGCTTTCCCTTAACCGATTTTGACGACGGTCGGCGAATTGAACGAATAGTTCGGCACGAACAAGTTCTTCGGCGCCGGGCCTTTGCGGATTCTCGCGGCCGTGTCGTAAGCCGAGCCGTGGCAGGGGCAGAAATAGCCTCCGAACGGACCCTTATTCTCGCCTTCGCCGGTGCCCAGCGGAATGCAGCCCAAATGGGTGCAAACGCCGAGCGTGATCAGCCAGTTGGTGTGACCCGGCTTGGTCCGCTGTGCCAGCGTCTGCGGGTCACGCAGGGTCGACAGGTCAACCGCATTGGCCTCGACGATTTCCTTGGCCGTCAGGTTGCGGATGAACACCGGCTGCTTGCGCCAGCTGGTCTTGATCGCCTGACCCGGCTGGATCTTGGACACGTCGACCTCGACCGAGGCCATCGCCAGCACATCGGCCGACGGCGCCATCTGGCTGAGCAACGGGGCGACCACCGCCACCGCGCCGACCCCGGCGAAGCTCACCGCGGCGACATTGATGAAGTCGCGACGACGGACGCCGTCTTCGGCCACATCCAGCTTCTCGTGCGGCGGATTGGTTTCCAGCGTTGCCATGTTCACCCTTGAGAATCCGTCCGCGAAGGCTGCCGCGACCGGTCGATAAGTTGCTTCGCACCCGGACGAAGCCCGAGACGTCTGGCGCGCCTGATAGCGCCTCGCCCGGATGATGCAAACGCCAAAACGGGCCGAAGCGTGCGCCGCGCCGGTCACGCCGTTTCGCGGTTTGGACTGCAGCGCGCTTGCAGCGCGCAGGCGACCTGCTAAGCGCGCCGGCCATGCGCATCGCGCTTTACCAGCCCGAGATCGCCGGCAACGTCGGCGCCGTGCTCCGCCTCGGCGCCTGCCTCGGCGTTGCGGTCGACCTGATCGAACCGCTGGGCTTTCAGTGGGACGACGCGCGCGTCCGCCGCACCGCGATGGACTATATCGACGAAGTCGACATCACCCGCCACCGCGACTGGGCATCGTTTCGCGCCGTTCGCCCCGGCCGCCTCGTCTTGCTGACGACGAAGGGGACGACCTCGCTCTACGACGACGTGTTCGCGCCCGACGACATTTTGATCATCGGCAAGGAAAGCGCCGGCGTTCCCGACCATGTCGCCGCCGCCTGCGGCCTCGCGGTGCGGATCCCGATCCGTGCTGCGGTCCGTTCGCTCAACCTCGCCACCGCCGCCGCCCTTGCCCTTGGCGAAGCGCTGCGCCAGACCGAAAGCCTGCCATGAAGCCCCTCGACGATCAGCAAACTACCACCAGAAGCTGGTTCGAAAGCCTGCGCGACCGCATCTGCGCGGAATTCGAAGCGATCGAACGCGAAGCCGGCTCCGACGCGTCGTTCGTCTTCACGCCGTGGGACCGCACAGAGAGCGACGGTTCCGAAGGCGGCGGCGGCGTTCGCGGCCAGATGACCGGCCAGGTGTTCGAAAAGGTCGGGGTCAACGTCTCGTCCGTCGGCGGCACGTTCAGCCCCGAATTCGCCGCCTCGATTCCCGGCGCGGACGAGGACCCGAGCTTCTTTGCCACCGGCATCAGCCTCGTCGCGCACATGGCCAACCCGCATGTCCCCGCGGTCCACATGAACACGCGTTTCCTCACCACCACGCGGCGCTGGTTTGGCGGGGGCGCCGACCTCAACCCGACGATCCCCAACGACGAGGACACCGCCGCCTTCCACGCCCGGCTTCGCGCCGCCTGCGCCGCCCACGACCCGACCTTCTATCCGCGCTTCTCGAAATGGGCCGAGGAGTATTTCTGGCTGCCCCACCGCAATGTCGCGCGTGGCGTCGGCGGCATCTTCTACGACCGGCTCGAGGATCATTTCGACTCCCATTTTGCCTTCACCCGCGACGTCGGCGAGGCGTTCCTCGACGTCTTCCCGCAAATCGTCCGGCGGCGGATGAACCAGCCGTTCACCGACGAGGACCGCACGAAGCTGCTCGAATATCGCGGGCGCTACGTCGAGTTCAACTTGCTCTACGACCGCGGCACCCTGTTCGGGCTCAAGACCGGGGGCAACATCGACGCGATCCTGATGAGCCTGCCACCAGTGGCGACCTGGTCATGAGCTACGCGCCGATCGCCGGCACCGAATTGGCGGCGGTCGTAACTTACCTCGACATGCGCGCGCCGCCGGGAATGACCATCCCGCCGTCCCCGCTCCGCCTCGACCGCCGCGAGCGCGTCGCCCCCGACGCGTACCGCACCCTGTTCCGCACGGTCGGCGCGCCGTGGCTGTGGTTCTCGCGACTCGTCGCCAGCGACGCCGAGCTCACCGCCCTGCTCCACGACCCGGCGGTCGCGCTGAGCGCGGTGATCGACGAGGCAGGCGAAGACGTCGGCATGCTCGAGCTAGACTATCGCAAACCCGGCGAGTGCGAGCTGTCGTTCGTCGGTCTCATTCCTGGACTCTCCGGCCAGGGCCACGGCCGCTGGCTGCTTGCCGAAGCTGTCACCCGCGCCTGGGCGCACACCGACGTCACGCGGGTCCACGTCCACACCTGCACGCTCGACCACCCCGCCGCGCTCGCCGCCTACCGCCGCGCGGGTTTCACTCCCTACGCCCGCGCCATCGAGCGCTTCGCCGATCCCCGCGCCGCGGGCATATTGCCACCCGACGCCGCGCCTCAGGTGGCGCTGCTCGGCACCCCGGATTCCGGCCCCGCCTCGCCCGATCGCTGGGCATAGAGCCGCGCGGTGAAAATGGTGAACACCGTCCCGATCAGCGCCTGCATCGCCCCGTCTACCAGCGCGATCAGGAGCGCCGACACGGTCCACGCCTCGGGCTTGCCGAGCGCGACGATGACGAGCGCCCCGACGACGCTTCGCACCGCGATCAGGATTACCACACCGCCGACCAGGAAGAGCGCCGCCGCCGCAAGCAGGCGGAGCACTGCCCCGCGGCTGACCGCAAAGCTGCGCTTGATCAGTCGCAACGGACCCCCCGCCTCGACCGAAGCGAGCGGCAACATCAGCAGGCAGCGCGCGAAGATGATCAGCATCGCGATGAACAGCGCGGTCATGAGCGCCAGCAGGATCAGCGCCGCGCCGGCCTTGCCCGCCCCGGCCCCGGCCTTGCCGACGACCGCGGCGGCGCCGACGACCAGCGCCAGCACGAACCCCAGGGGGAGCCCGACGACAAGAAACCCGCCGACCAGCGCGGGCAAGCGAGCAGCGCCGTGGCGAATCGCTTCACCCAATCGTTCGCGATGCCCCAGCGCGAGTCGCGCGATCGCCAATTGGCCCACCGCGCCGATCAGGAACACGCCCAGCATCAGCGCCATCAACCCGGGCGACCGCGCTGCGACCTCGTTGGTCACATCGGGCGCGGCAAGACCGAAAATCACCGCCGGCAGCGCGATCAGCGCCAGCGCCAGCGGCACGATCAGCCGCGTCTCGCGGGCAACGAACGTGGTCGTCTCCTCCCACGCTCTCGAAATCGACAATGGCGTCACGCATCTCTCCCAAATCTTGGGCGTATATGCGGGCCGAGCCAGCGGCTGGCAATCGGGACGGCGATGAACCTGCCTCAACCCGAATGGCGCGTCGAGCCTGGCCTTCTGCCCTACCCCGCAGCGCTCGCCACGATGGACGCCCGCGCCGCGGCGATCCGCGCCGGCACCGCGCCCGAACTCGCCTGGCTGGTCGAGCATCCGCCCTTGTTCACCTCAGGGACCAGCGCCGATCCGGCCGAACTGATGAACCCCGCCGGCTTTCCCGTCTTCGACGCCGGACGCGGCGGGCGCTTCACCTATCACGGCCCCGGCCAGCGGGTCGGCTATCTGATGCTCGACCTCGATTCGCGCGGGCGCGACGTCCGCCATTTCGTCCATACGCTCGAGGGCTGGCTGATCGCGTCGCTCGCCCGCCTCGGTGTCGCCGCGCGGCGCGAACCCGGCCGCATCGGCCTGTGGGTCGGCAACGGCCCCGACGAAGCCAAGATCGCCGCGATCGGCGTGCGGGTGAAACGTTGGGTCACGCTCCACGGCTTCTCGATCAACGTCGCGCCCGACCTGTCTCACTTCGGCGGAATCGTGCCATGTGGAATCCGCGATCATGGCGTCACCAGCCTTGCCGTTTTGGGAAATAAGGCCTCGATGGCCGATCTGGACGCGTCGCTAAGGGCTGAATTTGCCCAATTTCTCACCATTTTGAGCACAAAGTGCAAAGCCCCTTGAGACATTGCGATCTTTTCGACTATTATGCCCGTGATTTGCAAAGTGGGGGTCCCTGCTGCAGATCTAATAATCAAGGGAGTTTCTGAATGCGTGCTCTGATCCTGGTCGCTGGTGCGGCCCTGGCGGTTTCTGCTTGCAGCAGCAAGGAAGCCGCGAACAACACGATGAATGTCGATACCAACATGACCACCGAGAACGTCACCACGAACGATACGACTGCGGTTGACGCTTCGTCGAACATGGGCGGAAACATGGCGGCCGATGCCAACATGTCGATGAATGCCACCGGCATGAACACGACGACCACCACGAACACCACGAACACCACGACCAAAAACGCGATGTAATCGCGGGCCGGGGCTTGCTCCGGCCGCTGGTCACCTGCGGCACTCGTGCCGCAAGGTCGAACGATCAAGGGGCTGCCAGCTTGTCTGGCGGTCCCTTTTTTGCGCCTTGCCTCGCGACGCGATTGCCGTAGGTTCACCACTCCACCCAGCGGCCGCCCGCGCGAACGGTCCGATCGTCAGAAGGTGCTCGAATTGCTCCGAATATTCTCCGCGATGCTTGCCGTCATTATGTCGGCGACGCCTACCCTGGCCCCGGCCCAAGTCTATATCGTCCCGCCGGTTTTCGCCGGTGGCACGGTCATCGGCAGCGAGGCAGGCCTCGGCCTGCCCTTTCCCGGTGCGACCCCGGAGGAATATTCCGCCGCTCTCGTCTGGAGCATGCGCTCCGGTCTTAACGTCGCCGCGCTGCAATGCTCGCACTCTGCGTTCCTCGACACGACCGACAATTACAACGCGATGCTCGCCGACCACCGCGAGGAGCTCGCCGCCGCCTACAAGGCCATTACCGCCTATTTCGCGCGCACCACAGAGGGCACCGGGCCAGCCAAGGTCCGCGCCGCGATGCAGATGCTCAACCGCTACGATACGCGCAGCTACAATGGCTGGTCGACGCTTTATGCCCAGCGCGGATTCTGTCACCAGGCATCGCTCACCGGCAAGCAGCTGAGGTTCGTGCCCCGCGGCGGCCTGCTACCCTTTGCGCAAGCCAACATGCGCGCCCTGCGCAACAGCCTCGTCTTCGCCGGCGATCCGATCTGGGGCGTGCGCAAGCTTTACGTGTCGATGGCGGAGATCCGCTATCCCGATAACTGCTACGACAAATACGGGCTGGTGAAGCGCAAGTGTCTGCGCTGATCTAGGGTAGCCCGACGACCTTGTGCGCCTGCAGCGTGAGCCTCCATAGCGGCCGCTCCATTACCAGCGCGATCGACGCGGCCAGCGCCGCCTCGCGCTCGGGCCCGTCCATTGGCTGGATGAGTCGATGGGCGAAGTCCCACCGCTCCAGCTCGTCGAGATCGATCCCGTCCTGCGGCCAAACCAGCTTGAGCTCATCTCCCGAACGCTGGACCACCTCGGTCGCGGCCTTGGGACTGACGCACAGCCAGTCGATCCCGGGCAGCGCCGCCAGCGTCCCATTGCTCTCCATCGCCACGCGAAACCCCCGCGCATGCAATGCATCGAGCAGCGCCGCGTCGAACTGCAGCATTGGCTCGCCGCCGGTGACAACCACCAGGCGATGGTCCCGCCCCTCGCCCCACAGTTGCTCGACCATCGTCGCCAAAGCGTCCGCACCGCCGAACTTGCCGCCATTCTCGCCATCGGTGCCGACAAAATCCGTGTCGCAAAATCGGCACTCGGCCGTCGCCCGATCCTGTTCCCGGCCCGACCACAGATTACACCCGGCAAAGCGCAGGAACACTGCCCGGCTCCCCGCCTGAACCCCTTCGCCCTGAAGCGTGAGGAAGGCTTCCTTGACCGCGTAGCTCATCGGCGCGCGGCGTAGCGCGTCGGATCGGCGAGCCCCGCCTCCTCGAACCCCTTTGCGCGCAGCCGGCACGCGTCGCACAGCCCGCACGCCCCGCCATCGGCGGCCGGATCATAACAGCTATGGCTCAGCCCGGCGTCGAGTCGCAGCCGAGCCGCCTCGCGCGCGATGTCGGCCTTGGTCATATGCTGCAGCGGCGCGTGGATCGTGAATCCCTCGCCCTCCACTCCCGCTTTGGTAGCGCGATTGGCGAGATTTTCGAATGCCTCGATGAACTCGGGCCGGCAGTCGGGATAGCCCGAATAATCGAGCGCATTGACCCCGACGAACAGATCCCGCGCCCCTGCCGCCTCGGCCCACGCCAGCGCCACGCTGAGGAACACCGTGTTGCGCGCCGGAACGTAGGTCACCGGAATCCCCGCCTCGACCCCGCCCTTGGGCACGGCGATATCGGCGGTCAGCGCCGAGCCGCCGAACGCGGTCAGGTCGAGCGGCAGGATGATGTGGCGCTCGGCGAGGCTGGCCGCGATCGTCCGCGCCGCGTCAATCTCGACCCGGTGGCGCTGGCCATAATCGACCGTCAGCGCGAGCACGGCAAACCCCTGCTCCCGCGCCAGGGCGGCGCAGACCATCGAATCGAGCCCGCCCGACAGCAGCACCACCGCTCGCTTCACAGCGCGATCCCGAGCCTCGGCGCGATCCAGAAGAAGCCGGCGTAAAGCGCCAGCGTGATCGCGCAGGATATTCCCATCGCTGTCCAGAAGCCGACCCCCGACCGCAGTAGCGCGGGCAGGATCAGGAACAGCGGCAGCGACGGGATGACGAACCAGAAGGCACTCGTCGCCAGCGCGGCGACCTGCTCCGTGTCCCCTCCGCCATCGCGATAGGTCCACATCATTGCCAGCAACGACACCAATGGCAGCGACGCGAGCAGCCCGCCCCATCCGGGAAAGCGCCGCGCGACGTCGGACACGAGTGCGACGATCAACCCGGAAACCGCCGCCTTGATAGCAAAATAAAGCATGGGCGGCGCTTTAACTCCCCGCCATCGCGAATGACAGGGCACAAAAATCGGGCCGCTGCGCGATATGCGAGCGGCCCAGGTCGGGTTCGTCACCCGTAGGGAGGAAAGCGTGCCCCAATCGGCACCCGCCCTGCTTAGCCGATCGATGGTAAACGGCGGCTTAACGCTTGGACCTTTTCCGACCAATGTTAGTGGACCGGGCAATCCCCGGCGCGGCGCGCATGGAGCACATAATCGAACGGCAGCCCGTCCGAGATGCCCTGCGTCTCGACCCTGATCGATCGCGGGGTGAGCAGGGTCATCGCCGACTGGCCAAAGCCGCCCCCCGAGCAGGTGTAATGAACCGTCGCCTGCGCGCCATGCTCGGCGATCACGACGCGCGTACAGGCGCTGCGGCGATGCTCCCACTGGGTAAGAATCATCGGGTCGGCGAGACACGCCCGCCGGGAGTTGGAACCATTGGCGCTGAGGCTGATGTCCCACAGCCCGGGCCGGGCGCTGCGCGGAGAAAGAACATCGACCGCGCCCACAAGCAGCGCGGTCGACGCCACGGCGATTGTCGCCATGGCGACTCGCTTATACTCCCTGCCCATGAGTTCGTTTACCACGCCAAGGGTTAACGCCACTATGCGGCGTCGGCCTCGTCGAAATGGATTGGGAAGCTGGTCGCGCAAAAGGCGCAATCGACCCGGATCAGCCCATCGTCACCGACCATCTCGGCCCGCTCCGCCACCGGAAAGCGGGCGATCACCGACCGCACATAGTCTGGATCGCAGCGACACCCCTTGGAGAAGTTGATCGGCTCCAGCGTTCGCACTTCCTCCTCTTCGTGGAACAGCCGCCAGATCAGATCGTCGAGCGGCACCGCCGGATCGGTCAGCTCCTCACCCTTGACCGACCCCGCCAGCACCGCAACGTGCGGCCAGTCGGGATGGTCGAGCCGCGTGTGCAACCGCTCGCGCCCTTCCTCGCCCTCGGGAAGATGCTGGAACAGCAAGCCCCCGGCGTGCCACCCGTCCTCGCCCTTGTGCGTCGCGAGACGGACGATCGAAGGGATCTGCTCGGACTGGGTAAAATAAGCCTGCGCCGCCTGCGCGAGGCTCTCGCCGTCGAGCGGCACGATCCCCTGGTAGCGTTCCTCGGTCGCCGGCTGGTCGAACGTGATCGCCAGGAACGCCTTGCCGAACAGCGCGAACAGCGACGGGTTCGGCCCCGCGTCGGCCAGCCGCTCCGGGTCGTGGCGCACATAACCGCGCAACTCCCCGCCAAGATAATCGCACACCAGCAGGTCGACGATCCCACCCTCGGCCTGCGCCTGGAGCGTCATCTGCCCGGTACGATCCTTCAGCAACGTCCCCAACAGCGCGGTCAGCGTCAGCGCTTCGACCAGCAGCCGCTCGATCACCGGCGGATAGCTGTGATTGGCCAGCACCGCATCGAGCGACGCCCCCAGCCGCGCCACGCGGCCGCGCGCATGGCGGGCCGGGATCGTCACGCCCAGCGCGACATCAGAACTTAAATTCTTCGTCATCGCCGCGCGAGATAGGAGCGGCGCGCCCCGATCACAACTTGCCGAGGCACCACAATAGCAGCGACTTCTGCGCGTGGAGGCGGTTCTCTGCCTCGTCCCAGGCCGCCGACTGCGGCCCGTCGATTACCGCGTCGGTCACTTCCTCACCGCGGTGCGCAGGGAGGCAGTGCATGAACAACGCATCCTCGCCGGCGCGCGCCATCATCGCCTCGTTGACCGCATAAGGCGCCATCACCTTGGCGCGATTGTCGCTGTCGCTCTGCCCCATCGAGGTCCAGGTGTCGGTCGCAATCACATCCGCGCCTGCTGCTGCGACTGCCGCATCGCGAACGATCGGCACGCTTCGACCGCGCGCGGCCGCCGCCTTGAGCATGTCCATGTCGGGCTCGAACCCTTCCGGGCACGCCACTGTCACGTCGAAGAACATCAGCGACGCCGCCTCGACCAGCGAATTGCAGACATTATTGCCGTCCCCGAACCACGCCCATTTGCTCCCCGCAAGCTTGCCCTTGCGCTCGATCAGCGTGAGCATGTCGGCCAGAATCTGGCATGGATGCGACAGGTCGGTCAGCCCGTTTATCACCGGCACGCTCGCCGCCGCCGCCAGTTCCTCGGCCTTCGAATGATCGTTCGTCCGGATCATGATCGCGTCAGAGAAACGCGACAACACCCGCGCGGTATCGCCGACGCTCTCGCCGCGCCCGAGCTGGCTCGAAGCGGTATCGAGAATGATCGCACTCCCGCCCAATTGCCGCATAGCCAGGTCGAAGCTGACCCGGGTGCGCGTCGAGTTCTTCTCGAAAATCATCGCCAGCACATAACCGTCGAGCGGCCTGTCGGCGTCGGCCCTGCCCTTGGGCCATCCGGCACGCGCCGCCTTACGATCCTGCGCATCGTTCAGAATCGCGGCGATCGCCTCTCCGCCAGCGTCAGAGAGGCTGAGGAAGTGACGCAGTTCCGTCACGCCGCTGCCGAAACCTTATACTCCGACGCCGCCGCCGACAGCCCGTCGACGAACTCGCGGATATGCGCTTCCTCGATGTTGAGCGGCGGCAGTACGCGGATGACATTGTCCCCCGCCGCGACGGTCAAAATGCCCCGCGTCCTCAGGTACAAGACGAAGTCGCGGCTGTCGGTCTTCATCTTGAGCCCAAGCATCAGGCCCATCCCCCGCACCCCTTCGAAGATCGCGTCATGGTTGGGGATCATCTGCTCGAGCGCCGACCGCAACCGCTCGCCGGTCGCCTTCACCTGCGCCAGGAACTCGTCGTTGGCGACGACATCGAACACCGCCTGCCCCGCCGCCATCGCCAGCGGATTGCCGCCATAGGTCGACCCGTGCGTCCCCACGACCATCCCCGCCGCGGCCTTCTCGGTCGCGAGGCATGCCCCGAGCGGGAAGCCGCCGCCGATGCCCTTGGCGGTCGCCATGATGTCGGGGGTGATGCCATATTGCTCGTGCGCATAGAGCGTGCCGGTCCGCGCGACGCCACACTGGACCTCGTCGAGCAGCAGCATCAAGTCATGCTCGTCGGCGAGCGCGCGAAGCCCCTTCATGAACTCCATCGACGCCGGGCGGATGCCGCCCTCGCCCTGCACCGGTTCGACCAGGAAACCTGCCGTATGCTCGCCGATCGCCGCCTTGGCTGCCTCGAGATTGTCGAACTCGACCACGGTGAAGCCGGGCAGCAGCGGCTCGAAGCCATCGCGCATCTTCTCCTGGTTGGTCGCGCTGATCGTGCCGAGCGTCCGCCCGTGGAACGCATTCGAGAAGCTGATCAGCTCGAACTTGTGCTTGTTGCCGTGGACGTGATGATATCGCCGCGCGGTCTTGATCGCACATTCGACCGCCTCAGCGCCCGAATTGGTGAAGAACACCGTGTCAGCGAAGGTCAGGTCAACCAGCCGCTGCGCGAACGCCTCGCCCTGCGGGCTGCCATAAAGATTCGACACATGGACCAGTTTCGCGGCCTGCTCCTGCACCGCCTTGGTCACATGCGGATGGCCATGGCCGAGCAGATTGACCGCGATCCCGCTTGCGAAATCGAGATATTTCTCGCCGCCCTCGCCCCACAGATAGGGGCCCTCGCCTCGCACCGGCCGCACGGGCGAGCGCGGGTAGACGGGCATGAGCGGCGTGATGGCCATGAAGGGCTCCTGTAGGGTGATTGGCTGGTCCGGGGCCTATAGCCAGCGCACCCCAAAAGGAAAAGGCGCCCGGTCGAAACCGGACGCCTCCCCTACAGCCTTCGGCGAGAAGCCGTGCAGCCTAGTCGTTGTCGCGATCGTCGCCATTGTCGTGGCGGTCGCCGTCGCGATGGTCGTCGCCACCGTTCTGCCAGTCGCCGTTCTGCTGGCCATATTGGTACTGGCCATATTGGTTCTGGTACCCAAAGCCGCTGCCCCGATCATAGCGGCCGTCACGGTCGTTCGCATTGTAGCTGACGCGCTGCTCAAGCCGCTGGATCTGGCGCTGGAACTGCCACTGCTCGCGGCGGTCGATGCCGTTGTAGGCCGACTGGCGAACCATGTTGCGCAGCTGCAGCGCTTCATAATCGAGGCGATAGGCCTCCTGCCCCGAGAGCGACCGATTGCGAGCGAGCATCCGGATCTGCTGACGGACCTGATCGACCCGGGCGATCAGGAAACGCGCGTCGCCACGGTTGTACTGGTTATTATAGCCCTGATTATAGCCGTAATTCGGCTGGGCGTAGCCATAGCCCTGCTGCGGGTAATATTGCGCGGCGGCGGGGCTGGCGACGGCGGTCAAGGCCGAAGCGGCGACGGCGGCGCTGATGAGGAACTTACGCATTGCACTGTCCTTTCCGACAAGTGGAGTTGCAATGCTTCTAAGTGACCTCGCCTGCGCCGACCCTGAACGCGTCCGTTATCCGCCGTTCAACTTTGTTACTGCCGCGCGCCCTAATTCTTGATCTTCCACCCGCTCCTGAGCAACGCATAGCAGGCCGCCCACAGGACAAGGTTCAGGACCAGCAGCCCGGTCGCCCCGATCAGGATCGGCGAATCGCTCACCCCGAGGAAACCATAACGGAACCCCGAAATAACGTAGAAAAACGGGTTGGCATGACTGATCGCACGGAACACCGGGCTTAGCTGATCGACCGAATAAACCGTCCCCGACAGCAACGACAGCGGCAGCACGACGAAGTTTGTGACCATCGCAGACTGGTCGAACTTGTCCGCCCAGATCGACGTCAGCAGCCCCAGCAGCCCGAGCATCACCGACCCCATCAGGCCGAACCACAGCACCGCCACCGGATGCTCGATCCCGACCGACACGTTCGGCCACACCAGCAGTGCGATGAACACCGCCGTTCCGACGAGGAACGCGCGCGTCACCGCCGCCCCGACGATCCCGGCGATCAGCTCACCCACCGACAGCGGTGGCATGAGATAATCGACGATCGTCCCCTGCATCTTGCCGACCAGCAACGCGAACGACGAGTTGGCGAAGCTGTTCTGCAGCATCGCCGAGATGATCAGCCCCGGCGCGATGAAATCGGCGAACCGCACCCCCATCACGTGCAGCCCCGAACGCCCCTGCGCCACGGTAAAAATGGTCAGCAGCAGCAACGCATTGACCGCCGGCGCCCACAGCGTCTGCATGTGGACCTTCAAAAACCGCCGCACCTCCTTTATATAGAGGGTCTTCAGCCCGACCCAGTTGACGCCGTTCAAGGTCGGGAACCCCGGCTCGAAGCGGACCCATGATGAATGGGGCGTCGGATTGGTCGTGGAAGGCTGGTCGTTCACGGCCTCATCGCCTATCGACTGGGCAAGGGACGCGCAACCGCTTGCGGCTGCGATTGACGAATTCGCGCGATCGGCAACGATGCGCCTCAAGATTGGAGTGAGCATGAGCTGGACTGACGAGCGGATCGACCGGCTGAAAGCCATGTGGTCGCAAGGGTTGACCGCGAGCCAGATCGCGGACGATCTCGGCGGGGTCAGCCGCAACGCGGTGATCGGCAAGGCGCACCGCCTCGGGCTCGATTCGCGCCCGTCGCCAGTGAAGCAGGGCGAAGAAAAGGAAAAGAAGGCCAAGGCCGCCCCCGCAACCAAGCCGACCGCCGCCGCGAAACCTGCCGTCGCCGTGCCGGCCACACCCGCTGCGAAGAAGGCCGAACCCAAGCCCGCTCCCGCCCCGCGCTCCGCCGCGCCGGCTCCGGCTGTCCCGCCCGCCCCGCCGGTGCGCAAGCCGATCGTGACCGACGCCGCCAACATGCCGGTGCAGAACCTCGTCCCCGCGCGCGAAGGCGCCGACCCGTCGACCATCCAGTACCGCTCGGTCGGCCCGGGCGGCTTCATCCGCCAGGGGCCCGGCGACACCCAGGCGCCGATCCCCCCGGCCCCGCCGCGCCGCCTCGTCCCCGCCAAGCCTTCAGCCGAAGTCGCCGACCGCACCAGCCTGCTCGACCTCAACGACCGCATTTGCCGCTGGCCGATGGGCCATCCGGGCGAGCCCGACTTCCACTTCTGCGGCGACCACGCCAACCCGGGCTTCCCCTACTGCGTTGCGCATTGCGGCGTTGCCTACCAGGCCCAACTCCCCCGCCGCGACCGCCGCCCGCCGCCGCCGTTGCCTTATGGTGGCCCGCGCGTTCGCTGACAGCCTGATTGTTCACGATCAGCCGCGAGCGTGAATTGGACTGTGATAAAATCGCGATCGGCGCTGACGATCGTTTCGTGATACCCCAGACCGGCCGACCGTCGCCCGATATTGACTCACATTAACTTGTGGTTAAGACTGCTACTTTGGTCAACCTTGGGGGTATGACATGTCCACCGTCGAAGCAGCTCGGTCGAACAATCGTTACTTGTTGGTTGGTGCAGGCGTTCTGGCAGTTGCCGTGGGCGCTTATGGGCTGGGCCGGGTCTACCCGGCTCGCGGCCCGATCGCCGGGACGATCGCCCCGGCCGACCGCTATGTCGTCAGTCAGGTCGGCGCCACCGATGTTGCGCTGGGCGATACGTCGGTCCCGCTGCTGATGCAGACCGACGCATTCGAGGTGATGAGCAAGAACCCCAGTTTCCGGGCGCTGGCGTCCGATCCAGGGTTTGCGGCGCTGGCCAGCAGCCCGGCGGCGATGTCGGCGATGGCTGCTAATCCTAACGCGTTTGCCAAGTTGGCGCAGGATAGCAACGCGTTCAACGCGGCGCTGCGTGCAGCCCAGGCCGTATCGGCGGCGGCGATGGCCGGCGATGCCCAGTCGCGCGCGTCGATGGCGATGGCGATGAACGCTAGCGCCTTTCGCCAGATCGCCGCCCAGCCGCAGATGCTGAGCGCAATGGCCGAGCACCCCAATTTCTTCGCCTCGATGGCGCCGCATGGCGCGGCGCTGCAGGCGATCGCCGTCAACCCGGCGGCCTTCGCTCGCTTCGCCCGCGACGCCAGCAGCTTCCGCCAGGCGGCGGCGCAGCCGGCGGCTGACGCCGCCATGGCCAACAGCCAGACGGCGTTCAAGGCGCTCGCCGTCGACGCCCGTGCGATGGACGCGATTTCGCGCGATCCGGCGGCGTTCAACGCGATTGCCGCCAATTCCAAGGCGTTCAGCGACTTTGCCGGCAACACCAAATTGTTCAACTCGGCGGCGATGCAGAGCGCGATGTCGGCGATGGCCGTCAACGCGGACGCGTTCAAGGCAGCGTCGCGTGACGCGGCGGCGCTGGCTGCTTCGGCCAGCGCGGCCTCGGCATTCGATGCCAAGGGCATGCTGGCGTCGATGGCGGCCAGGAGTAAGGTCGATGCGGCGGCGGTCGCGGCGGCTAACGCCAACCCCTCGGCGTTCGCATCGATGACCGCCAACCCGGCGGCGTTCGCGCAGATCGCCAACCAACCGGCGGCGCTGGCTTCGTTCGCGTCCCATGCCCAAGCTTATGCGGCGATTGGCCAGATGGCGGCGTTCAACGCGCTGGCGATAAACCCGTCGTTCGCCGCGGCGCTGCGCAGCGGCGGGCTGTCACAGGCGATGCAGTCGAACTGACGCCCGGTGAGTGGGTCGGCGTCAGGGTTAGCGTAGCGGGGGGCAGGACTTGCAGAGGCGGGAGAGCGGTCGTGCCTTTGCAAGGGCGCTGGTGGTGGCTTGGCTGGGCGCAACCGCCCTCGCCACGACCGCTCTCGCCTCGGCTGCCACGGCTCAAGTCCAGCCCGAACCGTTGCCGCCCCCGCCCGACACCACCACCGTCAAGGAAGGGCCGCCCGTGGCTGGCGCCCCGTCCCCGCCGGTGGCGCCCGCTCCAGCACCTGCCAAGTCTCCCGAGCACGTTCCCCCCGATGCCTCGGGAATCAACCTGTCGACGCTTGAGACGCGCAATCTTTCGCTGCTCTATTTCGACCCGGTCCAAACCTATCTCACACCCTATATCGCGCGCAGTTTCGAAAACGCGCTGGCGGCGCACAAGCGGCGGTTTCACTGGCAGCCATGGGACCGGACGACGGTGCTGCTCAAGGATTTCGGCGATTACGGCAATGCCGCGGCGCGCTCGTCGCCCAATAATGCGGTGCTGCTCGACGTCGCCCCGCTCAGCATCTCGATGGAGACGTTCACCCCGGGCGAGCGCTTCTTCACGCTGATCAACCATGAACTGGCGCACGTCGCGACGATGGACGTGTGGAACCGGCAGGACGCGCGCTGGCGGCAATTTCTCCACGGCAAGCCGATGCCGATCCAGGAACACCCCGAATCGATTCTCTACAATTACCTCGCTACCCCGCGAAACAATGTCCCGCGCTGGTATCTCGAAGGCTCGGCGGTGTTTTTCGAAACGTGGATGGCGGGCGGGCTGGGGCGCGCGCAGGGCGGCTATGACGAAATGCTGTTCCGCGCCAAGGTCCGCGATGGCGACCGCCTCTATTCTCCGCTCGCGCTGGAGAGCGAAGGCACAGCGGTCGATTTCCAGGTCGGGGTCAACGACTATCTCTATGGCACGCGATTCAATAGCTGGCTGGCGCTGACCTATGGGCCCGATCGGCTGGTCGAATGGCTCCGCCGAGACGAAGGCAGCGCCCGTTTCTACGCCACCCAGTTCCGTCACGTATTCGGCACCTCGCTCGACCGGGCTTGGGCTCGTTGGCTCGCCGACGAGCGCCTGTTCCAACGCGCCAACCTCGCCCGGCTGGCCGTCTACCCCCTGACCAAGGTGACCCATCTCAGCCCCAAGGGACTGGGGTCGATGTCGCGCGGCTATGTCGATGAAAAGACCAATTCGCTGGTCGCCGCGTTCCGTTTTCCCGGTCAGATCGGCTTTCTTGGCACGATGGACCTCGCCACCGGTCGCTTGCGCAAGCTCACCGAGCTGAAGGGGATGATGCTCTACAAGGTGACCAGCCTGGCGTTCGACCCCGATGCGCGCAAGGCCTATTACACCAACGACAATTACGCCTTTCGCGACCTGATGGAGGTCGATGTCGATAGCGGCGCCCGGCGCATGCTGCTCAAGGATGCGCGAATCGGCGACATCGTCGTCAACCCGCGCGACAAGTCGATCTGGGGCATCCGCCACCAGAACGGCTATGCCACGCTGGTTCGAATCCCGCCGCCCTATGCCGGGTTCAACCAGATCCATACCTTTGACTATGGCCAGGTCCCGTTCGACCTCGACCTGTCCCCCGACGGATCGTTGATCTCGGCCAGCTATGGCGAGATCGACGGCAAGCAATCGGTGAAGGTGTGGAAGACCCAGTCGTTCGAGGACGGCGGTACCCCCGACGAGGTGGCGCGGCTCGACCTGCCGCCATCGACCCCCGAAAGCTTCACCTTCGCCCCCGACGGCAAGTCGCTGAATGGCACCAGCTACTATACCGGCGTGTCCAATGTCTTCCGGTTCACCATCGCGACACAAAAATATGAGGTGCTGTCGAATGCCTCAACCGGTTTCTTCCGTCCCATGCCACGGCCCGACGGGCGGCTGCTGGTCTATGAATATACCGGTGCCGGACTGACCCCGTCGCTGATCACGCCGCGCGTCTATGACGACCTCGGGACAGTCGAATTCCTCGGCACCAAGGTGATCCGTACCCACCCCGAACTCAAGTCATGGGGGGTGGGCTCACCATCAAAGATCGACCTCGACTCGCTGGTCACCGAGCGTGGCCATTATGTCGCGGCGCGGCGGATGAAACTGGCGGCGGCCTATCCGATTGTCGAGGGCTATCAGGGGCGGCCGTCCTTCGGCTATTATTTCCATGTCGAAGACCCGCTTCAGTTCCGCCAGTTCAGCGCCAGCGTGTCAGTCTCGCCGTTTGGCACCCTGCCTGCTGCCCAGCGCCTCCACGCCGACCTCGAGCTCAAGACCCTCAACTGGAAATTGCGCTATTGGCACAACGACGCCGACATTTATGATCTCGCCGGACCAATCAAGCGCAGCCGCAAGGGTGACGCGGTGATCTTCAGCTATGACAAAACCCGGATTTACGATCCCCCGCGCCAGCTCGACCTGTTCGGCAGCGTCGCCGGCTATTTCGGGCTGGAGCAATTGCCGTCGGCGCAGAACATCGCCTCGCCGCGCGACATCCTGTCGGTCGAGGCGGGCATCAAATACACCGACACGCGCAAGGCGCTGGGCGGGGTCGATCATGAAAAGGGCATTGCCTGGCGGCTGGTCGCCGGGGTCGACCATGCGTTGGGGCAAAGCTATCCGCATCTCACCGGCGGAGTCGATTATGGCGTGCCGCTGCCGTTGGCGAACAGTTCGGCGTGGATCTATGCCCAGGCCGGGATTGCCGGGGGTCGTGCGGCAAGCCCGCTCGGTGCCACTTATTTCGGCTCGTTTCGCAACAACTACTTCGATAACCGGCCCGAGAAACGTTATCGCGAGATCGAGAGCTTTCCCGGGTTCGGGATCGACCAGGTCGCCGCGCGGCGCTTTGCCAAGGCGACGGGCGAAATCAACCTGCCGCCGATCCGCTTCGCCGAAATCGGTACGCCGGCGTTTTTCCTGAGCTATGCGCGGCCGGCCCTGTTCGGTGGGGGAATGGTGCTGCGCGCGCCCGACGGAACCCGCTATCGGCTGGCCAATGTCGGGACGCAGGTCGACCTTGCCTTCACGGTGGCGATGCGGCTGCCGATGGTCTTGTCATTGGGCGCCGCGCGCGGGTTCGGCGACAAGGATATCCGAGGTCGCACCGAATATCTGGTGTCGCTGAAGATCCTGTGATGATCGACGCACTCAACTGGACGCTGGCGCTGGCCCCGGTGCTGCTGCTGGCGGTGCTGTTCGAGTGGCTCGACGTGTTCCGGTTGATGGACAAGCGAGAATTGCTCGGGCTGCTGCTGCTCGGCGGGCTGGCGGCGCTGGCGGCATGGCCGGTCAGCGGGCAGGTGCTCGACAATCTGCCAATGGGCTTCACTTTTTACAGCCGGGTGGTGGCCCCGTGGATCGAGGAAGCGCTGAAGGGGGCGGCGATCCTGTGGCTGGTATGGCGCAACCGCGTCGGCTTCACCCTCGACGCGGTGATTTGCGGCTTCACCATCGGCGCCGGTTTCTCGGTGGTCGAGAATGTCTTCTACCTGCTGCGCTATCCCGACCTGGCGGCCGGAGTGTGGTTGGTGCGCGGGTTCGGCACGGCGGTGATGCACGGCACCACCACCGCCATCCTCGCCACCATCGTCCACGAACTGGGCGAGGGCGCGGAGCGGCGGGGCGGCGGTCGCTTCCACCTCAGCCTGCTGTGGTTCGCACCCGGCTATCTCGCCGCCAGCCTGATCCACCTGGCGTTCAACCAGTTCCCCAATTCGCCGACCGAAGTCATGACGGTGACGCTGGCGGTGGCGCCGTTCGTGCTGTTGATGCTGCTCCGGCTAGGTGCGCGCGAGACCGAAAGCTGGCTGGTCGAGGAACGCGCCGAGCACGAAGTATCGCTGGCGGCGTGGCGCGGCGGCGGCTTTCCCGACGACGCCAGCGGTCGTCGCATCGCCGCGCTGGTAGCGCGGGCCGGGGAACAACAGGGTCGACTGATCCGCGCCTATTGCCAGCTCAAGACCGAGCTGGTGCTGGTCGAGGAGCGCGAATTGCTCGACCACCACCGCCACGTCGAGCCCGACCAGCGCGTCGCGCTGCTCGACCAGCTCGCCGAGCTGGAGCGGCTGCGGGGGGCGATTGGCCAGGCCGGCTTTGCCGCGCTGCAGCCGCTGTTGCCATTCAGCCGCCACGACGATTGGGAATTGCTCGAACTCAAACATCTTCTCCGCCACCATTGATGGCGCAGCGGGTAAAAACTTTTGCCTGCTGGGCCGAGCCTTGATCTGCGATGTTGCGGAACGTCCTTCTGGTAGCGAGCGTTACAAGATTGGAGCGCAAGTTCTGCCGCGACACCGGGGGGCCTACTATAATGCCGATCTCGCCGATCTCGGAACATCGCGCAAGTGGGCGAAAGAGTTGTCCGACTGTCTGGACCGTGTCGAGGCTGGTTAGTCGTCGACTCTACGCCAGCCGACAGCGAGGCTTTTGCCATCTGGGATCGCCATACCGACACATCTGGCATTAACCTTGCCCTTGGCGATCCACGTTGCATCGTAAAAATCACCGGGCGCATGCTTCTCGATATCGAGATCATACTCGTCTGAAAAATCACCATTCTCAAGGAAGTAACGAACGTGATAATGTCCGACAAAGCCCCCCGAGGTCGGACCTCCGGTCGCCACCCCGGGCCCGCTGTAGGCGTTCGCGTAACTCCATCTGGCTTTCAAAGTGCCGGGGGCATCGCTCATGGTGTACAGGACAAAGCCGATATTCAGCGGTTCACTAGCCTTGGGACCGGGCGGGGCGCTTAAACTGGCTGCGGCCGATGGGCTGCTTGAAGCCGGCAGCAAAGCCGCCAACGAGGCCGCTAGTACGAATGACCGAAGCATGGCTCCCCCCGCCCTTTATGGAATGAGGTGACATTACCATTAACCGTGAATGGACGCCAATTGTGCGTTCGGGACGCTAGCGGCCCAGTAAAGTCCGCCCTCCACCAGATCACCCCGTAAAGATGGTGGCTGAAGCCCCCAACCCCCGCTAGACGTTCCCCCAATGTCCGACCTGTTCGCATCCAACGCCGCCGTCGCCGCCAGCCCCGCCACCTACGACGCCTCGTCGATCGAGGTCCTGGAGGGGCTCGAGCCCGTCCGCCGCCGCCCCGGCATGTACATCGGCGGGACCGACGAGCGCGCACTTCACCACCTCGCCGCCGAGGTCATCGACAATTCGATGGACGAGGCGGTCGCCGGCCACGCCACCCGCATCGAGGTCGACCTTGCCCCCGGCAACCGCCTGACGGTGACCGACAACGGCCGCGGCATCCCGGTCGACGCCCACCCCAAATATCCCGGCCAGTCGGCGCTCGAGGTCATCCTCACCACGCTCCACTCGGGCGGCAAGTTCGAGGGCAAGGCCTACGCCACCTCGGGCGGCCTCCACGGCGTCGGCGTCAGCGTCGTCAACGCGCTCTCGTCCGACACCATCGTCGAAGTCGCGCGCGACAAGAAGCTCTATCGCCAGACCTTTTCGCGCGGCCTCGCCACCTCGAAGCTCGAGGAGGTCGGCGCCGCCCCCAACCGCCGCGGGACGACGCTCACCTTCACCCCCGACACCGAGATTTTCGGCGCCGAGATGCGCTTCGACCCCGCCCGCCTCTACCGCCTCGCCCGCTCGAAGGCTTATCTCTTCGCCGGGGTCGAAATCCGCTGGCGCTGCGACCCCAGCCTCGTCTCCGACGACGTCCCCGCCACCGCCGTCTTCCAGTTCCCCGGTGGCCTCGGCGATCACCTCGGCGAAACCCTCGAAGGCCGCGAGTGCATTTCGGCGCCCCCCTTCACCGGGCGCCAGGATTTCCCCGACGGCCAGGGCTCGGTCGAATGGGCGGTCGCCTGGCCGATCTGGTCCGACGGCAGCGAAACCTATTACTGCAATACCATCCCGACCCCCGACGGCGGCACCCACGAGGCAGGCTTGCGCGCCGCCCTCACCAAGGGCGTGCGCGCGTTCGGCGAGCTCGTCGGCAACAAGCGCGCCAAGGACATCACCGCCGACGATGTATTCAACCAGATCGAGCTGATGCTCTCGCTGTTCCTGCGCAACCCGCACTTCCAGAGCCAGACCAAGGACCGCCTGACCAGCCTCGAGGCCGCGCGCTTCGTCGAGGCCGCGGTGCGCGACCATTTCGACCATTATCTCGCCGACAATATGGACCGCGGCCGCGCACTTCTCGGCGCGATCGTCGAGCGGATGGACGAGCGGCTCAAACGCCGCGCCGAACGCGAGGTCAAGCGCAAGACCGCCACCTCGGCGCGCAAGCTCCGCCTCCCCGGCAAGCTCACCGACTGTGCCACCGACGACGCCGCCGGCACCGAATTGTTCATCGTCGAGGGCGACAGCGCCGGCGGCTCGGCCAAGCAGGCGCGCAACCGCAAGACGCAGGCGATCCTCCCCATCCGCGGCAAGATCCTCAACGTCGCCTCCGCCACCGCCGACAAGATCCGTGCCAACAACGAAATCGCCGACCTCCAGCTCGCCTTGGGCTGCGGCATCCGCGACCGCTTCGACGAGAATGCACTGCGCTACGAGCGGGTCATCATCATGACCGACGCCGACGTCGACGGCGCGCACATCGCAACCTTGCTCATGACCTTCTTCTTCCAGGAAATGCCCGAACTGGTGAGGCGCGGTCATTTGTTCCTCGCCCAGCCCCCGCTCTACCGGCTCACCGTGGGCGCCAAATCGCTCTATGCCCGCGACGACGCCCACCGCGAGGAAATCATGGCCAAGGAATTCAAGGGCAAGAACGTCGACGTCGGCCGCTTCAAGGGCCTCGGCGAAATGAACCCCGATCAGCTGAAACAGACCACCATGGACCCGGCGAGCCGTTCACTCCTCCGCATAACCCTCCCCGCCGAATATCAGGACCGCCAGCCGGTGAAGGACCTCGTCGAGCGCCTCATGGGCAAGAACCCCGAGCACCGCTTCAACTTCATCCAGGCCAGCGCGGCAAGCGTCGACGAAGACGCCATCGACGCTTGAGACCGAGGCTCCGGCCCCGGCCGATCTATCGCGCCTCATTCCATTCTACGAAAATCTGGAGACCTGCGCGGTATGTGCGCCCTGCTCGCCGTCCTCTATCACGTCGAGTTTGTCTCGCCGCTGACGCATAATTTCCTCGTCAGTCACGGCTAGCTGTTCGTCGATTTCTTCTTCGCCCTTTCGGGTTTCGTCATCGAGCTTATCCAGCTCCGCGCGGATGCCCGCCTAGTCGAACAGCCGATCAACCGCCGCGTTCATGCGAAACGCAAACGCGGCGATCGCGAAGGCTTCAATCCCGGGCGGTCGACCGCGCGAGCGGGCGAAGGCTTCGCCGAGCGCCTGCTCGACCGCCGCCGCATCGTGAGGATCGACCGCCCAGCCCATCCCAGCGATTGCCTCCGCTCCACCGTCGAGCGAACTGGCGATGGTCGGGATACCGCATGCCTGCGCCTCGAGCAGGACGATCCCCAGTCCTTCCCCGCTGCTCGGCAGGATGAAAGCGTCAGCCAAGCGGTAATGATCGGCGAGCTCGGCCGGCTCGATATAGCCGGTGATGACGACCCGGCTTTCCAGCCCGGCGGCGGCGACAATCGCCTCGATCCGTCCGCGTTCGCTGCCTCCTCCGCCAATGACATAGACCAGGTCGGGCCAGCGCTTGATCAGGCGCGGCAGTTGCAGAATTATCCGCGCAAAGCCCTTTTCGTTCTGGTCCTCGCCGACCCGCGAGACCGTCAGCATTACCCGCTTGCCGCCAAGCCCGTAGCGCTGGACCAACGCTGCGGGCTTCGGCCCCGGCATAAAGCGTCCAAGGTCGACCGTGCCGGGCAGGATCGCGAACGGCCG
>NZ_JANYGG010000086.1 GCF_025362505.1 Sphingomonas sp. | reverse complement strand
CGCGTCTTCAAATCCTACGACGATATCCTTGATCACTGCTGCTTCGCCTGGAACCGTCTCACCGACCAACCGTGGCGCATCATGTCCCTCGGGCTGCGAACTTGGGCGCATCGGTTCTAATCAGAGAGTCTTGGTATTAGTTCGCGATCCTGATCTTAATTTACGACTCTTCGAGGGCGCATGACCGACAATCCTAAAGTGTTCATCTCTTATTCTTGGGATAGCGAAAACCACAAAAAGTGGGTGCGAGAGTTAGCCGAACGGCTCGTATCAAATGGCGTCGTAGTTCATCTCGATCAATGGAATGTTGTTCCGGGCGACAGCTTAACTGCCTTCATGGAGGAGCAAGTTTCACAATGCGATTTTATCCTCGTCATTTGCACGCCAAATTACGCTACGAAGTCGGTGAAGCGGACGGGAGGGGTCGGTTACGAGCAACAAATAATATCCGGACAAATCGCGGCTGGTGTTGAGCGGCGTAAGTTTATTCCGATAGTTCGTGAAGGGGACTTCAGTGCTAGCGAACGCTCCGCGATACCTCCGCACTTCCTTGGTATCTACGCCATTGATATGCGATCAGAAAGCGCCATGGATGATCAAATCGAAGGGCTATTGCGGGCCATTTACAAGGTGCCCGCGATCACCGCTCCCCCGCTAGGGTCAAAGCCAACTTTTGCACTTTCCAGTAGTGCCTCCACCCGGCCGACGCGGGCTGCTCGGTTAGCTGCAATAGAATTCGACGGTTACCACCTACTTAGTGGTGTCGTGATGAACGAACAGTACCCAGACACCTTCTCGATTCCACCTGCGGAAGCTCGCTCTGCTGTGATCCCATCCGACTTCGTGAAGCTCGCCTTCGAAGTTGCTGTGGACGATCCTAGATCCGATGTGGGTGTGGAGGTTATTGGCGAGCGAATGTGGGTCCGTGTGGAGGGCTCGTACGGTCCGTATATCTGGGGAAACTTGTTCAACATGCCGTCATTCGGGGGCGAAGAAATTGACTTAACTCACGGCTCTGAAGTTGTTTTCTTGCCGGAACATATCATCGACATCGTTGACGCCGAAAGTCAGAAGAAAGACGAAGCCGCTTATCTGGCGATGGTCGAAGAAAAGAAGAAAAAGAAACCGACTTCGAAGAAGAGAAAATAGGCAGCGTCTATCAGCTCGCCCCAAACGACAGGAAGCTCGGCATGGGGCCGTTCCACTCAGGCACCGCGTCCGCCACTAGCTTCGGCTCGCTGACCGGTTCTTCCTCGCGCTCGTGCCTGGATTCCTGGGGGCGGGGTTCTTCGCGGCGCGGTTCCTGGCGGGGCGCGCGGTCGCGGCGCGGTTGTTCGGCGCGGGGGGCTGCGGCCTTGGGGGCTGGGGCGGCTTTGGGAGCAGCCTTGACGCGCGGGGCGCGTTCGCGCTGTTCGCGGGGGGCTTCTTCGCTCGCCGGGGCAGCAGGAGCCGCGCCTTCGCTCGTTCCGTCGCCCGAGAAGCGCGCGATTTTGGTGCCGGTGAGCTTCTCGATCGCGGCGATCGAGTCGCTGTCCTCGCTCGTGCCGATCGAGATGGCGATGCCCTTCAGCCCGGCGCGGCCGGTGCGGCCGATGCGGTGGATATAATCGTCGGGCTGCCACGGCACGTCGAAGTTGACGACGTGGCTGACGCCCTTGACGTCGAGCCCGCGCGCCGCGACGTCGGACGCCACCAGCACGCTGATCTCGTCCTTTTTGAAGCGGTCGAACTCGGCGATGCGCTCGGCCTGTTCCATGTCGCCGTGGATCTGGCCGACCGCGAAGCCCGATTTCTTGAGGCTCGTCGCCAGGTCGCGGACGGTGGTCTTGCGGTTGGCGAAGATGATCGCGTTCTTGAATTCCGCGGAGCGCAGGATGTGGCGCAGCACGTCGCGCTTCTTGTCCGCGCGGGTGATGATCAGCCGCTGCTCGATGTTGATGTTGGCGGTCGCCGGACGCGACACTTCGACGGTCTTGGGATCGGACAGGAACTTGTCGGCCAGCTTCTTGATCGGCGGCGGCATGGTCGCCGAGAACAGCAAGGTCTGGCGCACCTTGGGCAGCCGCGAGCAGATTTCCTCGATGTCGGGAATGAACCCCATGTCGAGCATCCGGTCGGCCTCGTCGATCACGAGCAGGTTGCAGCCGGTCAGCAATATCTTGCCGCGGCCGTAGAGGTCCATCAGCCGGCCCGGGGTCGCGATCAGCACGTCGACGCCCTTTTCGAGCGCCTTGACCTGGTCGCCCATCTGCACGCCGCCGATCAGCAGCGCCATCGAGAGCTTGTGATACTTGCCGTATTTCTCGAAATTCTCGGCGACCTGCGCGGCGAGTTCGCGCGTCGGCTCGAGGATCAGCGAGCGCGGCATCCGCGCGCGGCTGCGACCCTCGCCCAAAATGTCGATCATCGGCAGCACGAACGCCGCGGTCTTGCCGGTGCCGGTCTGGGCGATGCCGATGATGTCCTTGCCCATCAGGACCGGCGGGATCGTCCCCTTCTGGATCGGAGTCGGCGTGTCATAGCCGGCTTCGGCGACGGCGCGCAGCAAGGGGTCGGAAAGGCCGAGATCGGCAAAGGGCATGAAGTATCCGGTCAGGAAGGGAGTCGCGGCAGTGCAGCAACGAAGCCGGTGCTAGGCATGAAAATACGCAAAATGTCAAGAAAGGCGCCGCCCGCCGTTGAGTCCCGCCCTAGTGTTTGAGGCTTGGCGTGAGACTGCGGAATTTCTCGATGCGGCAGCTGGCACCCATCCGCGAGCGGATTTCGTCGCGCCGGACGCATAGCCGATCGTCCTTGGGCTGGACGTAGAAACCGTCGTAAAAGTCGAGCGCGGTGCAGTCGTCGTCTACCATTGCCCGCACCCGCTGGCGGTCGCGCAGGACGAAATCGACGCTATCCTGGCCCGACAGCATGGCGCCGGCGATGTCGGCGGCGGCGAGACATTTGGGGCCCTTGCCTTCGGTCCACTCGATCAGCGGCGCCGGTGAATGCGGCCGCACCGGGATGCGCCAGATGGTGGTCTGCTCGACGGTAATTCTCGTGACGCTGCGCTGCTCGGCCCCGGACAAGCCGAGCAGCATCGGGAGCGCAGCAAAAAAATGCAGCAGGTTCAATGGCTCGGCTCGATCATGTTGGCCCCAAGTGGCAGTCGCGGATTGAACCTTGGCTGAACTCCTGCGGCGCGCAAGGCTTGAGCGAAGCGGATAAGAGCCGGGTTTTTGCGAAGCCGATCGTTTCGGGCTAGACGCGCCGTCATGCTCGACACCATCGCCCCCTCGCTGTCCCGCCTGCCGCCCGTGCAGAGCGACTCGCTGCTCGCCCTGATTGCGCTGTGCAATGCCGATCCGCGGCCCGAGAAGATCGACGTCGGGGTCGGCGTCTATCGCGACGGGGCGGGCGGCACGCCGATCCCGCGCTCGGTCAAGGCCGCCGAACAGAAATTATGGGCGGCGCAGGTCACCAAATCCTACCTTGGCGGGCGCGGCGACATTCGCTTTGCCCAAGCGCTGCGCCCGTTCGTGCTCGGCCGCCATGCCGGTGACGATCGCATCGACCAGGTCCAGACCCCGGGCGGCTGCGGCGCGCTGCGGCTCGGCTTCCAGCTCATCAAGCTTGCCAACCCCGATGCCCGCGTGATGCTCGGCATCCCGACCTGGCCGAACCATCCGCCGATGGCGCAAGGCGTCGGGCTCGAGCTGTCGAACTATCCTTATTATGATCGCGACAGCACCCGCATCCGCTTCGACGAGATGATCGCGGCGCTCGAGGCGGGGCGGCCGGGCGATGTCGCGTTGCTCCACGGCTGCTGCCACAACCCGACCGGCGCCGACCTTGACGCCGCGCAATGGGCCGAGGTCACCCGCGTCGTCGTGTCGCGCGGGCTGATGCCGTTCGTCGACCTCGCCTACCAGGGGCTGGCGAAGGGACTCGAGGAAGACGCCGCCGGGCTCCACGGGCTGCTCGACGCGTGCGACGAAGTGATCGTGGCGCAAAGCTGCGACAAGAATTTCGGGGTTTATCGCGACCGCGTCGGGGCGCTGTTCGTCAAGACGGGCGGCAGGGACTCGACCGCGACGGCGATGGCGCATGTCCTGCAGATGGCGCGTGAGATGTGGTCGATGCCGCCCGATCATGGCGGGGCGGTGGTGCGGACCGTGCTCGACGACGCCGAACTCGCCGCCGACTGGCATGTCGAGCTCGGCGAAATGCGCGGCCGGATCAACATGGTTCGCGCAAAGATCGCCGCCGCCGACCCGCGCCTGGCTTACATCGGCGGGCAATATGGCATGTTCTCGATGCTGCCGCTGACCTTGCCGCAGGTCATCGCCCTGCGCGAGCGCCACGCGATCTACATGGCCGACAGCGGACGGTTCAACGTGGTCGGGATGGCCGACGAAGCGCTCGACCGGTTCATCGCCGCGGTGGTCGAGGCGCTCGACGCGTAACTGTGGTCATTGTGCAACTGCGAATGCAATCGAATCGTTGTAATAATCTTGTAATCTAGCAGTCACGATCCAGTCTCCCAACAGCATTAGGCAGACCTGACCACGCGCACAGTGCGCTCAGGGGGCTGCCATGACCAAGATTATAATGACACTTGCCGCGACTGCGGCGGTGGCGATTTCCATTCCTACGATCGCCGAAGCCCGCACCCAGATGCGCGCCGTCGGTTCGTCGACCGTCTATCCCTTCGCAAAGATCGTTTCCGAGCGGATCGGCCGGGCGAACGCCAAGCTGGGCACTCCAATCATCGAATCGACTGGCACTGGCGCCGGCATGAAGTTGTTTTGTGGCGGCGTCGGCGAGCGCTTCCCCGACGTCGAGAATGCCTCGCGCCGGATGAAGGCGTCCGAAGCCAAGCTGTGCGTGTCGAACGGCGTCGCCCAGGTCACCGAAATCCAGATCGGGCTCGACGGCGTGACCTTCGCCACCGCCAATGGCACCCCGCTATCGAACGTCAGCCAGCGCGACATCTACCTTGCGATCGCCAAGACCCCGTTCGGGCGGCCCAACACCGCGAAGACGTGGCGCGACGTCAACTCGAAGCTGCCGGCGCTGCCGATCCGCGTCTATGGTCCGCCGACGACCTCGGGCACCCGCGACGCGATGGGCGAGCTGATCATGACCCCGCCGTGCGAAGCCAACCCGTCGATGGCCGCGATGAAGAAGGCCGACGAGCCCCGCTTCAAGGCGATCTGCACCGGCGTCCGCAGCGACGGCGCCTACATCGAGGCGGGCGAGAACGACAACCTCATCGTCCAGAAGCTCGAGGCGAACCCCGGCACTATCGGCGTGTTCGGCTTCTCCTACCTCGAAGAGAATGCCACCCGTCTCAAGGGCCTGTCGATCAATGGCGTTGCGCCGACGTACCAGTCGATCTCGAGCTTCCAGTATCCGGGTGCGCGCCCGCTCTACATCTACCTCAAGAACGCGCATGTGAACGCCATTCCGGCGATGCGCGCCTATGCGGCTGAGTTCACCAAGGAAAGCGCGTTCGGCCCGAACGGATATCTTCGTTCGACCGCCGGGATGATCGCTGCGCCAAACAACGTCCGCGCGCGCAGCCAGAATGCGGCGCGTACGCTCGCGCCGCTCGACTTCAAATCGCTCAAGTAACTCGACGAATAGGAAGGGGCGCGCCGCAACGGCGCGTCCCGGGCCTCCCACGAGGAGGCGGGACAAGGGGAATATTCGACATGAATCGTACCACCATCATTCGCGCCCTGCTCGCAGGCAGCGCCTTCGCTTTCAGCACCGCCGCGTTCGCGCAGGCGCCCGTCACCACCGATCAGCCGGTCGCGACCCAGGACGCGATGCCTGACGCCGCCGCCGACGCCGCGATCGCCGCGGCTGGCTCGGTTGACGACGCCCAGGCCAAGATCGAACTCCTGCAGGCGCAGGTCGACGCCCTCCAAAGCGCGCTCGAGAACGTCAAGTCGGCGATGGTCAAGACGACCCCGTCGTGGAAGGGCGCGCCGCTGTTCGAGGACAAGGATGCCGGCTGGAGCTTCAAGCCGCGGGGCCGGATCCAGTATGACGTCGGCTTTACCAGCAATCCGGGTGGCCTCATCCCCACGCGCAACCTGGGCTTCAACACCCGCGCCCGCCGCATTCGGCTTGGTGCCGAAGGAACGATCCCCGGCGGCTTCGGCTACAAGTTCGAAATGGACTATGCGAACTCCGTGGTCGGCTTTGGCGACGCGATCATTACCTACGCCCCCGTCGGCAAGCCGTTCAGCGTGACGATCGGCAACCACGAGACCTTCGACGGGCTCGAGCAGATCACCAGCTCGCGCTTCATCAGTTTCCTCGAGCGCGCGCAGATGAACGATGCCTTCAACAACACGCGCCGCCTCGGCATTTCGGCCGGCTACGTCAACAAGCCGGGCACGTTCCGCCTTAACGCCGGCCTGTTCGCCGCGCACACGATCGATGCCGGGTTCGACAACGACGGCTATATCGCCGCCGGTCGTGCCACCTTCTCGCCAATCGTGGGTGGCAACCAGTTGCACTTTGGCGCCAACGTCCAGTATCGCAAATTCCAGTCGAACAATGGCGCGACCGCGTCGAACTCGATCAACGCTCCGTCGACCAACCAGATTGCCCGCTACCGCGCGCGTCCCTTCGCCCAGACGACCGATTTCCGATTCGTCGATACCGGCAACTTCGCGGCCAAGAGCGACATGATCTACGGCGGCGAATTCGCTGGCGTGTTCAGTTCACTTCACGTCGCGGCAGAAGCGCAATATACGAAGGTCAATGCTTACACTCGGGGCGATCGCCTCCCCGCGGGTCTTTCCCAGTTCGCGACGCCGACCTTCCTCGTGGCCTCGGGCGATCCGAGCTTTTTCAGTGCCTACGGCGAAGTCGGTTATTTCCTGACTGGCGAGAAACGTGGCTACAAGAACGGCCAGTGGGATCGCACGAAAGTGCTCAAGCCGCTGAGCAAGGGCGGATCGGGCGCGCTGCAGATCAATGCGCGCTACGATTATCTCGATCTGGACAGCAACAAGCTCAAGCAGGGCTTCACCAATAACTTCGTCACCGGGGTCTCGACCGCATCGAACAGCCTGACCCGCGGTGGCAAGCAGACCGGTTATCTCGCCAGCCTGATCTGGATTCCGGAGGATTATTTCCGCGTCCTGGTGAACTATGCGCATGCCGAGATCGAAGGCGGACCCCAGGCGGCGGTTGTGAAGCCCACCTCCACCGAACCCCTCGACAAGCGCAAATATGGCATCGACACAGTCGCCGCGCGCGTCCAGGTCGACTTCTAATATTGCATAACGGCGCTGCGCCGGGGGCTCCCTGGCGCAGCGCCAAATTTTACCGACCGGTCAGTGTCGTCTTACGATTGTCTTACGGTGCGGTTACAGGCTAGCGCTCTGCGGGGTAACAACGGGGAGAGTGGGCCGCCTCGGCCTGCTCGGGGAACATCTTTTCCATGCCGTCCAAAGGATAAGACCATGTCCAAACTCCCCCTCATCTTTCCCGCCATCCTGCTCCTCACCGCGTGCGGCGGCGGCAGCTCGGGCGGCGGCGGCGGGTCGACCGGCCAGATCAAGGTCGTCGGCAGTTCGACCGTCTACCCGTTCACGACCGCGGTCGCCGAAGCCTTCCAGCGCGACAATCCCGGCACAACCGTGATCGTCGAATCGACCGGCACCGGCGCGGGCATGAAGCTGTTCTGCGCGGGCATCGGCGGCGACACGCCCGACGTTGCGAACGCGTCTCGCCAGATCAAGAAAAGCGAATATGACACGTGCGTCAAGAACGGTGCCAAGTCGATCATCGAGGTGCCGATCGGCATCGACGGCCTGACCTTCATCGAGGACAAGGGCGCAACGCCGCTCAACCTGACCGTCAAGGACATTTACGGCGCGCTGGCCGCCAATCCCTATGGCAAGCCGAACACCGCCAAGACGTGGCACGACGTCAACCCGGCGCTGCCCGAACGCAAGATTCGCGTAATGGGCCCGCCGCCGACCAGCGGCACCCGCGACAGCCTCGCCGACCTCATCCTCGCCAAGGGCTGCGAGACCGACCCGGCGATGAAGGCGCTCAAGGCCAGCGACGAGAAGAGGCAGAAGGACATCTGCACCAAGGTCCGCGAGGACGGCGTCTATATCGAGGCGGGCGAGAATGATAACCTCCTCGTCCAGAAGGTGTCGGTCGACAAGGACACGATCGGCGTGCTCGGCTTCTCCTACCTCGACGAAAATGCCGACAAGGTGAAGGCCGTCAGCCTCGCCGGGGTGGCGCCGACCGAGGAGACGATCTCGAACCTCACCTATCCGGGTTCGCGCAAGCTGTATATTTACATCAAGGGCGAGCATCTGGCGGTGAAGCCGAAGCTCAAGGGGTTCGTCGCGGCTTATTCGAAGCTGTGGGGTAAGGGCGGCCAGCTCGAGAAGCGCGGGCTGGTGCCGTTCGGCGGCGCCGACGCGAGCAGCGCAGTCGCTCAGGCGACCGCGCTGACTCCGCTCGACGGTTCGACCCTCAAGTAGGATGAAGGCGGCGAGCATCACCTCATGACCCTGGGCGTTGCCCTCCTCGCGGTGCTGCTCGTCGCCGCCGTCGCCAGCGCAATCGCGTATCGTCGCGCGTCGGCACTGCGCGTCGCGCGGGCCAAGGGCGCGCGGCTCAACAGCCTGCCGATCTACCATGCGATGTTCGCGTTCCTGTGGGCGGCGTTGCCGGCGATGATCGTTCTGGCCGCCTGGTCGCCCGTCCAGTCGCGCCTGGTCGACCAGGCAGTGCTCGCCTCGCCCGAAGGCCGTGCGCTGCCTGACAGTGACATCCAGCGCGAAAGCATCCTTGGCGAGGCACAGGACATTGCGAGAGGCAAGATCGAGGCCGGGTTCAATCCTGAATCGACCGCGCTTGCACCGCGGTATCATGAGGCGAACGGGAAATACGCCGCAATCGGCGGAGCGTTCGCGCTGCTTGTTGCCCTTGCCGGGGCAGCCTTCGCGGTCACCCGGGTCAAATTCGAATTCCGTGCCCGGTCCGGGGTCGAGCGATGGGTCATGCTGTTGCTGATGGCGGCTTCGACCGTCGCCATCCTGACCACGCTCGGGATTGTCCTGTCGCTATTGTTCGAGAGCCTGCGCTTCTTCGGGATGGTCAGCCCGACCGAATTCCTGTTCGGGACGAGCTGGTCGCCGCAAATGGCGCTGCGCCCCGACCAAGCCGGATCGTCGGGCGAATTCGGCTCGGTCCCGTTGTTCTGGGGGACCGCGTTCATCGGCGCGATCATCGCCATGATCGTCGCGATCCCGCTTGGCCTGATGAGCGCTATCTACCTCACCCAATATGCCGCGCCCCGGGTCCGCGCCTGGCTCAAACCGATCCTCGAGATCCTCGCCGGCGTGCCGACCGTGGTCTATGGCTATTTCGCTGCGCTGACGGTCGCCCCGATCGTGCGCGATTTCGGGCTGTCGATCGGGGTTACCTCGGCCTCGTCGGAAAGCGCATTGGCCGCCGGGCTGGTGATGGGCATCATGATCATCCCGTTCGTCTCGTCGATGGCCGACGACAGCATCGCCGCGGTGCCGCAGGCGATGCGCGACGGCAGCCTGGCGGTCGGCGCGACCAAGTCCGAGACGATCAAGCGGGTCGTCCTTCCCGCCGCGCTGCCCGGCGTGGTCGGCGGTGTCCTCCTGGCAGTCAGTCGCGCGATCGGCGAGACGATGATCGTCGTCATGGCCGCCGGCCTCAGCGCCAACATGACCGCCAACCCGTTCGCCGCGGTGACCACGGTGACGGTGCAGATCGTGCAATTGCTCACCGGCGACCAGGAGTTCGACAGCGCCAAGACGCTCGCCGCGTTCGCGCTCGGGCTGCTGCTGTTCGTCATCACGCTGATCCTCAACCTCATCGCGCTGACCGTCGTGCGGCGCTATCGTGAAGCTTATGAGTAGCGTGCCCCTCGACCCCGCCGCCAACAATGCGGCGAACAGCGGGCAGTCGCGCTGGTCCGACGGCGCGATGCAGCGCCGCGTCGCCAGGCGCTACGCGTCGGAGCGCCGCTTCCGCGCGCTCGGCTTCATCGCTGTCGCCATGTCGGTCTCGTTCCTTGCCTTCCTGCTGTTCACCATGGCGGCGAAGGGGATCGGCGGGTTCAGCCACACCGAGGCCAGGCTGCAACTCGATCTGCCCAGGTCCGACGTGATCCTCGACCCCGCCGCGCTCAAGGGCCCCGATGCCGAGCAGGCTGTCGCGCAGGCCGACCTGGACGCCGCGATCAGCCAGGCCGCGCTCAACACCTATGGCCCCGACGCGGGCGAGATGTTCGGCGAAAGCGGCTCCCGCGCGCTCGGCCGGATGCTGATCAAAGACCCGTCGCTGCTCAGCCGTTCCGCGACGATCTGGCTGCCGGTGTCGGGCAAGGTCGATGTCGCGGCCAAGGGCGACGGGGGCGACGAAGCCGAAAAGCTGGTCGCCATGGCCAACGCCAGGGATGCGCTTCGCCGGACCTTCAACTTCGACTTCCTGACGTCGTCGGACGGCACCGATCCGTCGACGGTCGGCATCTGGGGGGCGCTCAAGGGCAGCTTCCTGACCATCATCGTGACGATGGGGCTCGCCTTCCCGATCGGCGTGCTGTCGGCGCTTTACCTCGAGGAGTTCGCGGCCCGGAACCGCTGGACCGACCTCATCGAAGTGTCGATCAACAATCTCGCCGCGGTGCCGTCGATCATCTTCGGGCTGCTCGGGCTCGCGGTGTTCCTCAACACGATGAACCTGCCGCGCTCGGCCTCGCTGGTCGGCGGGCTGACGCTCGCGTTGATGACGATGCCGGTGATCGTCATCGCCGGGCGCAACGCGATCCAGTCGGTCCCACCGTCGATCCGTGACGCCGCGCTGGGCGTCGGCGCGTCGAAGATGCAGGTCGTGTTCCACCACGTCCTGCCGCTCGCGCTGCCCGGCATCCTGACCGGCGCGATCATCGGCATGGCGCGCGCGCTGGGCGAAACCGCGCCGCTGCTGATGATCGGCATGCGCGCGTTCATCGCCTCGCCGCCGGGCGGGATCACCGATCCGGCGACGGTGCTGCCGGTGCAGATCTTTCTGTGGTCGGACGAGGTCGATCGCTCGTTCGTCGAGAAGACCAGCGCCGCGATCATCGTCCTGCTCGTCTTCATGCTCGTCATGAACGGGCTCGCCATTTATCTCCGCAACCGCTTCGAGCGACGCTGGTAGAACCATGATGAAACAACAGACCCCGATCTCCGCCACCAGCCCGGTGCCGATCACCTCGACCGCGATCGCCGCCGAGGCCGCCGCCGACCAGCGCTCGGTGATGGGCGGCGACGAGTCGGCCGAGCCAACCGGCGAAGTCGAAGTCCGGCCCCCGGCGTCGCCGTCCGCGCCGGTCATCAAGGTCGCGGTCGACACCGGACTCGAGCCCGTCACCGGCAAGATACCCAAGATGCAGGCGCATGACGTTCGCGTCTTCTATGGCGACAAGGAAGCGCTGAAGGGCGTCTCGATCGACATCCACGAGGATCGCGTCACCGCGTTCATCGGCCCGTCGGGCTGCGGCAAGTCGACCTTGCTGCGCTGCCTCAACCGGATGAACGACACCATCCCGACGGCCAGGGTAACCGGCAAGATCAGCCTCGACGGCGAGGACATCAACGGCGCGGCGATGGACGTCGTCCAGCTCCGCGCCCGGGTCGGCATGGTGTTCCAGAAGCCCAATCCCTTCCCCAAGTCGATCTACGAGAATGTCGCCTACGGCCCGCGCATCCACGGCCTCGCCAGCGGCAAGTCCGAGCTCGACGCGATGGTCGAAAAGAGCCTGCGCCGCGCCGGGCTGTGGGACGAGGTCAAGGATCGCCTGCAGGAAAGCGGCACCGCGCTGTCGGGCGGCCAGCAGCAGCGGTTGTGCATTGCCCGCGCCATTGCGGTCGATCCCGAAGTGATCCTGATGGACGAGCCGTGCTCGGCACTGGACCCGATCGCAACTGCCAAGATCGAAGAACTGATCCACGAATTGCGCGGCCGCTATGCGATCGCGATCGTCACCCACAACATGCAGCAGGCGGCGCGCGTGTCGCAGCGCACGGCGTTCTTCCACCTCGGCGAGATGGTCGAATACGGCAAGACCAAGGACCTCTTCACCAACCCGCGCGAGACTCGCACCCAAGATTATATCACCGGCCGCTACGGCTGAGTCGGAGGAAAGACATGCCCAACACCGCCGGACATACGCTCAAGGCCTTCGACGAGGATCTCGATCGCCTGCGCGCACTCATTTCGCAGATGGGCGGGCTCGCCGAGCATGCCATTCGCGAATCGATGCGCTGTCTTGTCCAGCGTGACCTCGAGGGCGCACTGCGCATTGTCGAGAATGACAAGAAGCTAGACGCGCTCGAGGTTGAGACCGAACGCCGTGCAATCCAGATCCTCGCGCTTCGCGCGCCGATGGCCGGCGACCTGCGCGATGTCGTCGCGGCGTTGAAGATTTCGAGCGTCGTCGAACGGATCGGCGACTATGCCAAGAACATCGCCAAGCGCGTTCCGCTACTCGAGAATTCGGGCGCGGTCGAAACCTTGTCGCTGCTGCCGGAGATGGCGCGGATCGCGACCGAAATGGTCCACGACGTGCTGACCGCGTTTGTCGAGCGTGATGCCGATGCGGCGGTGCGGGTGTGCGAGCGCGATCACGCGGTCGACGATTTCTACAATTCCATCTTTCGCACGCTGCTGACGTTCATGATGGAAAATCCGCACAACATCTCGCAGTCGGCGCACCTGTTGTTTGTCGCCAAGAATATCGAGCGCGTCGGCGATCATGCCACCAACATCGCGGAGATGGTCTATTATGCCGCAACCGGCCAGCACCTGGCAGAGCGCACCCGTGGCGGAAGCGTCACGGACTAGCATGCGCACCGGGATCAAGCGGCTCCTCCTCGTCGAGGACGACCGCGCCATCGCCGACCTGGTGAAGTTCCACTTCACCCGCGCCGGCTACACAGTCACCTCGACCCCCAGCGGCGAGGAGGCGCTGATCCTGGTCGACGAGATCCGCCCCGACCTGATCGTGCTCGACTGGATGATCGAGGGGATCAGCGGAATCGAGCTGTGCCGCCGCCTGCGCCGCAAGCCCGCCACCGCCAACCTGCCGATCATCATGCTGACCGCGCGCGGCGAGGAGGACGACCGCCTGCGCGGGCTTGAGACCGGCGCCGACGATTATGTCACCAAGCCGTTCAGCCCGAAGGAGCTGGTGGTCCGCGCCGGCGCGGTGCTGCGCCGCGTGCGCCCGGCGCTGGCCGCCGAAATGCTCGATTATGCCGGGCTTGAAATGGACCTCGCCGCGCACCGCGTGCGCCGTGACGGCCAGTCGATCAGCCTCGGCCCGACAGAATATCGCCTGCTACGCCATTTCCTCGAAAACCCCGGACGGGTCTTCTCGCGCCAGCAGCTACTTGAAACGGTCTGGCCGCATAGCGAGGATATCGAGCTGCGCACGGTCGACGTGCACATCCGCCGGCTGCGGATGGCGCTCGGCGAGCACGGTGGGGCCGACCTCGTCCGTACCGTTCGCAGCGCGGGCTACTCGCTCGACTCAGAGGCGGTGGTTTAGCAGGGCAACGAAGGCCACCGCCGCCGGCGCGAACCTTGTGATCAAACGGGTCGGGCCTGGTGGAGGCGGATGGCGAGCGCTACCGATCGGCCGATCGTGGAAGCAAAGGACGGGTTTTCGACGAGTTCGTGGCGGTGACTGGATTTTACCGCAAGCATGCGATGCGCCTGCTGCGGAAGCAACGATCGATTTGCCAGAAACAGGTGACAGCCCGGGCAGCAACAGCGTAGGTTCGTCCATGGCGGGTGTGACTTTGCTGAAATGGCGTTGGTCGGATTAAACAACCAAATTATACATAAAATCAAATAGTTAAGCTGCATCCGTCACGATGGGCTGAATATTACGGGATAGGAGGGTTCTTCGTGAGGATTTCGATTGGATTTCTGCTGGCAGTCGGTTTGAGCGCATCGGCGGTCTCGCAGCCGACGGGTGATCGGACTCTAGGGCTACTGAAGGAGCTTGCTAACGCACCCGGACCCTCAGGTTTCGAGGAGGACGTCCGGCGAATCGTTGTCCGAGAGGTGAGGCCATTCGCCGATAAAGTCAGCTATGATGGGCTAGGCTCAGTTATTGCTCAGCAGGGAACGTCAGGCCCGAAGATCATGCTAGACGCCCACATGGACGAACTTGGTGGGGTGGTTCGCCGGGTAACTGAAAATGGCTTCCTCTCGATGCAAATGCTCGGGGGATGGCTCGATCAGGCGCTCCCCGATCAGCGATGGATCATCATCGGACGCAATGGGCCGGTGACCGCCGTGACCGGTATCCGGGACATCCACGTCGTGCCTCCAGACGAGCGAACGAAAGTCTTTCCACGGGACAGCCTCTATCTTGATGTAGGAGCTCGAACTCAGGCAGAAGTTACCGCCCTGGGGATTGAGCCCGGCGACCCCGTCGTTCCCGACGCGCCGTTCGCCGTTTTGGCGGGCGGCTCGCGTTATTTGGGCAAGGCTTGGGATGACCGCGTCGGGATCGCCGTGATCATCGAAGCGATGAGGCGCTTGCGGGCCCAAGGTCATCCCAACCAGCTCTTTGTCGCTGCAACAGTGCAAGAGGAAGTGGGGCTACGGGGTGCTCGCACCGCTGCTGACTTGATCAAGCCCGACATCGGAATCGCGATCGAGGGAGGTATCACTGGCGACAGTCCCGGGCGCAATCCGGAAGAGACACAAGCGGTGCTTGGGAAAGGACCAGGCATCTTCCTCTATGATAGTTCCGCGATCCCGAACGTGAAGATGGTACGGTTTGTGACGGATACGGCGAAGGCGATCGGAGTACCTCTCCAGCGAGATCTTGTGCAGGGTTATGGAGATGACTCGGCAGCTATCCAGGCTACTTCGGGAGGTGTCCCAACAGTCAACTTGGTGGTCCCCGCACGCTACACACACGCCCACAACGGCATCATTGACCGAAGCGACTTCGATCAGACTGTTGACCTAGTTGTGGCACTCATCCGGCGCCTCGACGCTAGCGAAGTCGCCCGCTTGCGCGACTTCAGTCCTGGATGAGATCGCACCCTGGCTAGAACAATGCAGGACGTTTGGAGTTTGGACGATGGCGACCAGGCACGTGGCTTGGTCGTCGTCAGATCATTCAGGACTGTGGTTCGGCGTTGAAACGGGAACCTGCCAGGGCCCCTCTTACTGAATTGATTTCTCTTTCTAAATCAGTCCAGAGGTGGGGTCCCGATCGGCGCCGATGGGGACCCCGGCATGGTGCCAGTTTCCGTCGCTAATTCAGGGTCGTAGACATGAATCGACGGGGGTCCCGCGTCAACGCCGATCCACAGCCTTTACAAGGCCGAAGTCATCCATCGTCGTGGGCCGTGGCGGTCGTTCGAGGCCGTCGAATATGCGACGCTCGAATGGGTGGACTGCTTCAACAATCGACGGCTTCTGGAACCTATCGGCAATATCCCGCCAGCCGAAGCCGACGAACGATATTACGCCACGCTCGACGAAGCGCGCATGGCGTCGACCGGGGCGTGGCAAAACGCCAGGAGTGCGAAGGTCGCCAGCCAATGTTCGCCCATATAATCGCCGGCGACATGCGGTAGTGCGGCATCGAGATGGCGCAATGCGCTGGCTTCCAGCGCAGCGACGCGCGGCGAGGAGGCGATGGCTGCGGCGAGCGCGCGCATGCACCAGCTGCGGCTGAGGTTGAGTCCGTCAAGATGGGCTATTTTCCCGTCGCTGCGATCCGATACCTCGGCCGGCTCGAACCGGGCCATGGCTGAGGCCGGAAGAAATGCATCGAACCAGACGGCGAACGGCGCTGGGTCCATCACCCGGCTCATTAGCAGCGCCGCGGTCAGCGCCGGCGAGAGAAATTCGTCACCGCCCGGTTCCCAGCCGCGATAGTCACGCTCGTCGCCGAAGGTTCGTCTTGCCCAGTGATCAATCGCAAGCGTCAACGCCGGGTCGCGTTCGACCGACCACTCTCGGGCCAGCACCAGCGAAAACGAGGTATTGAAGTGCGTGCCGACCGTAATGGGATAGGTGAGCTTTGGTAGGTAGGCCTTGAAACGGTCGGCAAATAAATTCGCTAGAGGTTCGAGGATATCAGCCCAATCGCGATCATCATGGCGGCCTGCTTCATGGTGAAGGGAAAGCAGCCAAGCCCAGCCATACGGCCGCTCGAATCCCCCTGACATCGGCCGGTGGAGATAGGCTTGCTCAACCGCCACATTGGCCACCGTCAGACGCTGGTCGGCAAGCGCTGTAATCTCGGCCGCCAGGCCGATGCCGGGAAACATCCTTCGCAGCGTCAACAATGTCCACCAGCCGTGGACGCAGCTGTGCCAGTCGAAGCTGCCGAAGAAGATCGGGTGAAGGTCGCGCGGCGTCCGCGCATCGCTGTCCGCCGCAAGGACATGGTCGAGCTTGTGCGGATATTCGCGCCCAATATGGCTGAGCGCGATCCGCGCAAACTGCTCCGCTATGGCAGAGTCGAGTCTCATCGGAATGCCGCCAGCCAGATGACCAGGACATTGAAGGCCAAAAGGGGAAGTGCGGTGGCGACCTGTGCCTTCACTACGGCATATTGGTCCTTGAGTTCGAGCAAAGCCGCCGGGACCAGGTTGAAGTTGGCGGCCATGGGGGTCATGAGCGTGCCGCAGAATCCGGCCAACATCCCGACCGCGCCGATCACCGCCGGGTTGCCATGATCATGCTGGATCAGCACGGGCACGCCAATCGCCGCGGCCATGATCGGGAAGGCAGCAAAGGCGTTGCCCATGATCATCGTGAACAGCGCCATGCCGACAGCGAAGACGGTCACCGCGATGAGCAGATTATTGTCGGGGATGATCGATCCAGCGAACCGCCCAATGATATCGCCAACGCCCGCCGCGGCGAACAGGACGCCGAGCGCGGCCAGCAACTGCGGCAGAACCGCCGCCCAGCCGATGGCATCGATCAGCCGTCGTCCCTCGTTCAGCGGTGCAAGCGCGGGTGGCCGAAGCCAGGCAAAAATAACGATGAGGGCGAGAAGCACGCCGAGTGCAAGGAACACATACGTTTCGCGCTTGGGCTCGATCCAGCCGCCCTGTCCAAGCGGCGTATAGTTGTAGGCCAGTGTGCCAATGAGCGCAGTCAGCGGGATGATCAGCGCCGGAAGGAACAGCCGATTGCCGTGGCGAAGGGAAATATTCTCACGCTGCTGATCGGAAGTCGTCGCAGGTTGGCTCCGGCCGATCAAGTTGAACCCGCCGAGCCCTGCCAAGCCAAGAACGAGCACGCCGTTGGCAATGTCCCCGATCCGGTCGCCGGCCAGCAGGCTGAGCGCCATCAGGCCCCAGAATGCGGCATTACCCAGTCGCTTCGGGTTCGAGCGATCGCTCAACCCAAGGATCGCGAACGCAGCGAACATGGCGCCAGCAAGGGTGTAGATCCAGGCGAGCGTGATCACCGCGCCGTCCGCCTTAGTCGGGCACTGAACAGCCTGAGCCTGGCAGCGTGAATCAGGAATGCCGCGATTGCGGTCGGAATGGCCCAGACCGCTAGCTGGAACGGCGTCAGGTCAAAGCCGTAAGTCTTGAGAGTCTGCTGGATCAAGACGATCGAGCCGATTGCGATGAAGATATCCTCGCCAAAAAACAGGCCTACATTATCAGTCGCCGCCGCCATGGCCTTGACCGCATCCGCCTGCTCGCCAGTCAACGTGCCGAGTTCGCGCTCGGCGGCAGCAAGCGCCATTGGCGCGACCAGCGGCCGGACGGTCTGGGCATGACCGGCGGTCGAGTGAAGGCCGACCGCCGAAATCACCTGGCGATAAGCAAGGTAGGCGGTGAGCAGCCGCGACAACGTCGCTCCCCTTAGCGACCTGACCAGGCTTGCCGCACGCTGCTGGAGGCCGAAGCGCTCGAGGCTTCCGATGACCGGCAGGACAATCCACACGATAGCAATGATGCGATTATCGTTGAAGGCCTTGCCGAACGTCGCAATGACTTTAACCGGTTCCATTCCCGCCATGAGGCCGGTGATCAGCGCGGAACCAGTAACGACCAGCATCGGATTCATTCGTAACGCGAAGCCTGCGACAACCAGGAGGATGCCGACCAGCGGCCAATAGTTCATTGATCTTCCTTCCCAAATCCGCCGCCGCCCGGAGTTTCGATGACGAAGCGGTCGCCAGCTTTCATCTTGACCGCAGCGCAGGCGGGCAGATTCTCGATGGCACCGTCGCGTCGAATAACCCGGTTGACGCCAGGCAGCGCAGGAGAGCCCCCGCAAATTCCGTTGGGCGGAACCGCACGGCGGTTGGCAAGGATGTTGGCCTGCATGGGTGCCAGAAATACAAGCTCGCGGATCACGCCGTTGCCGCCGCTATGCCTTCCTGCGCCGCCCGATCCACGCCGGATGGCGAATTGTTCGATCCGTACTGGAAAGCGAGACTCGAGAATCTCCGGGTCCGTCAGGCGGCTGTTGGTCATGTGAGTCTGCACTGCGTCGGTCCCGTCATGGTCGGGACCGGCGCCCGAGCCGCCGCAGATTGTCTCGTAATATTGGCGGCCGGCATCGCCGAAGGTGAAGTTGTTCATCGTTCCCTGACTAGGCGCAAGCTTGCCGGTGGCCGCGAACAGCGCGTCGGTGACGACCTGACTGGTCTCGACATTTCCAGCGACCACCGCCGCGGGCCGTTGGGGACAAAGCATCGATCCGTCCGGAACGATAAGCGTAATCGGATTGAGGCAACCATCGTTCATCGGGATCGCATCATCGACCAAGGTCCGAACGACGTACAGCGCGGCGGCGCGGGTGATGGAATAAGGCGCGTTGAAATTGTCGGTCAGCTGAGCGCTGGTCCCGCTAAAGTCGAAGGTCGCGCCGCGCATCGCGCGATCGATCCGGATGGCGACGCGAACGACTGCCCCATTGTCCATCGTGCAGGCAAACTCGCCGTCGTCGAGCCGGTCGATGAGCCGTCGAACCGATTCCTCGGCGTTGGCGATGCAGTGCGCCATGTAGGCATCGACGACCGAACCGCCTTCTTCGCGCGCCACCTCGACGAGACGTTCGACGCCGCGGGTGCAGGCCGCGAGCTGCGCCTTGAGATCGGCAATGTTGCGATTGATGTCACGTGCGGGGTGCGGTCCGCGCGCGAACAGTGCGCGGGTCTCTGCCTCGCGGAAGCGACCCTGATCGACCAGTAACTCATTGTCGATGAGAACACCTTCGTCTGCGATCGTCCGGCTGTCGGGCGGCATCGATCCCGGCGCGATCCCACCTACGTCAGCATGATGCCCGCGTGCGGCAACGAAGGCATCGGGATCCTTGCCCGCTCCGTAGAAGACCGGCACGATGACCGTGATGTCAGGCAAATGGGTGCCGCCGCGGTAGGGGTCGTTTAGGAGGTAAGCATCGCCCAGGAGAATGCCCCGTCCGTCGCGGGCGTCGCCGCGCGCGGTGATGATGGTGCGGATGCTCTCGCCCATCGACCCGAGGTGGACCGGGATGTGCGGAGCGTTGGCGATAAGCGCGCCCGTACGGTCGAACAGGGCGCAGGAGAAATCGAGCCGCTCCTTGATATTGACCGAGCTCGCCGTCGCCTGGAGCGCGACGCCCATATCCTCGGCAATCGCCATGAAGAGATTATTGAAGATCTCAAGCCTCACTGGATCGGCGTTGGTTCCCGCCGCGCGTTGACGCCTGAGGGGCGTTGAGCGAGTCAGGATCAGAGTGCCGTCGCCTTGCTTCGCGCCGCTCCAGCCTTCGTCGATGACTGTCGTGGAGCCGGTTTCGTGAGCCAGTGCCGGACCGGTCAGCAGCTGTTCGCAGATAATATTTTCGATATTCAACAATGGGAGATTGGTACGGCCGATCGCTTCGACGACGAGGGCTTCTACCACCACCTCCGCCGTCTCGTCGGCGTACCCGAAGCGTTGGCGATGAAGCCGATGGAAGTCGGCGTTCATCGCCGCGCGATCGTCGAGGTCGAGCTCGATCGAACTGTCGCTGCTGGCAAGCCTCAAGCGTGTGCGGCGCGCGACCTCGATCCGATCGGCCGTAATACCCTGCGCCGCAACCTCGGCGCGCACCGCGTCGACCAGCGGGCCGAACGCCTCTTCGAAGGGGTCGGCCAGCGGCTTCAGCCAGCTGGTTTCGCGGATCGCCTTCACATCGGCGAGGCCGATGCCGTAGGCCGAAAGCAGGCCGGCAAGGGGGTGGACGAGGATCCGCTCCATGCCCAGTGCGTCGGCCACCGAGCAGGCAAGTTGGCCACCAGCGCCGCCAAAGCAGACCAGCGTGTAGCGTGTGACATCGTGGCCCCGGGCAATTGAAATCCGACGGATCGCGGCCGCCATATTGTCGACCGCGATGGCCAGGAATCCGCGCGCGATCTCGTCGATGGACATTGGTCGGGGGAGCTCTTTAGCGACTTCGGCGAGTCGAGCGCGGGCCGCCTCGACATCCAGTGGCTGGTCACCGGCCGGGCCGAAGACTGATGGGAAATGAGCCGGGTCGATGCGTTCGGTCACCAAGTTGCAGTCGGTGACGGTCAGGGGTCCGCCATTGCGATAGCAGGCCGGCCCCGGCCATGCGCCCGCCGATTCCGGTCCGACCCGAAAGCGCATGCCGTCAAACCGGCAGATCGATCCGCCCCCGGCGGCGACGGTATGGACCTGCATCATCGGCGCGCGGATCGAGACACCTGCGACCAGGCTTTCCTCGGCCAGCTCCAGGCGGCCCGCATAATGCGACACGTCGGTCGAGGTTCCACCCATGTCGAAGCCGATCAGCTGGTCCTCGCCATGCGCCACTCCGGCCGCGACCATTCCGACCACGCCACCCGCCGGACCTGACAGGATCGCATCTTTCCCGCGAAATGCGCGCGCATGGGTCAATCCGCCGTTGGACTGCATGAAGCTGAGCTCGCAGTCGGCGCCAAGACCGTCGGCGATGCGGTCAACATAGCGGCGCAGGATCGGCGAGAGGTAGGCGTCGACAACAGTCGTACCGGCGCGGGGCACGAACCTGATCAGCGGGGCGACCTCGTGGCTGGCCGAAACCTGCCCAAAGCCGGCTTGGCGCGCGAGGGCGATCAGTCGGCGCTCATGCGCCGGGTAGGCCCATCCGTGCATCAGCGCGATAGCAATGGAGTCGAAACCGTCGGCGCGAAGCGTGGCCAGCAGGGTTGCTGCGGCCGTTTCATCCAGCGCGCGAAAGAGTGTTCCGTCGGCACCAACCCGCTCGTCAATTTCGACCGCGCGGTCGTACAGCATCGTCGGCAGAACAATATGGCGCGCAAAAATATCGGGCCGCGCCTGGTTGCCGATCCGAAGCGCATCGGCGAAGCCACGCGTGGTCAGCAGGACGGTCCGTACGCCCTTGCGTTCGAGCAGCGCGTTGGTTGCAACCGTGGTGCCCATTCGCACCTCGCGGATGGTGCCGCCCTCGGAAGCGATGATCCGGCGGATTCCCTCGAGCGCCGCATCGTCATAGTGGCCGGGATTGACCGACAGCAGCTTGGCTACGCGTTGCCGTTGGTCAGAGCTGTAGGCAACAATATCCGTAAAGGTGCCACCGCGATCGATGGCGAAGGACCAAGTTAGGCTCACTACCGGGTTCAAGCAGAGTGTCCGCGTGCGCTCAAGGCGCAAATCACCACGCCAAACTTCATGAAGGAGGCACTGAAGCGGTTCGAGTGTGGATCGGCGTTGAAACGGGAACCTGCCAGGGCCCCGCTTACTGAATTGATTTTTCTTTATAATCCGGCCCAGGGGTGGGGTCCCGATCGGCGCCGCTGGGGACCCCGGCATGGCGCCAGTTTTCGTCGCTAATTCATGGTCGTAGACCTGAATCGACAGGGTCCCGCGTCAACGCCGATCCACATGATGCCTGATAATAGACGTCGCCGTGCACTAGCACCGACAGGCTGTCGGCCACGGGCAGCTTCACGTCGGCGAACCCCGATGCGCTGTATTTCGGTGTGTCGGGCACCTGATTGAACAGTTGCGGAATACCGGCGACCGC
>NZ_JANYGG010000104.1 GCF_025362505.1 Sphingomonas sp. | reverse complement strand
CAAGCCTTCATCTTGGGAGGAACAAGGCATGGCGCGACGCGATGGACCAAGGCTGCTTGAGGAACGAGCAATTGAAGACGGGGTGGTCAGCGGTCGTCCTGTGCCGCCCCGAACCGACGGCAAACGAGCCGGGCGCGGCAGGGCGCAACCGGGCGGGCCGGTTCGTTCGGTGACGGTCAACCTCGGCGAATCGCCGCTCGGCTGGCTGCTCGCGCGCGGTCATGTCAGCCTCAGGCAATATGAGGCGGGAGAGCGGCTCCGCGCGGACTGGGAGCGAAGCTGCCTTGATCCGCGTGTGACCATGTCGTGGGATGGCGCACCTGTCGCGCGCGGCGGCGGGGCATCGGCGGGGATCGACCTGTCGCTGGCACAGATCGATGCGCGTCGGCGGTTCCACACAGCGACCGAGGCGGCGGGCGCCGGCCTGTCCGACATCTTGTGGCGGGTGGTGTGCGCGGGCGAGGGAATGCGCGAGGCCGAGCGCGCGCTTGGCTGGCCGGTGCGCGCGGGCAAGCTGGTGCTGACCCTCGCGCTCGATCGGGTCGCCGATCATTACCGCATGCCGCTCCCGAGCGATCGACCGGCCCCGGTCGGTCAGGCCACGGCCTGACTGTGGACCGGCTCGCGGAGCCGGCCTATGCCACGCGGGAAGGAGATTTGGGCATGATCCTCTACGGTTCGTCGATGTCGCCGTTTGTGCGCAAGGTGCTGGCGTTCGCGGCCGAACAGGACACCGAGCTTGAACTGAAGCCGATGGGAATAGGATCGACCGATCCGGACTTCCTGCGCGCCAGCCCGCTTCGCAAGATGCCGGCGTTGATCGACGGCGATTACACCCTCGCCGATTCGAGCGCGATCGTTCACTACCTCGACGCGCTGAAGCCGGAAGCGAAGCTGATCCCGACCGAGCCGCGTGCGCGCGGGCGGGCGATCTGGTTCGATGAGTGGGGCGACACGATCCTGTGTGCGTTGGCTGGAAAAATGTTCTTCAACCGGATTGTCGCGCCGCGCTTCCTCGGTCGCGACGGCGACCTTGGGGCCGCCGACACGGCTGAGCATGAGGAATTGCCGGCGGTGCTCGACTATCTCGATACTGCAATCCCGGCGTCGGGCTTCCTGGTCGAGGACCGGCTCACCCTGGCGGATCTGGCCGTTGCCAGCCCGTTCGCCAACTTGGGTCATCTCGGGCTCGACCTGTCGCGCTGGCCCCGTGCGAAAGCCTATGCCGAGGCGATCCTTGCCCGACCGAGTTTCGCGGGACTTGTCGCCCGCGAGCAGGCCTTTTTCGCGCGAGTCGCAGCGCCGACCGCGGCTGCCTGACAGGCAAGACGCCGCGCCTCGCGATGCGGGAGGCGCGGCGCCTGTCCGTCTTGTCGGGGCGGCAGGCCTATTGCCCGTCGAGGTCCGACTGTTCTTCGTCCTGGTCGGTCGATCCCTGACCACGGATCGACTGGCCGCCCGAGCGCTGGGCGGACGTGCTGTCGCCGTAGCCCTGATCCTGCTGGGTCAACGTGTCGCTGTCGTCATAGCTGCCGCTGCTCGCCGCCGACTGGCCCTGCCTGCCCCCGCGCGGTCTTAACCCAATGCCCGGGTGTGCCGTTCCCGGGATTTGCGACGAGCCGAGGGCGGCGCGACGAACCGCCGACCCACGAAAAGGCCGCCGGAGTTTCCCCCGGCGGCCCGTTTCTTCGATCGGCAAACCCGCGCTTACGCTTCGGGGTCGGCCTCGTTAGCAGCGGCCGGAACTTCCGCGTCTGGATTGACCTCGGCGGTCGCGCCCGGCTCGGCGTTGGGGTCATAGGCCTCGGTGAAGCCGGCCTCGTCGCGTTCGAACATCGACGACATGACGTCGACGCCCTGCGACTGCAGTTCGGCCTCTTCGGGCGAGCGGGCTACGTTGACCTTGACGGTCACGCTGACCTCGGGGTGCAGCGCGATGCGCACCTCGTGGAGCCCGATCGACTTGATCGGCTTGCCCAGAATGACCTGGCTCTTGAGCACCTTGGCGCCTTCGGCCTCGAGCGCGTCGACAACGTCGCGTGCACTGACCGAACCGTAGAGCGCGCCGACATTCGACGCCTGGCGGATCAGCACGACCGACTTGCCATCGACGTCCTTCGACGCGACTTCGGCATCGCTGCGCTTGCTGGCGTTGTCAATCTCGATCTTCGCGCGGTTGGTTTCGAACAGCTTGCGGTTCGATTCGTTGGCGCGAAGGGCCTTCTTGTTGGGGAGGAGGAAATTGCGTGCGAAACCGTTCTTCACGGTGACCACGTCACCGATCGAGCCGAGTTTCTCGACGCGTTCGAGCAGGATGACATCCATGTTCTCGTCCTCCCTACTTCACAAGGTACGGCAGAAGGCCGATCTGGCGGGCGCGCTTGATCGCCTTGGCCAGCTCACGCTGCTTCTTGGTGGACACCGCAGTGATGCGGCTCGGAACGATCTTGCCACGTTCGGACACGAAGCCCTGGAGCAGCCGGACGTCCTTGTAATCGATCTGGGGGGCGTCCTTGCCCGAGAAGGGACAGGATTTGCGGCGGCGGAAAAAGGGACGGGCCATCGGTTAAGCCTCCATCTCGGCGCGCGGCGCACGCTCGGGGCGATCACCACCACCAAAGCCGCCACGGTCACCACCAAAGCCGCCACGATCGCCACGGTCACCGCCGAAGCCGCCACGCGGGCCGCGATCGTCGCGTCCACCACGGTCGCCACGCTCACGGTCGCGGTCGTTCTTGCGCATCATCACCGACGGGCCAGCCTCATGGGCATCGACCTTGATCGTCATGAAGCGGAGCACATCCTCGTTGAGGCCAGTCTGGCGCTCGAGCTCGGCGACGGCCGCGGGGGGCGCGTCGAGGTCGAGCATGACGTAATGCGCCTTGCGGTTCTTCGCGATGCGATAGGCGAGGCCGCGCAGGCCCCAGGTTTCGGTCTTGACCACCGATCCACCGTTGTCGGTGATGATCTTGGTCGCGTTTTCCGCGAGCGTATCGACCTGGGCCTGGGCCAGATCCTGACGCGCGAGGAAAACATGCTCGTAAAGCGGCATGCTTGTCTCATCTGTTGGCCGATCGCTGACGCCGCACCATGCGAGCGCCCCTCCGGCTGTCGTCTCAAAATTGAAGGGGGCGCGGCAACGCCAAACCCCGAACGAGCGGGCCTATGGGCGAACGGCAGGCGAAAGGCAAGGTCGTGCGAGCGCCGTTCGGCGACGCCGGATCAGGTTACGGGCTTCGCAAAGGCCGGTTGATCGGGCAGCAAGGACGCGATCGCGCCGGCGAAACACCGTTTGCGGCGTTCACCGACTTTGGCGACTGGTCGCACGATTGAACCGGCGCGACAGCCAGCGGATCGGCAGGCCCGCCGCCGCCAGCCCGAATCCCCACAGCGTCGGCTCCCACCCGGCGCCGATGAACATCACGACTGCGTAGGCGACAGCGACGATCATCAGCGCCGTCCAGCGTCCGCCGACTCCAAGCTTCAGTGTGGCAGCGGCGCAGACCAAGTAAAGCACGAGCGCAGAGACGGTCGAGACCAGCGTAATGAATATATAGACGGGCACGAAACTGTCGCTCGAGCTGGCCAGGACCAGTAGGGCGGCAATGAGCGCGCTGACGATCAGCGCTCCGCTCGGCGCGCCACGGGCGTTGGTGCGACGGAACAGTCGCGGCAAGTCGTCGGCCCGCGCCAGGGTGCGCGAGACTTCCGCCGCCAGCATCAGTAACGCATTGGCGGTACCAAAAGCGCTGACCGCGGCGATGGCGGCGACCACTGCACCGGCGGCCTGGCCGAGGATCGGCGCGATCGCGTCGGCGAAGGGCGCGCCGCTGTTCGACGCGCGCGCGCTCGATAATAGCATGAGGGTGGCGACGGTGGCGGTTAGGTAGATCGCGCCGGTCAGCGCGGTGCCAACCAGCGTCGCCATCGGTACATTGGTCTCGCTGTCGTCGGTGACCGTGGCGACAACCGCGGCGGCCTCGAATCCAGTCAGCGAGAACAGCATCAGCGCCCCTGCAGTGGCGATCCCGGTCAGTGTAAGCGGCACGGCGGCAAGTGGCTCTACCGGGGTGGCGGTGGCGAAGCGCCCGGTGACCAGCAGGACCACCGCCAGCAGCGGCACGATCTTGATCAGCGTCGCCGCGACCTGCAGCCTGCCCGCCGACCGGACCCCGCGCAGGTTGATTGCCAGAAGCGCCGCGATCGAGATTAGCGCGACGGTGATCAGGCCGACCCCGTGGCCGAGGGCCGGCACGACATAGGACAGCGCGCCCGCCACCGCGATCGCGATCGCCGCGACGCCGGTCCATTGCGACACGGCATAGCTCCACAGAGTGACGAAGGCGGTGGTCTCGCCGAACGCCTGCTCGACATAGGCAAACGGGCCGCCGGGAATGCGCGCCGCCAGCAACGCCAAGGCGAGCGCCAGGCACATGGTGCCGCCGATGGTGACGGCAAAGGCAACCAGCATATTCGGCCCGAACGGTGCCAGCGTCGTCGGCAGCAGATAGACGCCTGAGCCGATCATCGTGCCGACGACCATCGCCAGGCTCATCCAGCGGCCGAGCAGGCGGGGCGCGGGGAGGGTATGCAGAAGCGCGCTGGACTTGTCGGTCATGGACGAGAAGCTTCGCACTGTCGTGCGGGCTTGGCAATCGTGACCGCCGGGCTTAGGCCGCGCGCCACTTGTTCACGAGGGGATTTCGATGCGCGCATTCTTGTTTCCGGGTCAGGGTAGCCAGGCGGTCGGCATGGGTGCAGCGCTCAGTGACGCGAGCCGCGCGGCGCGCGACGTGTTCGAGACGGTCGACGAGGCGCTCGGGCAGAACCTGTCGCGGCTGATGCGCGACGGTCCCGAGGACGAGCTCAAGCTGACCGAAAATGCCCAGCCGGCGATCATGGCCAATGCGATTGCGGTGTTCGAGACCCTCGTTCGCGACGGGAAACTGAACTTCACGAACATCGCGAATATGGCGGCCGGTCATAGCCTTGGAGAATATTCGGCCCTCTGCGCGGCGGGGTCACTGGACCTTTCGACCTGCACGAAACTTCTGCGCACCAGGGGCACAGCCATGCAGCAGGCCGTCCCCGTCGGCATCGGGGCGATGGCGGCGCTTCTCGGCGCCGATCTTGACACCGCCCGGCGCATTGCCGCCGCCGCCGCCGAAGGCGAAGTGTGCGAGGTCGCGAACGACAATGATCCGAGCCAGGTGGTGATCTCGGGCCACCTCGGCGCGATCACCCGCGCGATCGCAATCGCCAAGGAAATGGGTGCCAAGCGGGCGATCCAGCTGCCGGTGTCGGCGCCGTTCCACTGCTCGCTGATGAAGCCCGCCGCCGAAGCAATGGCCGAGGCGCTGGCCAAGACCGTCATCGTGCGTCCGGCGCTGCCGATCTACGCCAACGTCACCGCCGCGGCTGACAGCGATCCCGACGTCATCCGCGCCCAGCTGGTCGAGCAGGTCACCGGAATGGTCCGCTGGCGCGAGACGATCGCCAACATGGCGGCGGCGGGGGTCGAGGAGTTCGTCGAACTGGGTGGCAAGGTGCTGGGGCCGATGGTCAAGCGGATCGCGCCCGATGCGCGGGTGACGAGCATCGTCACAATCGACGAGATCGAAGCGCTGGCGAAGGAGATCGCATGATGTTCGACCTGTCCGGAATGACCGCGCTGGTGACCGGCGCGTCGGGTGGCCTCGGGTCGTCGATCGCAAGAGCGTTGGCGGGGCAGGGAGCCCGGCTGGCGGTGTCGGGAAGCAACGAGGCGAAGCTCGCTGCGTTTCGCGATGAGCTTGGCGGCGAGCATGTCGCTCTGCAGTGCAACCTGTCCGACGGGGCGGCGGTCGACGCGCTGGTGCCGCGCGCGGTCGAGGCGCTTGGCGGCAAGCTCGACATCCTGATTAACAATGCCGGGGTAACGCGCGACAATCTGGCGATGCGGATGAAGGACGATGAGTGGGACGCGGTTATTCGCGTCAACCTGGAGGCGGCGTTCCGGCTGATGCGCGCGGCGTGCAAGCCGATGATGCGCGCGCGGTTCGGGCGGATCGTGTCGGTGACCTCGGTCGTGGGCGTGACCGGCAACCCGGGTCAGGCCAATTATGTCGCGTCGAAGGCCGGGCTGATCGGCATGTCGAAGGCGATCGCGCAGGAGGTCGCAAGCCGCGGGATTACGGTCAACTGCATCGCGCCGGGGTTCATGACGTCGGCGATGACCGATGCGCTGACCCAGCAGCAGAAGGCCGCGATCCTGGCGCGCATCCCGATCGGCGCGATGGGGTCGGGCGACGATATCGGCGCGGGCGTGGTCTACCTCGCGAGCCGCGAGGCTGGTTACGTCACGGGGCAGACGCTGCACGTGAACGGCGGGATGGCGATGCTCTGAAGGCCGATGATTTGAGCAGCGCGAGCGCGAGGATCGTCACCGCGCTCAGCCAGCCGACCGGGATCAGCGTATGCTCGGCGACTGCGCGGGCGAACAGCGGCGCGACCCAGGCGAAGGCGAGCAAGGTTCGCTCCCACGGGCCGAAGCCATGTTCCTCGCCGTCGCGCCACAGCCAGGCGATACCGAGACCGAGCACGACGAAATCATAGTCGAGGACGTAAGGCGTCGATAGCAATACCGCGGCGCTGACCGCCGCGTTGCGCAGCGCCGGACGGGCGGAGCGGGCGAGCCACAGGGTAATGGCGATTGCGGTGGTCGTGACGAGCGCCTGCACTGCATAGGCGAACGCGATCGAGCCGCCCCACGAGCGGATGAAGCTGAACGCGCTCATGATCTTGTGCCAGCCGGTGCGGCCTTGCTCGATCACCACGTGGCGGGTGAGCGGGAGGCTGTCGAAGAAGGCCTGCCACACATCCCAGCCCCACATCGCGAAGGTCAGCGCGACGAGGCCGAGCGAGGACAGCGCCGCGCCGAGGATCGCGCGCCAGTTCAGCGTGACGAGCAGCAGCAGCGGGATCAGCAGCGCGAATTGCGGCTTGTAGACGAGGCAGCCGAACAGCAGCCCGGCCGCGAACGGCCGCCGGTCGAGGAGCATCAGCCCGCCGCCGAGCAGCAGCCCGGTCAGGAAGCCGTTGTGGCCGTGAGTCAGGCAGATGAGCGTGACCGGCGCGGCAAGGACGAACAGCCACGTGTCGCGGCGGCCGGTGATGCGGCGGATCATCAGCGTGAATGGGCCGAGCGTCGCCGCCTGCCACACCACCAGTCCGGCGATGTAGGGCAGTGAGGCGATCGCCATCGCGACGAACAGGAACGGCGGTGGATAATGCCAGCCGTAGAGGTCGACGGTCCGGCTGTGGTGGAGGCCTTGCTGCACCTTGAAGTGGGTCGGCCAGTCCCACACGTTCGCGGCGGCGCCGTCCCATGCCATGCGGCCGGCGGCATAGACTTCCGAATAGTCGGTGCCGATCGGGCGGCCCTTCCAGTCGAGCGTGCCGTGGGCGGTGGCGAAAAGGAGGACGAGGCTGGCGAGCGAGACGATCAGGCAGATCACGACAATCCGCCGCACCCGATCATGCGTCAGCCACTCGCCAGTCTTCAGTGCCCCCATCATTCGCCCTGCTTAGCGGTAAATTCCTGACAAATTCATCAGCTTCCACGTCCGCAACCGCAAAACCTTGTCGCTGCGGCATAGCCCCCTATATCGCCTTCGTAATCTGGTGCGGGCTGCGGTGGGGCGGTCCATAACTGGGGTAAAGAGGAAGTAATATGGCAAAAGTGATCGGTATCGATCTGGGCACGACCAACAGCTGCGTCGCAGTCATGGAAGGCGGCAAGCCCAAGGTCATCGAGAATTCGGAAGGCGCGCGCACGACGCCGTCGGTGGTCGCCTTCACCAAGGACGGCGAGCGGTTGATCGGCCAGCCGGCCAAGCGCCAGGCGGTGACCAATCCCGACAACACCATTTTCGCGGTCAAGCGCCTGATCGGCCGCCGGTTCGACGATCCGATCACCAAGAAGGACACCGAGCTGGTCCCCTACAAGATCGTCAAGGGGACTAACGGCGACGCGTGGGTCGGCGCCGGGGGCAAGGAATATTCGCCGTCGCAGGTGTCGGCCTTCACGCTCCAGAAGATGAAGGAAACCGCCGAGGCTTACCTTGGCGAGACGGTTACCCAGGCGGTGATCACCGTCCCCGCATATTTCAACGACGCGCAGCGCCAGGCGACCAAGGACGCCGGGCAGATCGCGGGCCTTGAGGTGCTGCGGATCATCAACGAGCCGACTGCGGCGGCGCTCGCCTATGGCCTCGACAAGAACGACGGCAAGACGATCGCGGTCTATGACCTTGGCGGCGGCACGTTCGACGTGTCGATCCTCGAGATCGGCGACGGCGTGTTCGAAGTGAAGTCGACCAATGGCGACACG
>NZ_JANYGG010000081.1 GCF_025362505.1 Sphingomonas sp. | reverse complement strand
GACCGAGGGCCGTCCCGACGCGGCCACTGCGGCAAGAAAAGCTTTCACATCGTCACGAATGAAGGGATTGGTCACATCTTCTCCTTTGTTGGCGCCGCACGCATAAAGGCTGCTTCGTCATCGCCCAAGTGGCTTAGCGCTGGAACCTGCGGCATCGCGCGCCTAAAGTCGCATCCGGAAAGCCACTCTCGAGGATACTGCGAATGGCGTCGGCGACGCATTTATTGACGCCTGAAGAGGCGAACGCACACCCCACGCCCGAAGCGGTCGTGGTCCGCTTCGCCGGGGACAGCGGCGACGGGATGCAGCTGACCGGTGGGCAGTTCACCTTGTCGACCGCGCTGGCCGGCAACGACCTCGCCACCTTCCCCGATTTCCCGGCCGAGATCCGCGCACCGCAGGGGACGACGTTCGGCGTCTCGGCGTTCCAGATCAACTTCGGATCGACCGCGATCGATACCGCCGGCGACCAGCCCGACGTGCTCGTCGCGATGAACCCCGCGGCGCTCAAGATGAACGTCGGCGCCCTTCGCGACGGCGGCCTGATCATCGTCGACGAAGGCGAATTCACGCCGCGCAACCTGACCAAGGCAGGTTACACCGCCAACCCGCTCGACGACGACAGCCTCGCCCGCTGGCAGCTGGTCAAGTTCAACATCTCCCAATTGACGATGGACGCGGTCAAGCCGTTCGGGCTTGGCAACAAGGAAGCGCTGCGCTGCAAGAACATGTGGACGCTCGGGCTCGCGCTGTGGATGTTCGACCGCGACCGCCAACCGATTACTGACTGGCTGACCACCAAGTTCGCCAAGGCCCCGACGCTCGCCGAAGCCAATATCGCCGCGCTCAACGCCGGGCACGCCTATGGCGAAACCGTCGAGATCGGCGCGTCAGTCCGCCAGCACCACATCCCCGCCGCCCCCGCCGAGCCCGGCCTTTACCGAACCGTTACTGGCGCCGAATCGCTCGCCATCGGCCTCGTCGCGGGCGCGCAGTTGGCCGGCCTGCCGATGTTCTTCGGCTCCTATCCGATCACCCCCGCCAGCCCGCTGCTTCACCACCTGTCGCGCCTCAAAGAATACGGCATCACGACCTTCCAGGCCGAGGACGAGATCGCCGCAATCTGCTCGGCGATCGGCGCATCCTACGCCGGTCAGCTCGGCATCACCTCCTCCTCGGGCCCCGGTATCGCGCTCAAGGGCGAAGCGATGGGCCTCGCCTTCATTACCGAACTCCCGCTCGTGATCGTCAATTCGCAGCGCGGCGGCCCCTCGACCGGCCTGCCGACCAAGACCGAGCAGTCCGACCTCTACCAGGCAGTCTATGGCCGCAACGGCGACGCCCCGATCCCGGTCATCGCCGCGCGCTCGCCGTCCGACGCGTTCGACTGCGCGATCGAGGCGTGCCGCATCGCCGTGCGCTACATGACGCCCGTGCTGCTGCTCTCCGACGGTTATATTGCCAACGCCGCCGAACCGTGGAAAGTCCCCGACATGGCGACCTACGCGCCGTTCCCGGTCGCCTTCCACACCGATCCGCCCGCGCCCGGCGAGGGGGTCATGCCCTACGCCCGCAATGCCGAGAATGTTCGCCCGTGGATCAAGCCCGGCTCCCCCGGCCTCGAACATCGCATCGGCGGGATCGAGAAGGCCCCGGGCTCGGGCAACATCGATTACTCGGCCGAGGCCCACGCCGAAATGACCCGCGTTCGCGTCGCCAAGGTCGCGGGCATCGCCGACAGCATCCCCGACCAGGAAATCACCCTGGGCGAGGCGACCGACACGCTCGCGGTCGTCGGCTGGGGCTCGACTTACGGCCCGATCCACCAGGCCGTCCGCCGCCTGCGCGCAAAGGGCCGCAAGGTGGCCCACATCCACATCCGCCACATCGCGCCCATGCCCAAAAATATGTCTGTCCTGCTCAAGGGTTATCAGCATATCCTCGTCCCCGAGATGAACACCGGCCAACTCAAGACCATCCTTCGCGACACGTTCCTGGTCGATGCGCGCCCGCTCAACAAGGTCAGTGGTCAACCCTTCCGCATCACCGAGATCGAGGACGCAATCGAGGCGATGCTGGCATGACATACACGACGCAATCGACTGGCGAGACAGGGATGACGAAAAACCTCCCCACACTGTCAACCGTGTCCAAAACTCCGAAGCTCGCGGCATGAAACAGATCAACCCCGTCCCCTTGATCATGATGCTCGGGCTGGTCCTGCTGCTGCTCTTTTATCTCCACAAGGTTGGTTGAACCCATGAACGAGATCACGAAGATCGCGGCGACCACCGCCAAGGACTGGGCCTCCGACCAGGAAGTGCGCTGGTGCCCGGGTTGCGGCGACTATGCCGTCCTCAAAGCGGTGCAGCGCACCATGCCCGACCTCGGCGTTGCGCGCGAAAACACGGTATTCGTCAGCGGCATCGGCTGCTCGAGCCGCTTCCCTTATTATATGGCAAGCTACGGCTTCCACACCATCCACGGCCGCGCCCCCGCCGTCGCAACCGGGGTCAAGCTCGCCAATCCCGAGCTCGACGTGTGGATCATCACCGGCGACGGCGACGCGCTGAGCATCGGCGGCAACCACACGATGCACCTGCTGCGCCGCAATCTCGACTGCCAGTTCCTGCTGTTCAACAACGAGATCTACGGCCTCACCAAGGGCCAATATTCGCCCACCAGCCGCATCGGCACGCGCGGCCCCTCGACCCCGTTCGGCTCGATCGACCGCCCCGCCAATCCGTGTGGCTTCGCGCTCGGCAGCGGCGCGCGGTTCATTGCGCGCGCGATCGACGTCAACAAGAACCTGCCCGACGTGCTGAAAGCCGCCCACGCCCACAAGGGCGCCAGCTTCGTCGAAATCTTCCAGAATTGCGTCGTCTATAACGACGACGTCTTCGCCAGTTTTACCGCCAAGGAGTTCGCCGCCGACCGCCAGCTGTGGCTCAAGGCCGGCGAGAAAATGCTGTTCGCTGCCGGCACCAGGGGCATCGGGTTCGACCGCGACCGCCTGTCCTTGACGATCATCGACGCAACGGACCCCGCCGTCCTTGTCCATGACCCCAAAAACCGTACGCTCGCCCAGCTTCTGATCGAAATGCCCGCCACTGCCGGTTTCCCGGTCGCGCTCGGCGTCATCTACGAAGACCCCGCCCCGACCTTCGAAAGCGCAGTTATCGAGCAAAACCATGCTGTAAGCGCTGGCAAGAAGGTCGACCTCCAGGCCCTCGTCGCCAAGGGCCAAAGCTGGCAGGTTGAAAAGGAACCGCGGGCCGAATAGTCGCTCCGTCGCGGCCGTGGTGGAGGGAGCTAATGTCGAGGGGGAGGGGCTGATGGCGATGGCAACGACGATCACGGGCAAGCTCCTGGCCACCGTCTTGGCGCTGGTCGCGATCGGACTGATTGTCGGTTCGATGGTTCGTGGTCACCCGATCGACAAGCGCGACCTGGGCGACCTTTACGGTTGCTATGTCGTTGACAACCAACAGCTTTTCCGCCTGACCCCCGACGCGGTCGTCACGCCGACGCGATCGGTTCCCTTCACCGCCCGCCAGGGTCGCCGCTACGCCTACCTCGACCCCGCCAGCCCGATGCGCGTGGTGCATCGCGGCGGCGCGTTGTCGTTCGAGCCGGGCCCGGAACCCGCTGTCACGATCGAAGTTTATCGTGGAAGCCCGCGCGCGCTGCTCCTGCAACGCGACGTCGGCCCCCCGCTCAAGGCGATCCGAACCGAATGCCGTCCCTGACCTCCCTCCACTGGTTCCGCCAGGACCTCCGCCTCGCCGACAACCCCGCGTTGCTCGCCGCGATTGCGGCGGGCTCGACCGCCTGCCTCTACGTCCTCGATGACGACACGACGGGCGAGTGGCGCATCGGCGGGGCGCAGCGCTGGTGGCTCCACCACAGCCTCGCCAGCCTCGCTGCCAGCCTTGAAGCGATCGGCGGCCACCTCATCCTGCGGCGCGGCCCCGCCGCCACTACGGTCGCCGCGGTAGCGCACGAGATCGGCGCCACCAGCATCCACGCCACCCGCCACTACGAGCCGCACTGGCGCGCGACCGACGCCGCACTTGGCGACCGCCTGACCCTCCACGACGGCGACACCCTCATCGCGGCCGAGGAGGTGCGAACCGGCGCCGGAACCCCCTTCAAGGTCTACGGCCCCTTTTACCGGGCCCTGACCGAACACCTGCCCCCGCCAAAGCCCGAGCCCGCGCCGACCCGCATCGTCCCCCCGCCGACTGCTGCCGCTTCGGACAAGCTCGAAGACTGGGACCTCCTCCCCACCCGCCCCGACTGGTCCACCGGCTTCACCGGCTGGCACCCCGGCGAGCGGGGCGCCGCTGCGCACCTCGCCGCCTTCACCGATGAAGTCGCCGACTACGCCATTCGCCGCGATCTCCCCTCGGTCGATGGCACCAGCCGCCTCTCGCCCCACCTTCACCACGGCGAGATCAGCGCACGCACCGTGTGGCACCGGCTTGCCGGCCCGTCCTCGGCTACCAAGTTCCTGAAAGAGCTTGCGTGGCGCGACTTCTCTCGCTCGGCCCTCCTCGGTCAACCGCAACTCCCGTCCGAATCGATCCGCCCCGATCCCCGCTGGCGCTATGGTCCCGAGGCCGACGCCGACTTCACCGCCTGGACTCGCGGCCTCACCGGCTACCCGATCGTCGATGCCGGAATGCGCCAGCTGTGGGCAACCGGCTGGATGCACAATCGCTTGCGGATGATCGCCGCCTCCTTCTGCGTGAAGCACTTGCTCCTCGACTGGCGGCGCGGCGCGGGCTGGTATTGGGATACGCTGGTCGATGCCGATCTCGGCAACAACAGCCTCAACTGGCAGTGGATCGCGGGGACGGGGAGCGACTCGTCCCCCTTCGCGCGGATCATGGCGCCGTTGTCGCAGTCGGCCAAGTTCGACGCCGCCGGTTACATCCGCCAGTGGGTGCCCGAACTTGCCGACCTGTCCGACGCCGACATCCACGACCCCGTCTTCCGTCCGGCCGACTACCCCGCGCCCTTGATCGGCCATCGCGAAGCACGGGAAAGAGCCCTCTCCGCGCTTGCCTTGGGCCGCGCTGGCTAGCACAGCTCCAGCGATGGCAACGCGCGGACAGCATCTCCTTACCGCAGACCGCAACTTCGCGACCGGCGGTGGCTGGCTCGGCCGCATTGTCGCGCCGGCCTTCGCGCGGGTCGTCGACCAGCTCGACGAACGGCTGCTGATCGGAGGAATTGACGGCATAACCCCCGACGGCACCCCGCGCCGCGTCGGCTTCCACGCGCCGGGCCCGGTCGCGGTCGTCAACCTCCACAGCTGGATGGCGCTGGTCCGCGTCGCGACGTCGGGTTCGGTCGGTTGGTACAAGGCGTGGGAGCGCGGCGAATGGTCGTCGCCCGACCCGGTCAAGATCGCCGAACTGTTCATGGCCAACGCCGTCAGCCTCGGCGACGCGGCGCGCGCGAAGGGCCCGGCGCGATGGGTCAACGCGCTGGTCCACCGCCTGCGCGACAACCGCCCTGCCCAGGCGCGCGACAACATCGCCGCGCACTACGACCTCGGCAATGACTTCTACGCGGCGTGGCTCGACGAGGGCATGACTTATTCGTCGGCGCGCTTTGCCCCCGGCGATACGCTCGAGGCTGCGCAGGCGCGCAAGATCGACGCCCTGCTCGACCGGCTCTCGCTCGCGCCCGACGACCGCCTGCTTGAGATCGGTTGCGGCTGGGGCAGCCTCGCTATCGCCGCCGCCAAGCGAGGCGCGCGCGTCACCGGTCTCACCCTTTCGACTGAGCAAAAAACCTGGGCCGACCAGCGCATCGCCGAGGCGGGGCTTGCCGACCGCATCGACATCCGCCTCCAGGATTATCGCGCGGTGACCGATCACTATGATGCCATTGCCTCGGTCGAGATGGTCGAGGCGGTCGGCGCACGCTGGTGGCCAGCCTATCTCGACACCATCGCCCGCAGTCTTCGTTCCGGCGGCCGCGCAGCGCTCCAGTTCATCAGCATCGATCACCGCCTGTTCGACCGCTACGCCGCCAGCGCCGACTTCATCCAGGCCTATATCTTCCCCGGCGGGATGCTGCTCGACGAGCCTCGCTTCGAGGCGTTGGCCCGCGAGCGCGGGCTGTCATGGGAACAACGTGACGGCTTCGGGAGCGACTATGCCGAGACGCTCCGCCTGTGGCGCCTGCGCTACGACCGCGCTGTCGTCGAAGGTCAACTGCCCGGCTTCGACGACCGCTTCCACCGGCTGTGGCGCTATTATCTGATGTATTGCGAAGGCGGCTTCCGCGGCCGCGGGATCGACGTCGCGCAGGTAACGATGGTGAAGCGCTAGACCTCGACGCGGATTCGCCCGCCAGTAGCCGCATCGCCAAGCATTCGCTCGATAATCGCCTTTGCGACCACCTCGGGTGGCTTGACGCTGTCCGGCTCCTCGCCGGGGAAGGCGAGCTGGCGCATCCGGGTCCGCGTCGCGCCGGGGTCGACGATGTGGACGCGCAGTTTTTCGCCATGCTCATTCTCGTCGGCATAGGCCCCGAGCAATGTCTCGAGCGCCGCCTTCGACGCCCCATAAGCCCCCCAAAAAGCGCGCGGCGTGGCCCCGACCGAGCTGGTCACCGCGACCACCTCGGCCTTGACGGCGCCGCGCAGCAACGGGTCGAACGCCGCGATAAGCGCCTGGTTGGCGACGAGGTTGAGCTGGAGCAGCCGCCCGAACTCGGCGCTGTCGATATGCTCGACCGGGGTCAGCGACCCGAGCATCGCCGCGTTGAGCACCAGCACATCGAGCACGCTCCACCGCTCGGCGATCGCCGTTGCCAGCTTACCGATGCCGGCGCTGTCGGTGAGGTCGAGCGGCGCGATCGTCGCGCTTCCACCGCCTGCGTGGATGCGCTCCTCGACCTCCTCGAGCGCCTTCGCCGTCCGGGAGACAAGGATGACGTGCGCGCCCGCCAATGCCAGCGCCTCGGCGGTTGCCGCTCCGATCCCGCGGCTAGCACCGGTGACGAGCGCCAGCTTGCCCGCGAAGGGCTTCGGGTCGGTCATTGCGGGCAAGTCCTTAGCGGCTGGCGACGAGTGCCAGGCGCGAATGACCTTCTTCGGTCATGTCGGTCAGGCTGGTCGGATATTCGCCCGAGAAACAGGCGTCGCAGCGCTGCGGCGCGCCGGCATCGCGAACATCGCCGAGCGCGCGATACAGCCCGTCGAGCGAGACGAACGCCAGGCTGTCGGCATTGATGTAATCGGCCATCTCGCGGACATTCATCTGCGCGGCGAGCAGCTTGGACCGCTCGGGCGTGTCGACGCCGTAAAAACAGCTGTGGCGCGTCGGTGGCGAGGCGATTCGCATGTGAACCTCGCGCGCGCCGGCATCGCGCATCATCTGGACGATCTTGAGCGACGTCGTACCGCGCACGATCGAATCGTCGATCAGCACGATCTTCTTGCCCTTGATCAGCGCCGAATTGGCGTTGTGCTTGAGCTTGACGCCGAGGTGGCGGACGCCATCGTTGGGCTGGATGAAGGTCCGCCCGACATAGTGCGAGCGGATGATACCGAGCTCGAACGGGATGCCCGATGCCTGGCTGAACCCGATCGCTGCCGGGACACCCGAATCGGGTACGGGGACGACATAGTCGGCCTCGACCGGGCTTTCGCGCGACAGCTCCGCACCGATGTTCTTGCGCACCTCATAGACCGACGATCCCCCGACGACGCTGTCGGGCCGCGAGAAATAGACATGCTCGAAGATGCACGGGCGGGGGCGGGCTGGGGCGAACGGGCGGAAGCTGCGCACGCCGCTGTCGTTGACCAGTACCAGCTCACCCGGATCGACATCGCGCAGGTAGGTCGCGCCGATCACGTCGAGCGCGACGGTCTCTGAGGCGAAGATCGTCGCCTCGCCGAGCTTGCCCATGACCAGCGGGCGAATCCCCAGCGGGTCGCGGCAGGCGATGAGGCCCTGCTCGGTCAGCACAAGCAGCGAGTAAGCCCCCTCGACCTGGCGCAGCGCATCGATCAGCCGGTCTAGCGGAGTGGTGTAGGAGGAGGTCGCGGTGAGGTGGATGATCACCTCGGTATCGCTGGTCGACTGGAAGATTGATCCCCGCCGGATCAGCGCCTGCTTCAACGTCATCGCGTTCGACAGATTGCCGTTGTGCGCGATCGCGAATCCGCCCTCGTTGAGGTCGGCGTAAAGCGGCTGGACATTGCGCAGCGCGGTTTCGCCGGTCGTCGAATAGCGGACATGGCCGATTGCCGTGCGGCCGGCGAGCGGTCGCATGATCTCGTCGCGGTCGAAATTGCCCGCGACCTGGCCCATCGCGCGGTGGGTGTGGAACTGCTTGCCGTCATAGCTGGTGATGCCGGCGGCTTCCTGCCCGCGGTGCTGCAGCGCGTGGAGGCCGAGCGCGACGAAGCTGGCGGCGCCGTCGCCGCCCCAGATCCCGAAGACGCCGCACTCCTCGCGCAGTTTGTCGTCGTCGAAGGGGTTCGTCGTGAGCATCGGGGCACATCCTTCTGTCGCGAAGTCGTCATATAGGGAGGCGCGCGGGCTTTGTCGCCCCATCCCTGAACTCCGGTTGAAGCAGACCGCGAAACCGGCGAGGAGAGGGGATGCGGTATAGTTTGCTAATTGCGGTGATGCTGTCGGCCTGTTCGGCGAAGGAGCAGGCGGGACCGGCGCCGGGGACCTTTGCCGGGGCCGGGCGCGATCGACTGTGCATCGCGGGCGAAGGCGAGTTGCTCCGCGCCGGCTTGATCACTTACGCTGCGCAAGGCGATGCGAACTGCAGCATGGCCGGCAAACTGGAGCGCAAGGGCGAAGCATGGGTGCTGATCCCGCGCGGCGAGGGGGAGTGCCAGCTGGCCCTGACGGTCGATCAATCGGGCGCGCGGATCGCCAGCGTGCCGGGCGCCTGCTCATATTATTGCGGACCGGGTGCAAGCCTTGCGGGCCGGTCGTTCAAGCGCGATTCGAAGGCGGCGCAAGCAATCGACTTCGCGGGCTCAAAGCTCTGCTGAAAGAACCGATTCGAGCGCCGTTTGAATTCGCCCTCCCGGCGAAGGCGTGAGCCCTGCTGGATTCGAACCAGCGACCTACTGATTAAAAGTTAGGCAGTAACTAGCAAGACACATTGTCGCCGCGTCCATGACTTTCAGCCGACACGGTCCACTGTGTTCCCTTGATGTTCACCATCGCCCATCGTAAGGTGCTTACTGGAAAGGACTCTGGTAAGCACATGGCCAAGGGAAGGATCAACAAAAGCGCCGTTGATGGCTTTCAGTCGCAGCCCAAGGAGGCGATCCTTTGGGACGATAGAATTGCGGGCTTTGGCCTCAAGGTTACGCCGACCGGTTCCAAAAGCTATTTGTTCCAGTATCGCCTTGGAGGTCGCGCGGGGCGCACTCGCCGTTTTACCATCGGTCGGCACGGCAGTCTTACGCCGGACGCAGCGAGACGAGTGGCGGACGACCTGGTTTCACTGGTGGCCAAGGGCATAGATCCGCAGCAGCATAAGCAAGACAAGTCTCGGCGCGCGATCGAACTTGCGTTCAGGGACTACGCCGGACGCTTTGTCGAAGACTGCCTTAAGGTTCGCTGGAAGGCGTCTTATCGGGATGGTGAAGCGCTCCTGACTCGCTATGCAATTCCGGTACTCGGCAGCAAGCCACTGCCCGACATTGACCGCTCAGACATCCGCGCCGTTCTCCATCCGGTTCGTAGAAAAGTTGCCACATGCCGGAACCTTTTTGCAGTCCTACGACGGCTTTTTCGTTGGGCTGTTAGTGAAGGCGATATTCCGATCTCTCCGATCCTCGGCATGGAGCCTCCGCCAATGCCCACTAAGCGCGACAGGGTGTTGGGCGATGCGGACGTCAGAATAGCATGGAACGCGACGCGGGAGCAGGGCTATCCTTTCGGCCCCCTGTTCCGATTGCTGCTGATCACTGGCCAACGACTAGAAGAAGTCTCGGGCATGCGCTGGTCCGAGTTGGATCGTGACACGTGCATGTGGTCGCTCCCCGCGGACCGGGCAAAGAACGGAAATCCCTCGCAGGTTCCGCTGTCGCCTTTGGCGACGATTGAATTGATTGGTCTCGCGAAGCGCATGGGTCGTACTGACGGATGGCCCCGCCGAGGTTTGGTTTTCACGACCACTGGCGAAACGTCGGTGAGCGGGCATTCCCGGGCGAAGTCCCGGCTCGATACCGCGATGGCTAAGATCGCGGCCGAACAGGACGAGCCGTTTGCTATAGCCAAATGGCGCCTTCATGACTTGCGTCGGACTTTGGCAACGGGGATGCAGCGCCTGGGAGTCCGGTTCGAAGTTACCGAAAGCATCCTGAACCATGTGAGCGGCTCAAAGTCAGGTGTCGCGGGCGTGTATCAGTTGCACGATTGGGGACCTGAGAAGGTGCGCGCCCTGGTTGCGTGGTCGGACCACATCGCGTTACTGCTCGTGGACGGCGACAACACAAACGTTGTTCGGCTCGCTTCGGCTAGAGTCTGAGCGTGGAGGAAACCTCTGGCCCGCCATTGCGCGAACTGTTTTCCCGGGGTGAAGTCTCGGCGTGGCGTAGTGACGGATTTATCGAAACAGAGCGATGTATACGCGATAAATATCCAAAGGAAGTAATCGATCGAGCACTAGATTTACTTGGGGCGCCCGCCAGCAAGCGACCCGTTTTTAACGACCAAGTTCTGAACAGCTTGTCGAACCTCGCCGTCTGGACGCATCTCGAATTGAAACCCGGCGGACAGCACGTCACCGACCTGTTGGTGGCGATCCAAGATGCAGCGAACACGATTGCGACGCTACATTCAAGTTTGCACGATACCGCGCGTGCGGCCCTTGATCAGGCTGCTACAAACGGTGCGTGCAGCATCGACTGGTTTTCTTACGCTCATCCGATCCGTGAGGGCCGGCTTCCGGCAGCCATGAGCGTAGTATCTCAGCTCGCAAGCTGGGCAGAGCAAGCCGTCAGCGAATTACCCAAGCAAGGCCGAGGGGCGCCCCGCAAAGACGCCTTGCTCGATTGGGCAGTGACCGCGAGCAATATCTACTGCGAAGTAACCGGACGGCGCGCAACCCGACGAGTAGAAGTGGTTCCTCTCACCGATTGGGGTGACGAAATATTGAAGGAAACTGGCAAATTCCGAAAGTTCGCAAACATTATCCTCGATCCACTTGGGCTATCCCTTTCCGACTCACTAGCAAAGCGAGCCCTCCAGCAGGATAGCCAGCGGATGGAATAATAGGTCGCGACCCCGCCTATTATTCGCCATTTTTCGAGGCCCACTTTCCTTGCCAGTTATCCATCGCAGACCACGCAACTAGGCGCGGTCCATTGATAGGGAACGGCGATGGATCATTTATTCGATACCAAGGTGGCTGCGCCGCATGTCGGTGTAGCACCTGGTACTCTTGAGAACTGGAGGGTCCGGGGAATTGGACCCAAATTTATCAAGACCCCGGGCCGACGCGGCAAGGTGCTTTATGACCCCGCAGACATTGAGGACTGGAAAAACGCAAACCGTTTTCAGTCCACTTCTGAAGCCGCGTGACCAATGTCGATCAAAACGGCCTCGCGTCCGCTGACGCGAAAAGGCCGGGCAGTCCCAGCGGACGCCCGGCCCCCGTATCGTTTGCTGGCAGGCAACGATTGTGGTTCTACATCAAAGACACTCCAGCATCAACATCTGATGGCTCGTTACGGACTTCGTCCCGCGCTCGCTGTGATCGCGGCGCCGTTGGTATTCGAGAGGGCGGAATGATGCCCGTCACCTTAAAACCTGACGCCCGTCGTCGGGTGGCCGCGTCGGCGCGGCTGTTGCTGTCGGACAAGCCAGGCGAAGTGGCTGCTGCGATCTATGCGATTGGTCGGTTGCTGCCCAAGGGCGTGACCGTCTCCGACCTGATCGAGCGGTCGCTGTCCGGGGAGGCTGACCTTGCTCCGCCCTCGTCCACACCATCGCCAGTCAACCTCGATCCAGCCTGGCGGCGTCGTGCGCGGATGGCTCGCTACAGCCCGCACCTGGACAGTCGAGAGGTCGCGTTCTTGGACGACATCATTTGCTGGAAGACGTTGTCGGCCCGGCAAGAGAGCTGGCTCAAGGCGATCTTCTCTAAGTCTCAGGGGCCGCTCACATGACCGCCTTTTTCGACCTTGCGGCAATCCGGTCCCGCCACTCGCTGCCTGCAATCGTGGGCGCATCAACCAAGCTCATTCGGGCAGGACGGGAGTGGAAGGCCTCTTGTCCCCTGCATCCGGATCGCTCCCCGTCGTTCACCATATATGAAGACGGGGAGCGCTACCACTGCTTCGGCTGCGGCGCCGGTGGCGACGTGCTCGACTACCTCCAGCGCGCCCATGATGTCGGCCTGCGTGAAGCCGTGGCCATGCTCGAAGGCGGCAACCTACCAGTCGTTGTGCAGCCGGCGCTGCCGCCGGAGCCAGAGCGCGACACGACAGCTGAAGCAATCACCATTTGGCGCGCGGCGGGACCGATCGGCGGAACACCGGCTGAAGCATATCTTCGTGGTCGCGGTCTCGATCTGCGATTGCCAGAATCGCTCCGGTTCGCACGACTTCGGTACGGCTCGAAAACATTGCCCTGCCTGGTCGCGCTAATCGCCAATGCCGACAACAAGATCGGCGGCGTCCAGCGCACGTTCGTCAAGAAAGATGGCTCGGCCAAGGCCGATGTTCCAGCGCCCAAGCTGAGCCTCGGTCGCATTGCCGGGGGCGCCATCCGACTGGCGCCTGCGGCGGCAAACCTCATCGTGACGGGCGGGCTCGAAGACGGGCTCACCCTGCAGCAAGAGATGGGGCTCGCCGTCTGGGCCGCCACCGGCGAAGGCAATATGGCCGGGATGGCCCTGCCTGTCGGGGTCAAGGTCGTGACGATTGGTGCCGATCGTGATGAAGCTGGCGAACGCCATGCGCGTCGGGCCGCCGATGCATTCGTCGAGCAGGGCCGCACCGTCAGCATCATCCGCCCATTGCCGGGCTTCAATGACTTCAATTCTGAACTTCAGGGGGACCGCGCATGACCGCGACCGCATTCAAAGACCGGTTGAAAACAGCCGAAGTGATCGAACTCGAACCTGCCCGACCGTTGCGTCGTGCCCTGCGGGATGGCGAACCTTATCCGCTCGAAGCCCTCGGAAGCATCATTGCGCCGGCCGTGCAGGGCACACAGGACCTGATCCAGGCACCAGTCGAGATATGTGCCCAGTCGGCGCTTTCGCATGCTGCGCTGGCGGTCCAGGCGCACGCCAACGTCGTCCTGCCAACTGGCCATGCCCGGCCACTGTCGCTGTTCCTCCTTTCGGTCGCCAGTTCGGGAGATCGGAAGTCGGCGGCCGATAAGGAACTCGGTTGGGGGTTGGCGAAGCACGAACGCAATCTGTCCGACGATCTCGTGCAGGCTAAGGCTGACTATCTCAACGACAGGGAAGCGTTCGAAGCATCCCGCGCCGCAGCCAAGGGTCGCGCGGGTAAGGAGGGAAACCGCGCGGCGATTGCCGATGCGCTGGGCTCGGTCGGCGACGCGCCGGTGGCCCCGCTCGACGCGGTGGTGTCATTCCCCGAACC
>NZ_JANYGG010000056.1 GCF_025362505.1 Sphingomonas sp. | reverse complement strand
CGCCTTGGTCAGGCAGTCGCGTTCGGCCACAAAGGCGTGGAACAGCTTGGTGATGCCCTCGCAATGGAGGCTCTCGTCGCGCACCGACCAGCTGACGATCTGGCCCATGCCCTTCATCTTGTTGAAGCGCGGGAAGTTCATCAGCATGGCGAAGCTGGCGAACAGCTGCAGCCCTTCGGTGAAGCCGCCGAACATGGCGAGCGTCCGGGCGATGTTCTCGTCGGTGTCGACGGTGAAGGTCGCCATATAGTCGTGCTTGTCCTTCATCTCCTTGTACTGGAGGAACATGCCATACTCGCTTTCGGGCATGCCGATGGTGTCGAGCAGGTGGCTGTAGGCGGCGATGTGGACCGTCTCCATGTTCGAGAAGGCGGCGAGCATCATCTTGATCTCGGTCGGCTTGAACACGCTGCTGTATTTTTCGTGATAGCAGTCCTGCACCTCGACGTCGGCCTGGGTGAAGAAGCGGAAGATCTGGGTCAGCAGGTTGCGTTCGTGGTCGCTGAGTTTCTGCGCCCAGTCGCGGCAATCCTCGCCCAACGGCACTTCCTCGGGCATCCAGTGGATCTGCTGCTGACGCTTCCAGAAATCGAACGCCCACGGGTATTCGAACGGCTTGTACTGCTTGCGGGCTTCGAGAAGGGACATCAGACTCTCCTGTCTTATCGGTTGATATGGGGGTGGGCGGTGCTTCGTGCACGGCGGCGGAGGATGGCGACGCTGTTCGGGGCGAGCGGGGTGTCGTGGCCGTAGAGCCGCTGCAGCGCGATTTCGATGGTGCGGTGGATCAGCCGCCGCGCCTGCTCGACGCCGCCGGCGGGGCGGGCGGGATTGCCGAGATGGACCGGGTCGAACGGCAGCCCGGCGACGAGCTGGCGCATGATGTCGGCCGACAGGACGGTGCGGTGGGTCATGTCGCCATGCTGGTGGACGCGGCCGAACGGCGACTGGCCGTTGGGATAGCGTGCGACGAGCAGCCCGCCGTCCTCGAGCAACTCGGCGGTGGTCGCGAGCAGCCCGGGGAGCGCGGCGATGTCGAGATGCTCGAACACGTCGAACGCCGCGACCAGCGCGAAGCGCGCGCGGGCGGCGGGGAGGAGGGCGGCGATATCCTCGGGCTCGACGACCACCCCCGCGGCGGCACCGCGCGCGGCGAGGTCGGGCTGGAGCTCGGTACCGTGGACAACCGCGCCCTCGTCCTTCGCCCAGGCGAGGAAGCCGCCGTTGCCGAAGCCGAGCTCAAGCACCGGCTTGCCGGCGATGCGATGCCCGCGCAGTTCGTTGGCGTAATAGCTGCGCTCGGTCGGCGACGGCACCATGAACGAGCCCGCGTCCCACGCCTTCCACTCGGCATAGCTGGCGTAATCGGTCGAGGTGGGCAAAGGGGCGGGGCGCGCGGTCACCAGAACAGCTTCTTGCCATCGTGATGCTTGTGGCCGCGGCGGCGGTACATGATCACGTACATCCACATTCCCGACACGGCGAAGAAGGTCATCGCGATGCCGGCGAGGGTCTGGATGATCGTCCCGAACGGGCCGAACCATTCGCCCGAGTGGAGGTGCTGGAGGAGTTCGTGGAGCTGATGCGCCTTGCTCTGCGGTGGGCGTGGCGGGGCAGGCGTGGCGGAGGCGGCAGCGGCAGAAGCGGCGAGCGGATGTGCGGCGGCGATCGCGGTGGGCCTGGCGGCCTGCGCGTCCTGGTCATGCTCTTGCGCGCGCGCCGCGGGGACCAGCGCCGGGCGGTCCTCGTCTTCGCCGAACAGGCCCTTGTCGTAAATCTCGACCGCCTGCATCGCGATCCCGGTGAGCGCGACCCACAGCAGGATCAGCCCGAACGGAAGCGACAGCCAGCGATGATAGCGGCGCCAGTTCACTGGCTCGCGCTCTGGTTGAAGTCGAGTGGCCTGACCGTCGAATAGCCGATCGCGAAACCGGCAAGCAGCATCCCGAACGCCGCGAGCATCATGCCGGCGATGAGCAGGCCCTGCTTCGCCGGCTCGCTGGGCTTGATCCGGAGCAGCGCGCGGACCAGCGAAGGGCGCAGCAGCATGACCAGCCCGACGAGCAGCGCGCCGATCCCGGCGATGGTGAAGAGAAGGTTGGCGGGGGTCAAATTCCCTCTCCCCCCGGGAGAGGGAGGGGCCCAGCCGCAGGCTGGGAGGGTGAGGGTGACAAGGCGTCAGAAATGCTCGCGATCACCCCGTCCATGCTTTCAACGATGTCATTGTTCCAGAAACGGAGAACGCGATAGCCTTGGCGCTCGATGAAGCGAGTACGGGTCGCGTCGTACGCAAGCGCCTCCGCATGCTGGCCGCCGTCGGCCTCGACGACCAAACGTTCGGCGAAACAGGCGAAATCAGCGAAATAGGGACCGATCGGCATTTGCCGGCGCCAGCGCAGGCCAGGAAAGCTCGCGCGAAGCGCGCGCCACAGCAATTGCTCGGGCATGGTTGAATCCCGGCGGAGCTGGCGAGCGCGGCCGACGGTCCCGGAGGGCTGATTGTGATAATGACGCAATCGATCACCCTCACCCTTCCGCGGCTGCGCCGCTCCCTCCCTCTCCCGGTGGGAGAGGGAGTTTACTGACACGCCAGACACTCGTCGTAATCGGTCGAGCTCAGCTCATACTTGGGCGCTTCGGCGGTGTTGTCGGCCTCGACCCCGCCGGCGAACCCGGCCCGCTGGACCGACTTGCTCCGCAGGTAATAGAGCGACTTGATGCCGAGCTCCCACGCGCGGAAGTGGAGCATCATCAGGTCCCACTTGTCGACGTCGGCGGGGATGAACAGGTTCAGCGACTGCGCCTGGTCGATGAATGGCGTACGGTCGGCCGACAGTTCGAGCAGCCAGCGCTGGTCGATCTCGAAACTGGTCTTGTAGGTGTCCTTCTCGTCCTGGGTCAGGAAATCGAGGTGCTGGACCGACCCGCCCTGCTCGAGGATCGAGTTCCACACATTGGCGCTGTCCTTCGACTTGGTCGCCAGCAATTTCTCGAGAAACGGGTTCTTGATCGAGAAGGAGCCCGACAGCGTCTTGTGGGTGTAGATGTTGGCCGGGATCGGCTCGATGCACGCGCTCGTGCCGCCGCAGATGATCGAGATCGACGCGGTCGGGGCGATCGCCATCTTGCAGGAAAAGCGCTCCATCACCCCCATGTCGGCGGCGTCGGGGCAGGGGCCACGCTCGTGCGCGAGCATCATCGAGGCCTCGTCGACCTGCGCCCGGATATGCTTGAAGATCTTGAGGTTCCACGACTTGGCCATCGCGCCTTCGAACGGCAGGCCGCGCGCCTGGAGGAACGAGTGGAAGCCCATCACGCCCAAGCCCACCGACCGTTCGCGCTCGCAGCTGTACTTGGCGCGCGCCATCTCGTCGGGAGCGCGGGCGATATAGTCGGACAGGACATTGTCGAGGAAGCGCATCACGTCCTCGATGAAGTCCTTGTCGCCGTTCCACTCGTCCCAGGTTTCCAGGGCGAGCGAAGACAGGCAGCACACCGCGGTGCGTTCGGCGCCGAGATGATCCTTGCCGGTCGGAAGTGTTATCTCCGAGCAAAGGTTCGACGTGGTAACTTTCAATCCCAGGTCGCGGTGATGCTTGGGCATCGAGCGGTTCACCTGGTCGATGAAGATGATGTACGGCTCGCCGGTCGCGAGGCGCGTTTCGACCAGTTTCTGGAACAGCGAGCGCGCATCGACCGTGCCGCGCGCTGACTGGTCGCGCGGGCTGCGCAGGGTGAATTCCGCGCCCGAGCGGACCGCTTCCATGAACTCGTCGGTGACGAGCACGCCGTGGTGGAGGTTCAACGCCTTGCGGTTGAAGTCGCCCGACGGTTTGCGGATTTCGAGGAACTCCTCGATCTCGGGATGCGAAATATCGAGGTAGCACGCCGCCGACCCGCGCCGCAGCGACCCCTGCGAAATCGCCAAGGTAAGGCTGTCCATCACGCGCACGAACGGGATGATTCCGCTGGTCTTGCCGTTGAGGCCGACCGGCTCGCCGATGCCGCGGACATTGCCCCAGTAAGTGCCGATCCCGCCGCCCTTCGACGCCAGCCAGACATTCTCGTTCCACGTATCGACGATGCCGGTGAGGCTGTCCGACACCGAATTGAGGTAGCACGAGATCGGCAAGCCCCGCCCGGTCCCGCCGTTCGACAGCACCGGGGTCGCCGGCATGAACCACAGCTTCGAGATATAGTCGTAGACCCGCTGGGCGTGATCCTGATCGTCGGCATAAGCCGAGGCGACGCGCGCGAACAAATCCTGGTAGGATTCGCCCGGGAGCAGATAGCGGTCCTTGAGCGTCTCCTTGCCGAAGTCGGTCAGCAGCGCGTCGCGGCTCATATCGGTGACGACGTTGAACGCGCGCGTGTCGATCGTATGGCTGGTGCGCCCGCTCCTGTCATTGGCCAGGGTGGTGGTGACATCGCCCGCGTCGACCGCGCTGCTGCTTGCAAAATCCATCACCGACTCCTGTTCTTCGCGCGGCGCCGAAGGCACCGCCTGTTCTTCTAATGTTCGACTCGCGACCATGGCCACCAGCCTACGCCTTTTCGCACCGTCGCGGACCTTTTTCTGCACCCTGTCCCCGATATCCACAGGGCACAGGACTGCTTCACCGGACATAGGTATATCCAGCCCCAACCACTAGGTGTTGAGAGAAGCCCCCGTCGCTACACAAGGGATAGTGTTTGAATCGAGCCCGAGACGCAAGATCTAAATTAACGAAGGATGTAAAAATCCGTCTCCCAGTGGCGCAATTGCGACAGGCCGAGGAGCTCTCTCCCGACGTCTCCGCGTGTGTCCGGCTCGGCCCTCGCATTAGTGCGAGTGGCGGGCCGGACGGACCACTAACCCGCGCTGTTCGACATCGAACTCGGCGCCAGGACCCGCAACGCGCCAGCGCGGATGCGGTAATCGAGCGGCGGCTTAAGATGCTCGGTCTCGCCGTCGATCGCCACCGCGAGCACCGAGCGATGGCTCGACACGCGCAACCTCTGGACATTGTCGAGGCGGACCATGTCGTCGCCGCGCATCCGCCCGGTCAACGCCCGCAGCGACGCCGCGAGCCGCCCGAGCCGCCCCTTCTTGCGCAACACCATCACGCACAGCCGGCCCTCGTCGAGCGCCCTACGGCTCCCCGCGGCGGGCATTTCAAGCGAATAATCATTATTGCCGACGAACAGCAGCGGCGTCTCGACCGAACCGCCCCTCGTCTCGTTGACCGTCAGCGTCAGCCGCTGATGCTTGAACCGCGCGAGCGTGCGAATGCCCGCGACGACCAGCGCGAATTTCTTCGACCGCCCGAGCCGTTTCTCCTGGGTGTCGCGGTCGACCACCATCAGCGGGTAGAGCCCGAGTGCGCTGTTGTTGATGAACACGCGGCCGTTGAGGTCGGCGGCGTCGACCCGCCGCTCATGCCCGGCGCCGATCACCGCCGCCGCGCCCGCAAGGTCGAACGGCACCCCGAGATCGCGCGCGAAATGGTTGAGTGTGCCCAGCGGCAGCACCCCGAGCACCGTCTCGCTCCCTGCAATCGCCCCGGCCGCCGCACTGATCGTCCCGTCGCCGCCCCCGGCGATGATCAGCGGTGCCCCGGCTTCGACCGCTTCCTTCGCCCGCGCCGCCACGCCCGGCCCGTCGAGCAGTTCGACCTCGCCATCGACCCCTGCCGCACGCAACGCCGCTTCGACCTTCGGCCCGATCTCCGGGTCGCGCTTGGCGGTCCCGCCGCCGTGGTTGATGAGGATGACCGCCTTCACGCCGGGCTTAACCACCGACGCGACAGTTCGGTCCCTCAGCCCTTGGCCACCGCCGCACCCGCCGCGGGACAGTTGCCAACGCGCTTGCCGCTGAGCTCGCGCATCAGCAGATAATCGTCGGGCGTGGTGAAGCTCGTCCCCGTCGTCACCTTTGCGGTGAAGGCGTCGGCGGTGAACTGCCCGTCGACCGAATAGTTGACCGACCCCGCCGCGCCCTTGCGGGTGCAATTCAGCTGGATGTTGAGGATCGCGCTCCTCGAATAGCTTTGCGTCGGGGAGCAGACATCGCCGGTTTCGATGAACAGGCTATGGTCGGGCGTCCCGTCCGCCGCCACGCAGCCCTTGAGCACCGCGACGTCGCCCGCCTTGAGGCTCGACGCCGGCTTGCCCAGATCGGTTGCGGTCAGCGAAATCACCTTGGCCTGGACCTCGTAGGCCCCGGCCTGAAGCTGCTTCGCCTCGCCCGCGCGCTTGTCGACCGGCGGCGCGTCGTCGGAGCAGGCCGCGAGCAGCAGAAGCGGAATGATGACCAGATGACGCATGTTGACGACCCCCCAGGCGCGACCCTTCGCGCTTCACAATGCCGCGCACCATATGCGCAAAGCGGCGTTTGGCAATCACAGGAGAGAGGTGTCTGACGTCGAACTTTCAGGTTCGGGCGCTCTGGAGGGACATTGTTCGGTGGAAAAGCTTGGTTCGCAATCGTTTCCGTGTTCTGGATTAAGGTCGGATGCCGTTTGCCACCCAAAGAACAAGGTTGTGCCACGGGGCAGTTCCCCACAGCGCAAACAGCGCAGCCTCCGAAGAAAGCAAGACCACCGTGCCGCGAACAGTCGCAGCATGGAGGCGTCCATTGAGCACGCGAAGGTCGTAAGCGAACAGTGGGACGAGGAGGAACAAGTCCAGGGCCAACGCGAATGGGCCAAAGCCGTAACCCATTGGTATCCACACGAATCGCTGGATAGCCGCGTCGAGCGACAGGAATAGCGCGAAGGTCATCAAGCGTTTGTGCCATTCAGGTCTACGTCTTTCCCGAACGGCCCACGCCAGAAACAGTCCGAATGTCAGATAAATGAAGGCTCCGGGAAGCTTCCAGTCTAAGTCTTTGGGTGTCAGCCATTGGGGGTGCGCAACGAAGGTTCTAAATTCGACGAAGACCATTGAAGCAAACGCAAGGAAACCGACAAATATAGCGTAAAGGCCTACGCGCCGATGCAGCGCCGTCCGGCCCGTGGCTCCCAAAACCGCTTGCAAGAGAAAGGCACCAAACCAAGCGAACATGATCCCTGCGTGGATATGTAGCACCCAAGGTATTGGAAACGTTCCGGCGGCGAATCTGAGGATCTCCGGAACGAAGCCCAATGCAATGATCAGTCCTGCAAAAACGGCCATGCCCGGAAAGAAATATTGCAGCGGCCGGTGGCGTCGGCGCGAAGGCACAGATTGTAGCGCAAGTTCAGTCATCGCCGCTCCCCCCAACAGCTGTTCCGATGGCACTCCAAACCTCTGAATCCTAACCTTGAGAAGCTGCGCTAGCAACAGCAACGCAAATGACCGTCTCCAGCAGAAACCGTCCCCACACACACCCAATTGTCGCGCGACGTCATTGCCCCCATATCGCAGGTCACATGGCCATCCAGATCCGCACCTCGCTCGACGAGCACGACGTTGGCGACACGTTCATTCCCCACCGCCCGCAGCGCCCCGAAAAGGCCGAGGGCGGGCGGGCGTTCGTGCTCAAGGCCGACTATGTCCCGGCGGGCGATCAACCGACGGCGATCAGGGAATTGACCGAGGGGGCCGAGCAAGGAGAGAAGGACCAGGTGCTCCTTGGCGTCACCGGGTCGGGCAAAACCTTCACCATGGCCAAGGTGATCGAGACGCTCCAGCGGCCGGCGCTGATCCTCGCGCCAAACAAGATCCTCGCGGCGCAACTCTATGGCGAGTTCAAGAGCTATTTTCCCGACAACGCGGTCGAGTTCTTCGTCAGCTACTACGATTATTACCAGCCCGAGGCCTATGTCCCCCGGTCGGACACCTACATCGAGAAGGAAAGCTCGGTGAACGAGGCGATCGACCGGATGCGCCA